>JBEQBX010000059.1:0-18332 GCA_041639595.1 Porphyrobacter sp.
GGCGGCGGCACTCCATGGGCCGCCGCCTCCCCAAACCTCCACGACACTGATCCGCAAGGGAGCGAGCCATGCCAGCCTACAAATACACTGCGAAGCGCGGCGAAACCAACCGGGCTCAGATCGCCATTGCAGCCGGTGCGGCCGAGGCGCAGCCCGAAACCATTTCGGTCAACATCGACGTCACCAGCGCAACCAGTCTGGCGCGCGGCGACGTGATCATCCTGCTCGACAACATCAAGGCCAAGATCCTCGCCGAGCCCTGGCCGCCGCTGGCATAAGGCGGGACCGCCGCCGCCGTGTCCAGCTATGTCGCCATTGCCAATCTGGCCGCTACCACTGTCGGCACCGCCGCGCGTCTGACCACGCCCGAGGATGACACGACGCTGGGCCGCGCGGTGGCATCGGTGTGGGACATGGAGCGCCTGGCCGCCTTGCGTGACGGGGCATGGAATTTTGCCATGAAGCGCGAGCAGCTGGCCGCGCTGGCCGAACCGCCCGTGCACCAGTTCCAAACCCGTTACCAGATCCCGGCCGATTGCATCCGGCTGATCGAAATCTACGATCTGGCGCGTGACCGCTGGCAGCTGGAAGGCCGTGCGATCAATGCCGATCACACCGGCCCGCTCAAGATCCGATACCTCGCCGATATCGAAGAACCGGCGCTGTTCGATCCGCTGTTCGCCAAGGCCTTCGCGCTGCGCATTGCCTGCGCCATCGGCAACCGCATCGCCGGAAGCATGTTCAAGGAAGATCTTAACTGGGAAAAATACCGGGACGCTCTGGCCGAAGCGCGCCGGGTCGATGCGATGGAAAACCCGCCGATCGAGTTCTATGAAAGCGACTGGGTGCGCAACCGCTGGCTGGGTTCCGTCAGCGGCGTGGGCCATGCCGATTACGGCTTCGGTTCCGGCGGCGGAGGCTGGTGGTGAGCCGCCGGCATATCGTCACCGGGTTCATGGCGGGCGAGCTTGACCCGCATCTTGATGGGCGGATCGATACCGATCAGTACGCCTTCGGCCTGTCGATCTGTGAAAACTGGGTGGCGATCAATGAAGGCCCGCTGGTCAAGCGGCAGGGCTTCGAAATGGTATCGCGCGCCGCGTTGACGGCGTCCTGGCTGACCGCGTTCCGTCCTTCGATCGAGCAGGAATACCTGATCGAATGGAGCGATCTGGCGCTGCGTTTCTACACCAACGAGGCGCGCATCGAAACATCGCCGGGCGTGGCTTACGAGGTTACCACGCCGTTTCCGGCCAGCGTTGCGCCGTTCCTTTCGGCGCAGCAAAGCTTTGACCGGCAATATCTGGCGCACCAGTCCTATGCCCCGCGCGCGCTCCGCCGGGACACGCCGGCCACCTTCACGCTCGAGACGATCGATAACCAGTTCGGCCCGTTCCTCGACGTCAACACCGATGCAGCCCTGACCATCACCGCAAGCGGGGTGAGCGGTTCGGGCGTGACGCTGACAGCTTCGGGCCCGGTGTTCGTGAGCGGCCATGTCGGCGCGCTGATCCGTATCGAGGCCAAGGATTTTTCCGACGTCACCCAGTGGGAACCGGGGATGAAGGATATCGCGGTCAACCAGACGATGCGCAACCGCGGGCGGGTGTATCAGGCGGCGACCGCTGGGACGACCGGGAGCATCGAGCCCGAGCATTCCGAGGGCAGCGCCTGGGATGGCATGAACGAAAAGGATCTTGTCAACGACAAGGGGCCGTTCGGTATCCGCTGGATTTACCGCCATGACCGTTTCGGCATTGCGCGGATCACCGCCGTCGCCAGCGCGACGAGTGCGACCGCGACCATCATCCGCCGCCTGCCCGACAGCCTGACCAGCGTGCCATCGGAAAAGTGGGCGCATCAGGCGTGGAGCGTGGCCGAAGGCTGGCCCAGTCTGGTGGCGTTGTTCCAGGGCCGGCTGATCCACTTCAAGGGCATCGATATCTATGGTTCGGTTGCCGGGGATTTCGGCGGCGGGCGCGTCAATTATTCGGCCTTTACCGAAAGCGGCAGGATCGAAACCGACCTGGCGTTCCGGCGCACCATCAGCATTTCCGACCCGCCCTTGTGGGTCAGCGCCGACCGGCAGCTGCTGATCGGCACGGCCAATCTTGAAATGGCGATTGGACCGCAGGCGAACGGCACGGCGTTCAGCGGCACGAATATCCAGGCGGACCCGCAAAGCTATTACGGCAGCCAGGCGGTGTTTCCGGTCAAGATCGGGACAGAAACGGTGTTTGTCGAGCGCGGCGGGCGGCGGGTGCGCAGCGCCGATTACGACTTCGGGCGCGACCGTTACGACGCGCCGGATCTGAACGCGACAAGCCGCCACATCACGGCCGGCGGCATTCGCCAGCTCGGTTTCCAGCGGGTGCCGCACGCGCTGGTCTATGCCGTGCGCGGCGATGGCCAGATGATGGTCCATGCCAAGACGCGCGCCGACGTGCGCGGATGGACGCGGTTCAAGCTGGGCGGCGGCGCGCGTGCGCTGTCTGCTGTGTCGATCGTGAATTCATCGGGGCAGGCGGATGATATCTGGCTGCTGGTCGAGCGCACGGACGGGACGGGCACGCTGGTCAGGGAAATCTGGCGGCAGACCGCCTGGCGCGAGCTGGGCACGCCGATCGAGGAAAGCTTCTATGTCGATGGCGGCGTAACTTTCGATCTGGCAGCAGGCACAAGCACGGTCAACGTGCCGCATCTGGGCGGACAGACGGTCGACGCGCTGATCAACGGGGTGGTCGCCAAGGGGCTTGTGGTGGCGCCGGGCGGCCTGCTGACCTTGCCGGCCGGCAACGTGCCGTCGGTCGCTTTCAAGCTGGTGGTCGGGCTGCCATACACAGCGATTGCGACGACGATGCGGCCGGAATTGCGCGACGGCAAAGGCAGCACCGCAGGGCTGCGCCAGCGTGTTGTCAATGTCATCACGCGCGTTCTGGAAACGCTGGGCCTGTCGATCACTGCGCCAGGCGGCACGCCCGAAGAGCTGGTGCTGCGCGCCGCCAACCAGGCGATGGATGAACAGGTGCCGCTGTTTTCGGGGAATGCCGGCGGGCTGGTCGATGCCGAGTTCGACCGCGAGGGCCGGGCTACATGGATCAGCGACAAGCCGCTGCCTGCCACCATCACGCTGGTGGCGCACAACATGGATGTGAGCACGGCCGATGTGTAGCGTTCCGCTTCTCGATTGGCTGCCGAGCGATGGCCTGCATTTTTCGCGGATGCAGCCGGATGACCTGTTCGCGATCGACGTGCAGGACACCCAGACGACGTTCCTAGGCGTGGATGCGACGCCTGACGAGGAAACGGCGCTGAGCCTCGCCGCGCAGCCGGTGGCATGGACCGCGCGCCGGGCGGATGGCAGCGTGCTCGCCTGCTTCGGTTTCAACGAGGCTTTCCCCGGCCGGCATGGCACCGCCTGGGCGCTGCTGGCCAAGGGGATCGGCCGCGATCATCTGGCACTGACCCGGTTTGTGCGGGACGTGGTGGCCGATTGCAGGCTCGACCGGCTTGAAGTGCTGGCGCGCTCGCATGATTACGGCGGCGGGATCAGCGGCATGTCGGCGGCATTGGCCGAACCGACGCCCGAGGTTCGCTGGTGCCTGATGCTCGGCTTTGAGCCTGCGCACCTGCTGCGCAAGTTCGGCGGTGCGGGCGAAACCTACATGATGTTTGAGCGCATCAAGACCTCAAGTAGCGCAGCGGTAGGCCGCAAGGAGGCTCGCTGATGGCATTTCCTTTCCTTGCGCTGGCGATGGCTGCCAGTCCGCTGCTGAAAGGCGTGGCGGCCAAGAAAGCGGCTGATCGCAGTGCGCGGCGGCTTGATGAACAGGCGCGCGAGGGGCTGCGCAGCGATCTTGAGGACCGCAACCGGCTGCGCGACGAGGCGCGCGGGGCGATCGGCAACCAGCTGGCCGCGCAGGTTTCCAACGGGCTGGAAGGTGGCACCGGCACGGCGCTCGATGCGCTGCGCCAGAGCCAGATTGATGCCGCGCTCGATGTGATGGAAATGCGCCGTCAGGGCGATCTGCGCGCACGGTCCATTCAGGTGCAGGCCAGCGACAAGCGCCGCGAAGGCAAGATGGCGCTGCTTGAAGGCGTGCTCGGCGCAGGCATGGCCGCGTTCAAGGTCAAGAGCGACTGGGCGCAGGAAAAGCGCGCTGATGGGTAGAGGCGCGTCCCCCGAACCGCAAAACCGGTTCCCACTTTTGCTGGGGGCCGCGCATGGTTGAAGAGGTTGGCTATACCTCGCGTGTCCGCGTGCAGCCCGGGGCCGGGCTTCCCGGTGTCTCGGCCGAGAGCATGGGCGCGGGCGTGGCCGACGCGATCACGCAAGGCGCGGCGCTGGTCCAGCAGGAAAAGCTCGAGGATGCGCGGCTAGACCGCAACCTGCGCGACAATGCCGAATGGTCGGCGTTCCTCGTCGAGGATGCCAAGGCGCGCGAAGAGCTGGGCACGCTGGCCCGCGATGGGCGGCTGAGCGACGAGCCCGGCCATGCCCAGCGCATCGCCGCAGAATTGCAGAAGCGCGAAGAGGCGATGCTGGGCACGCTGTCGAGCGAGCGGCTGCGCCAGCAGGGGCGCGCGCGCCTTGCCGAGTGGGGCGGCACCCTGCGCACGCGCGAGGCGGATTATGAATTCCTGCGCGGACAGGAAATCGCGGTCGAGGGTTTCGAGGAACAGCGCGGCATTGCCGAAGGGCGGGTGCGGCGGCTCGAGAAGCCTGACGATTACAAGCTCGAGCTCAAGTTGCAGGTCGATGCGATCAACGCGATGCAGACCTCCGATAAGGTCAAGCAGCAGCTGATCGACGACACCGAACAGCGTTTCGGCGTTGCCTTCATCCGGGGCATGACAGACCGCGACCCGGAAGCGGCCATGGCGCTGATCGATAGCGGCGCGTTCGACGGGGTGATTACCGGCGATCAGGTCGAGGCGCTGCGCAACGGGGCCGACGTCGAAATCCGCCGCGTCGCCGCGCAGCGCGAGCGCGAGCAGACCGAAGCGCTGGCGACGCTGCGCGGGCAGATTGCGACCTTCAAGCAGGCCGAAAGCATGGGCCTGATCGAGGACGACACCGCCTATGACCAGGCGATTGCGCAGGCGCAGACGCTGGGGAAGGAAGATCTGGTGCTCGAGCTTGTCGGGCTCAAGGCCAACAAGCAATTCGCCCGTGTGTGGGGGCCGGAAAATGCCACCGCGTTGCAGCGCGAACAGCGCATCGCGGCGCTGGCGGCGGCGGGCAAGCGCACGCCCGAGCAAAATCTCGAGCTGGCCTATCTGCGCAAGGTATCGCCGGGCTGGGCGAGCGAGGAAGCGCGCGACCCGGTGACGCAGGCAGCACGGCGCGGCGGCGCCGGCGCGCCGCCGATCATCGATCTGGCCGACGGGGCTAGCTGGAACGCGCGCGCGGACTGGATGAACGGACGCGGCGAGGATGCCGGGTTCATGGACGTGGAGCTGCGCGAATTGCAGCAGCAGCTGGGCACGCCGTCAGGCGAGCTGCAAGTGATCGACCAGCTCGACAAGGTGCGCGATCCTTACGCCCGTTCGCGCATGGCGCAGCAGCTGGCGCCGAACGATCCGACCTTTCAGACCATGGCGATGTTGCGGCCCGGCGTGCGGGCGACGGTGCGCCAGGGCAAGAAGGCGCTGGCGAACAATCCCAAGTTCTTCACCAATCTCGACGTCGAAATCGAGGCGCAGATGGCGCAGTTCGACAGCAACATCACCTATGCGCTGCGCGAATATGACGACGATCTGAAACTGGCGACGCGCGAAACCTACCGGCAGTTCATCGCGGGCAACCTTGCCGCGCAGGGCCGGCCGGATGCCAGCACCTTTGCGCCAGGCGAGGGCGCCGACCGTTCGTTCAAGTCGGCTGTGGCGCACGCGCTGGGCGGCGGATACATCATGCGCGGGGGACAAAAGTTCCTGATCGGCGGGATCGAGGACTGGAACGGCCGCGCCTATGTGTTGCCGCCGACCATCAACGAGGCCGAGTTCAAGCGCCGCCTGACGGTCGAGCTGCGCAGCGCAAAAAATCCGCCGGTCAATCCCGATGGGTCCGCCGCCAATCTTTACCGCGCCATCCCGGTGGCTGTCGGCGGCGGATGGTATGAGTGGGAAACGGTCGCAGGCGCATCGATCAAGGCCAAGGATGGCCGCAATTACCGTGTGAGGCTGGGCCAGTGAACGACGGTCCGCTCGCAGTCGCCCCGGTGCGGCCCGATATCGACCAGCGGCGCGAAGCGCGCCCGGCCGCCGATACGCGCGATGCGCCCGGCGCGCTGGATACGTTCCTGGCGGGGATCGACGTCGGCATTGCGGACACCGCGACCGCGACGCAGGATTTCCAAGTCGATGCCTACAAGCCGGTGATCGACGCGCTGCTGGAATTGCAGCCGGAAAGCAACTTCACGCGCTACATAAACCCGCAGCGCGGGACGGTTGATCCGGCATCGGTGTGGCGCGACGTGGCCCGCTTTCAGCGGCAAGGCCGGTTCAAGGAATTGCCGGCGACCGCAGCCGAGTTCGAAACCCAGTGGCGCGCCACCAAGCGCGGCGAAATCGAGCAGGCCGAAGAAACCATGTCGCGCGGCAACTTTGCCGCCGGGCTCGCCGGTGCATCGATCGGGGCGATGCGCGATCCGGTCAATATCTCCACCTTGCCGCTGGGCGGCGTCGGCAAGACGGTGGCGGCGCGCATCATCAACCAGGCGCTGACGCAGGCCGCAATACAGACGGTCCAGCTTCCCGGCGTGCAGGCGCAGCGCGAGGATCTGGGCCGCCGCGATGTGACGCTGGGCGAAGCCGCCATGCTGGTCGGCGGCGCAGCCATCGGCGGCGCTGGTTTTCAGGGTGTGTTCGAAGGGGGACGCTTCGTCCTGCCCAAGATCGCCGGCGCGATCGATCCGAATGCCGAAGCCAAGGCGATGGCCCGCGCCTTCGAGGACATGACGCCCGCTAACCTGCGCACGCCCGAGGAAGAGGCCGCGCTGTTCGTGCTGCGCCGCGCGGGCGAGGTCGATGACGCCAGCCCCTATGTCCGCACCCATGAGGGGATGGACACCCATGTTTCCAAGATGGAGGCGGCCCTGCGCGCGCTCGAGGAAGGGCGCATCGCCCGGCCGGAAGAGCTGACCGATGCCGCCAGCCCCGTGCCGCCTGCCTCGCCCGCGCCGCGCCCGGTGGCAGGAAGCGGCTATGATCCGGCAGCGGTCAAGGCCGCGATTGCCGGGCCGGAAAGCGGCGGCAACGACTTTGCCACCAACCGCATGGGATCGAGCGCGGCGGGCCGGTATCAGTTTATCGAGGACACCTTCAAGGGGCTTTACAAGCGCGTCTATGGCGGCGGCGATGCGGCGGCGGCGGCGGCGTGGAACAGCAACCGCAAGTTCGACGGGAACGTGCAGGAAGCGCTGATGGACCGCCTGCTGGCCGATAACGGCGCGGCGTTGCAGCGTGCAGGCCTGCCGGCCGATCAGGGCAACCTCTACCTCGCCCACTTCGCCGGGGTGGGCAAGGCGGTGGAGCTGCTGCGCGCACCGCGCGATGCGCCGGTGTCAGCGTTCTTTTCCGCAAAGGCGATCCGCCAGAACCCCGGATATCTCGGCGGCGGCAAAACCGTGGGCGAAGCCATCGACACGATCCGCGGCAAGGTGGGCGATCCGGCGCAAGCGAGCCCGGCGCCGATCGATCCGCGCCTGCTGGAACCCGAGCTGCGCAACCCGGCGCTTGATGCCGAACGGCCGGTCGCACCGCTGATCGATGAAAAGCTGGCCGACACGGCCCTGCCCGAGCCGGTGCAGACCCTGATCGACCCGCTGCGCGATATCGTCACGGGCACCAAGCTGTCCCTCAACCGTCTCGGCGATCTGGCGAGCGACCTGGGCACCGATGAAGCGACATTGCGCACCGCGCTGACGACGCTGGTGGAGCGCGGCGATATCACCCAGAACAGCGCGACGGGTAAGTTCATGCGCAAGGCGCCGCCGCCGCAGACCGCCGCCAATCAGAAGCGCCCGCGCACGCTGCTGGAATTCCTCGCCGAGCGCGGCGGCGTAAATGATTACGGCGGCGATCTGAAAGGGCTGGGCATTCGCCGCAGCGACCGGAAGATGGGCCGCAAGGTCATCCGCAACGTCCGCAACGAGGACGGCACGGTGGTTTCGGGCCAAGGCGAGTATGGCCTCGATACTGCGTTCCAGGATGCGCGCGAGGCGGGTTTCTTCCCCGAGCTCGAGGGCCGCGTTGAAGATTTCTATGCCGATGCGGTGGACGGCCCGGCGATGCTGCTGGCCGCGATCAACGAAGAGCTGTCGGGCAGCCCGCGCTACCGCATGGACGACTGGGACCGCCTGGGCGAGTTCAAGCTGACCGGCACCACCGAAGAGATTTACGGCGGCAGGATCACCTCCCAGCAACTGGATGGCGACGATCCGATCGTGCAGCTGGTCAACGGTTTCCGCGAAGCATGGGAAGAGTTCGGCGGAGAGCCGGCCGCGCTCGACGCCTTCGACGGCGATTTCCTTTTCCGCGCCGCCGATTTCTATGATAGAGGCGATGCCTTCCTGCCGGAACACGCGCTGGCGATGGTCGCCACCGAAGATTACGAGCGGGCGCTTGCAGCTGCAATCCGTGAGGGGCTGGCCGATGAATACTCCACGTTCGACCCTTGGAACCCCGAATGGGATGCCGAGTTCGACGCCCGGTTCGCGGCCGCACGAGCGCGCGATCGCGCAGATGGAAACCCTCTCGCAGGATCAGAAGGCCTCACCGTCGACGAGGCAATTGGCGGCGCGCGCGGCGAACAACCTCAAGGCGGTCAACCGTCTGTTCGGCCAACCCCCGCAGAGCTAGACGCGGCCGCCGCGGCCAAGCCGCGCAGCGACCACACCGATCTTCCCCCTGATCCCGATCCCCGGTTCGATGAACCGGACGGCCCCGGCATAGTCGCGGCCGCCGAAAGCGCCTGGCACGATATCAGGCTGGCGGGCGAAGCCGATCCCAACATCGCGGCGCGTGCGCGCCAAGAGGCGCAGCTCAAGGCCGAAGCGCCGATGCGCGCGCGTGCAGAGCAAGATGGCGAGATGGGCCTCGGCCTGTTCGATGCCGTCGATCAGCGATCCCTTTTCGACCTTGGCGACGGGCGCGGCGAGCGCGCGATTGCCGATATCCGTGCTGAAATCGATGCCGACAAGGCTGCGATCGATACCTTGAGGAGCTGTCTGACATGAGCATCCCAACCTTCCCGACCGGCCTGCAAGGCGCAGCCACGCACATCTTTGCGATCACGCCGCACGCCACCAATGCACAGCCGCCCATGAAGGCTATCCGGGCGAACACCGGCGGCGACGTGGTGCTGCGCTGCCAAGACAGCACGGACGATGTGACGCTGACTATGGCCGCCGGTGAAGTGCTTGTCGCGCTGGTCACCCATGTGCGCGCTTCCGGCACCACTGCGACCCTGCACGGTATCGGGTAATGAGCCTGGGCGCGTGCCTTCCCGGCCTTGAAGCCGAAGGGAAACTGACCGCCGAGCAGGCGGCCGAGGCGCGCGCGCTGTTCGAAGAGCGGCTTGCCGCCCATGCCAAGAGCGGCAGCCGCGAGACGGCCGAGGCGCTGGCGAGCGAGGACGTGCTGGCGGCGCTGACCCGCACCGTCACCCGCAAGGAGTTCGTGGCAGGGCTGGCGATCAAGCGCCGCACGGCAATCGAGGCTGATCTGCGCACCTTTGGCACGCCGACCGGCGATGCACGGTTCAAGGCCATCGACGGCGCCGGCAGCGGCCCGATCGACCCGCGGGCGGCGGCGGCGCTGATCGATGCCGACCCGCGCGCGGGGTATTCCAATGTCGAGGCGCGGCGCAAGCGCATCGTCGGCGATGCGCACCGGCAGATGGACAAGATCCTGGCGGATCATTCGGCCAACCTGCTGGGGCAGGTGCGCAACAAGGCGCAGCTCGATAACATGGTGCGCGAGCTGTTCGACGGCAACACCGGCGACGCGGCGGCCAAGCAGCTGGCCGAGGCATGGCGCCGGGCGGCCGAGAGCCTGCGCCAGCGGTTCAACAAGGCGGGCGGTGATATCGGGTTCCGGTCCGACTGGGGCTTGCCGCAAAGCCATGACTGGAAAGCCGTGCGCCGCGCAGGCTACGAGGCATGGCGGGATTTCATCCGGCCGAAGCTCGATCCGGCGCGGATGATCGACCAGCGCACCGGCATGGCGATGACCGAAGAAGGGCTCGAGCTGGGCTTACGCGGGGTGTTCGAGACAATCCGCACCAATGGCGCTGTCAACATGACGCCGGGCGCGCCGGCCGGGCGCAGCATGGCCAATGCGCGCGGCGATGCGCGCTTCCTGGTATTCAAGGATGCCGACAGCTGGATGGAATATGCCGGCACCTATGGCCACGGCACGCCTTACGACGCGATGATGGGCCACATCGAAAGCATGGCGCGCGATACCGCCGCGCTGGAAGTGCTTGGCCCCAACCCCGATGCGACGCTGCGCTGGGTCAAGGATACGATGCAGAAGGAAGCGGCGCTCGACACCGCGCCCGATGCCAAGGGGGTGGAGCGCGCCAAGTCCGGTTCCAAGGCGCTGGACCGCCTTTGGGATGAATATCGCGGCAAGCATCTCGAGGCGGACAACGAGCGCCTTGCGCTGGTGTTTTCGAGCATCCGCAATCTCGAGGTTGCCACCAAGCTGGGCGGCGCGCTGCTATCGGCCACCAGTGATTTTGCGTTCGGTTCGGCGCGGCGCGCGTTCAACGGGCTCGGCCAGGTCAGCCAGCTTGGCGATTATCTCAAGCTGATGCGGCCGGGATCGATCGAGGATCAGAAGCTGGCAATTCGCCGCGGCCTGATTGCCGACGAGTTTGCAAGCCGCACCGCCGGGCAAAGCCGGTTCATGATGGAGGAAATGGGCGCGGAGTGGTCACGGCGGCTTGCGTCGGGCGTGCTGCGCCTGTCGGGCCTGTCACGCCACACGCAGATGATGCGCTGGGTGTACGGCATGGAAAGCCTGTCCACCTTCACCGAACAGGCGGGCAAAGGCTTCGACCAGCTCGACCCGGCGCTGCGCGGCGGATTGCAGCGCTACGGGATCGGCGCGGGCCAATGGGACAAGCTGCGCAGCGCGCCGATGGACAGCGACCGCGGCGTGGACTGGATCAGCCCGCACAACCTGCCGGATGCCGACCGCGTGATCGGCGACCGCTTCATGGAAATGATCCACACCGAGACGGACCTGGCCGTGCCGGTGGCGGACCTCAAGACGCGCGCGCTGTTCAACAGCAACTTGCAGCGCGGGACGTGGCTGGGGGAAACCGTCAAGTCGGCGCTGCTGTTCAAGAGCTTCGGCGTGTCGGTGATCCTGCGCCAGGGCGCGCAGATCCTTGCGATGCAGCCGGGCACGGCCGCGCGCTACGCCGGGGGGCTGGTGATCGGCACCACGCTGGCAGGCGGGCTTGCGCTGCAACTCAAGTCGATTGCGGCCGGCCGTGATCCGCGCCCGATGGAGGACGGCGATTTCTGGTATGCCGCAATGCTGCAAGGCGGCGGCTTCGGGATCTTCGGCGACTTCCTGTTCGCGGCCGAGAACCGCGCGGGCAGCGGCTTTGCGCAGACGATGGCGGGGCCGATCGTCGATGATGCGCAGGGGATCGTCAATGTCGTGACGGCCGATGATCCGCGCAAGCGCCTGGTGCGCGAGGCCAAGGGGTTCATTCCCGGCAATAACCTCTGGTACACGCGCGCGGCCTTCGATCGGATGATTGCCGACCAGATCGACGAGGCGATCAACCCCGATATCCGCAACGCGCGCAAGCGGCTCGACCGCTACGCCCGCGAACAGGGCACCGCCTACTGGTGGGCACCCGGCGATGCAACGCCCGACCGCGCTCCTGATTTTGCCAATGCTCTTGAAGAAGGACCATCCGAATGATGGCCTTTCCGAGCGCAAAACCGGTTCCCACTTTTGCTGAAAGGCCATGCGAATGACCGTAGCCGTCCAAAACCCGACGATCAGCTATATCGAAGATGGCACCACCACCGGCTTCCCCGTGCCGTTCCGCTATGACGCGCCGACCGATCTGCGCGCCATTCGCCGTGCGGCCAATGGCACCGAAACCGAGCTGGCCTATGGTCCCGGCTTCACCGCCACGCCCGGCCCGACCAACGCCGGTGGCACGCTGACGGTGGCAGCGGCGGCGACGGCAGGGACCGTGCTGGTGATCGAGCGCAGGACGGCGCGCAGCCAGACGGCCAACTATGAAGAAACCGGCGCGTTCACGGCGCAAAGCCACGAGCAGGCGCTCGACAAGGCCATGCTGGTCAATCAGGAACAGGACGTCTTGCTGGCTCGTGCGCTCAAGGGGCCGGCGGGCGAAGCCGGGCCGGTGCTGCCGGCAGCCGGAAGCCGCGCGGGCCGGTTGTTTGCCTTCGATGGCAGCGGCGGTTCGATCTTCGATATCGATGCGCAGCAGGTGCGCGAGTTGCTGGCTGTAGTGTTCGCGCCGATCTTCACCCAGCTCGCCAGCCTGGTGATGTTTCTGGCGTCCGGTGCGGGCGCGGTTGTGCGGTCCGTGCAGGAGCGACTGGGCTTCACGATCGACCGGCGCGATTATGCCACCTTGCAGCAGGCGCTTGATTGGGCGGCGGCAACCACGCGGGCGCTGTACCTTGGCGACGAGGATTTCGAATGGACCGAGCCGCTTGTCCTGCCAAACGCCGATGTGACGATTTACGGCCCCGGTTCCGGCGCGCTGACCGTCACCTATACAGGCAGCGGGCCTATGATCGTGGGCACGGATCTGTCCGATGCGACCAACATCACCATCAGCGGCTTTCGTGCGATTGCCGGCGCAGCCGATTGCGGCGAGGTGGTGAGCATCAGTTACACCGATGGCGACATGCCGGTGCCGGCGGTGAAGCTGAAAGATATCGTCGCCGAGTTCAATGAAAGCGGCACGAATTACTGGAGCGGCGGTTTCCATCTGACCAACGCCCGCAACAGCACCATCGACGAATGCTATGTTCACGGCCCGACGGCCGACCTGTCCCGCACGGCCTTCGCCTACAAGGTCGACGGGATTTCCACCGACGTGAAGATCACCGGCTGCCAGGCGGTGTCTGTCGGCACGGCGGTCGACATTATCGGCACGGCCGAAGGCACGCTGATCGGCGATTTCGTGGCGGTCGATGTGAATGTCGGGGTGTCCAAGGTGCACACCGGCGGGTCCGAGCCGTGGATCGCCATGTCCAACTGGCACATCAACGCCCGCCAGAAGGGCATCTATCTCAAGAACGCCTTGCAGACCACCATCACCAACGGGCTGCTTTATGCGCAGAACGCCACCGGGGACTGGATCGGCATTCATGTCGATGATGCGTCTGTCATCAATCAGGATCTGATGATCGACGCGCTGATCGACGGCCAGCTGGCAGGCGGCGGCGCCACCAGCACCACGGGCATGAGGATTGTCGATGGCAACGGCATCCGGGCCAACCTGAAATTGCGCAGCCTCGATATCGGGGTCGAGATGGCCAGCGGTGTGACCAACAGCCTGGTTGAAATCGACGCCAACAACGTGACCGCCATTCTGGCGGGCGCAGGTGTTTACGAGGCGACCAACCGCGTGACCACCAACCTGCCGGGGCTTGGATATGCGTTCCCGAGGACCAGCGGGCCGCTCAATGCCAACGACAGCAACACGGCCACCAAGTCAGTGGAAAGCTACGGCTTCGGCCGCGACGAGGCAGGCACGATCAAGGCGGCCGGGGGCTTCCGGGCTGTGTCGCAGAACAGCAATTGGACCGATGCGCAGCTCGAGCTGATGGTGCGGCGTGGCGAGGCACTGGTGCAGTGCGGCCTCCTGATGGGCAACGGGTCGCCCGAAGGCGTTGTGACCGCGCCGCGGGGTGCGTTCTTCACGCGCGGCGACGGCGGGGCAGGATCGACGCTCTACGTCAAGGAAAGCGGCACCGGCAACACGGGGTGGGTCGCCAAATGATCCTCGCTCCAACCCTTTTCAACCGGACAACGAAAGACTGAAATGGACGAGCTTCGCCTGATCGACGCCCTGTACGGGCTTTTGCTTCTGACGCTTGGCGCTCTCGGCTCGATGGTGCGCGAGACGGTCAAGGACCAGCAGCGCGAGCACAAGGATCTCGCCGATAAGGTGGACCAGCGCGATGCTGCGATCACGGCCGAGATTGCCGCGCTGCGGAACACGGTGAGCAAGGACTACATGCCGCGCTCGGAAGTCGCCGCGCTGATGACCGATATCAAAAAGGGGCTGCAACGCATCGAGGACAAGCTCGATGGGAAGCAGGACAAGGAGAGCAGGCGGTGAGCTACGGTTATCGGTTTGGGTACAAGCTCGGCTCTGTGCGCGCTTCGGGGGGCGGTGGTGCGCCTGCCCGCACCGTATTTGTCGGCATTGGCGACAGCCTTGTTCCAGGGCGCGATAACCTAAACTCTGCGCGGAACCCCGTGAACGACCCGCTGCCGACTAACGCTGCGCAGTTCTCAAACAACAGTCTCGCCCCGCTGCCGTTTCAGGAAATTTCAACCAGCGCGGGGCCGATTTACTTCCCTGAAAGCGGTTCAGAAGTCGGGCGCATTTCACCGCTTGAACGGCTGATGATTGATTATCAGGCTGCGGCGGGCGGGACGGTTGGCGTCATCCCACTGGCGGTTGGCGGCTCGTCTCTGCAAGTGGGGTGGAACGCGACCAACGGTGACATTCTCGCCACGCGCACCGCCGAACACAACTTGGCGATGAGCCGTTTTGAGGCATTTGATGGCATTACGCCCGTAGTCGGGGCTGTGGTTATTGATGTAAGCTCTAACGACAACGCAGCAATCGCCACTATCAGGGGGTGGCTTGAAGGTTTGATCGCGCACGTCCGAGCCAATTTTACCGGCGTGACGGCCACAACCCCGATCATCCTTGGTGGGCCAGTAAAAGGGGCGGACAACAGCACTAATGTTTTTGGCTGGGGGTATCGCCGCCTTTTTGCCGAAATCGCCAGCGAACAGAACAATGTCTTCCTGATGCACCCGCCCTATCCCACGGCCAATGCGGACAACCTCCACCCGACTCTTTTGGAGGCCCGCACTTGGGGCGCTAACCTTGCCGTGAAGGCGCGTCAGGCGCTCGCTGGGACAGAACCGCTCCCCACTTGGCTCATTCCAGCATCCCCTCCCGTCAATGTAGGCACACAAATTTCCATCGACCTTACCCACTCGGGTTTGTCGCTTGCTAGCCCTTATGGTGTTCCAGTTATTACTGGCGGTGCGAACGCTGCGCTTTTCGAGCTGGCGGGCGACTTCTTCGCGCCCACCTTGCGTTGGCTGGGGAACGGCACCGGCCCCGCAATCGGAAGCTATGAGGTGATTGTTTCTCTGCGTAACAACGCGGGACAGGTGGGCAACCCGCTGACGCTTACAGTTCGGGTTTTGGCGGAAGTCAGCCCCGCTGAGTTCTTTGAAGCTGGTGATCGCGGATACGTGGTGGATCTCGATGATCTTTCGACCCTCTGGCAAGATCGCGAAGGCACTATTCCTGTTACAGCAGTTGGTCAGCCTGTCGGGCGCATCCTCGACAAGTCACCTAATGCTTGGCTACTCCAAGCCGATGCCAATAACAGCACCCGTCCAACTTATCAGGTGGACGCCGAAGGCAATGGGATGCTGGAGTTCGCTGGCGGGCAATATCTGCGGTCATCTAATCCTGTGCTCGCCAATGGTATCGCGGGCAACGCGGCTCAATGGACGTGCGCAGCAGCGGTAGAAATGGCGGCACAGTCTGCCCAACGGAATATCCTTAGCGACAATGCAAACGATACGGTCAGTTTTGTTGATTTCTTGCAAATTGAAGCCGGTGATGACTTCCGCGCTTCGGGTCGGTTCAATAACTTGGGTTTCCCGGCTCCTACCACGTTGAATGTCCTAACTGGGACTACAACGCCCTTCATCTTCGCTTCGCAGTATGAAGGCACGCTAAACAACGGAGCCGTTTTCCGTCCTCTTCGGTCGCGGGTAGCCAGTGCGACTGCGGCATGGACGGAACTGAATAACGGGCCGAACACTAATACAAATACCTGCAACAAGTTTGTGATCGGTGCGCGCTTTATCGCCTCGGCAAGTAACCAAATGACCGGGCGTCTCGGCAGCTTTTACATCATTAACAAAGTGCTTTCGGCGACCAACCGGCAGGCGTCCGAACGTTTCGTCGCGGCGCGCAGCGTAGAAAACCTAGCCTAATGCGCCTCGTCGTCACACCCCTGCCGGATAACTCGCATCTGGTGCGGGTGTGCGATGGCGACGGGCCTGACTACGCGCGAATGATCGTGGTCACGGTGGATGGCGACTGCCTGCATTTGGCAGGCTGGATTGGCACGCCTTTGACGGTGTGCCAGTGGCGCAAGGCTGCGGCTGATTACTTTCCCGATGCGCGTCGTGTTCGGTTCGAGCGGCGCAAAGGCGATAAGGTCAGGTCTTTGGAGTTGGCGCTGTGACCACGCTCCACCAGTGGCTAGCCGCGCAGACGGCGAAGCACTGCGAACTGTGCGCGCTGTCGCTGCTTCTCAACGTCATTCAATTCGGCCTGATATTGGCCTTGCATATGGGGGCTTAGATGACCGACCCGAGAAAGCCTATCTTCGCCGCCGTCAGCGCTGCTGCGCCGGGCGTGTTCAATCATCCCGAGGATGGGGCGCGGCGCATTGGTGCGCTCGATAACGTGCTCGATGCGCTGGGCGTCCCGCGCGCGGCGAAGGTGGCTAAACCTGCTGCTGCGCCGGTGGCCCCGCCTTCGCCGACCGCGCCGCCGCCTCGCTGGCTGATCGAGGCGCGCGCATGGATCGGCACCAAGGAAATCCCCGGCCCGAAGCACAACAGCGCGATCGTCAAGATGCGCATGGCGCTGGGCGGTTTCGGCTTCAAGGATGATGACGTGCCATGGTGCGGCGACTTTACCGCGCATTGCATCAGGGCGGCCGGGCTGGCGATCCCGAAGCTGTATCCCCGCGCGAAGGCCTGGGCGAGCTGGGGCCAATCATGTTCGCCCACGGTTGGCGCGGTGGTGGTGTTCGGCCGGCAAGGCGGCGGGCATGTCGGCTTTCTCGTCGGTGAGAGCGCGCTGAATTACTATGTGCTGGGCGGCAACCAGTCGAACGCGGTCAACATCATGCCGATTGCAAAGGAGCGGATGCTGGCAATCCGCTGGCCTGCCGAGATTGGCAAACCGCATCCCGGCCTTCCCAAGATGACAGGGGGCGTGGTTTCCACGAATGAGCAATGAACAAGTGGGCGATTTTTTGTGAGCGGTTTCTCTCCGCGCAGACGGCGCGCTTTGTGCTGGCGCTGCTCGCCCTTTTCTTCGCAGCGATGGGGGCTTTCGTCCTTCTGCTGCCGGAGGAAAAGGCCAGCGATATCGGAGAGGCTGCCGTCTATGCGGTGGGGCAGCTGTTCGCGCTCGCCCTGATGGCTTTCGGATATTACTTCGGATCGACCGCGCGACGCGATGAACGCGACCACGGCGCGATTGATCCTTCCGCCAACGAACACGAACCGGGGGAGAAGCTGCCATGATCTTTGCACTGGGAACCAAGCTGCTGCTGGTGCTCGGCGTCGGTGATGCAGCCGCGAAGCGTCTGGCACCTCTCGGCGCGCTGGCGGGCGTTCTCGCAATCCTGAGCCTGCTGTGGGCAGCGTGGGGGGTGTTCGACCACTTCAACGACAAGGCCGCGATCGAGCGTGACCGGATCGAGGCGAACAACGCCGTGCTGGCAGCGCAGCTGGCCGCGGCCGAAGCGGCGGCAAAAGAGCGGCTGCGCAACGCACAGACCAACAGTGAAACAGTGGAGGCCTTGACCGATGCAATCTTCAACCCCGCGCCTGGCGACAGCGCTGATCCTGATGTGCGGCTTGCTTGCGAGCAGCTGCGGCGGGACGGCCAGAATACAACCGGCATTCCCCAGTGCGGCGGACGTTGAGGCCAGCCAGGAGGCAAAGCCCCGGCCGAGCGCGGCGATCGTCACAGATCCCGAGGCGCGGGCGCAGTACCGGGTCGAGGTTGAAAGCTGGGGCGATCGGGTCAGCGATGCCGCGGTGCGGACGTGCCGGCAGCTGAACGCGCTGGGCGGCAAATTCGCTTGCGGTGAAACCAGCTCCGAGCGTAAGGAACGCCTCGCGCCGGGATAGTTCGTTGGAAGTTCCAACATTCCCGCCGTTGGAAGGATTGCCCGAAGCGGCGTTTTTTCGATGGTAAATCAGCCGGTTGCGGGTGGAGCTCAATGGTAGAGCAGAAGCTTCCCAAG
>JBEQBX010000060.1:0-18256 GCA_041639595.1 Porphyrobacter sp.
TGTGCTCTTCTGATCTGTCACCGTGAAAACGGCAATCCCGCCCCACACAAAGGTGCGCAGCCAATCGATCTGACGGCGCCCGCGCATCAGCCCATCCCCAGCGCGTTTTTGTAGGTTTCGAGCAGCATTTCCTCTTCGCTGCGCTGGTCCGGGCGCATCTTCCGCAGGCGCAGGATCTGGCGCATGATCTTGGTATCGTAGCCGACCGCCTTGGCTTCGGCGTAAACGTCGGTGATATCGTCGGCGATGCCCTTTTTCTCTTCCTCAAGGCGCTCGATGCGCTCGATAAGCAGGCGCAAGCGATCGTCGGTTGCGGACGCATCGGCGCCGCTGTTGTGGCCGGGGTGGGTCATTGGCCGCGACCTTTCCCGCGCATGGCAGCGCGATATTGTTGGCGGTTGGGGTAGTCAGCGCGGTTGATCGAAGGTTCGCACTTGATCGGCCATGCCTCTCCATCGCTGCTGCCAGCACTGGCGCGCATCTTTGCAATCATCTCCGCCCGCTCTGCTTCGCGTTGTTTGTATTCGCTGAGCCCATCATGCGGCGACTGCCAGCCTTGCGAGCTGTTTCCCCCGCCGATCTGGCGAAGCAGCAAGCCGCCCTTTTCGACGTGATCGCGCGACCAACCGGAAAGGCCATCAAGCGTTTCAGGCCGATACCATTCGTGGGTTGGCGTCAAAGACGGATGGACACGGTAGAACTTGGATGTGGCGCTGGCCTGACAATTTCCGCAGCTGACCATGAAGGGCGTGACGCCCGGTTCACGGTCGACCGTGACGATGTAGCTGCCGCAATTCCCGCACTCATAGGCGTTTTTGCGGCTGTTGTTGTCGAAGCCGTCCGCGCCGTTGTAGTGAGCAGCGGCTTTGGCGCGGATTTCGGCGATCGTCGTCATGCCGCACCTGCGTAGTTGTAGATCGCGCTCATGACGGTCAGGCCGATCAGCACCGCAACCAGCGTGGCCACGCCAATCCGGGCGCGGTCGATGGCTTCCTGTTCGCGCTGGGCTTCCTGTTCGGCGGCCAGCCATTCGGGAAGTTCGTATTCGGCAAGTTCGTTGATGTTGGTGCGGTTGGGATCGTGCTTCACGGGGTGGGCTCCTGTTGCGGGTGTTGCTGGGCGGCGAAATCCTCGGCGTCGATCTGCGCGACCAGGATGGCGACGGCGGTGATCAGGCGCTTGCGGCGGGTGTCGAAAAAGCGGGCGGACAGCGCGGCGCGGTAGGCCTCGTCCGCCTTGTGCTTGAAGAACAGCGGGCCTTGCGCGGCGTCAGCCTGCGGCGTGTGGCCATTGGCCATGTGACGCGCGCGCAGGGCCGCGATGCCGGCCAGCGACAGGGCTGACGGGTGGCCGATTACCTCAAGCAATTGATACAAAGGATGGCTCGCCGCCTGCGTCGGGTCGCAGAGCGCAGACGTTCTTGTCTGCCCTACCGCTTCGCTACTTGAGGGCGGCGAGCCATAAGTGCCCCGGGCCTCGGGAGAGAGTGAGGCAAGCGGGGTAATCACCTGTTCCGGCGGGATCATGCCGAACAGGCGAAGGTAATCGGGGTGGTGTTTTTGTTGGCCTACCGCTGCGCTACTTGAGGGCGTTTCTTGTTGGCCTACCGCTGCGCTACTTGAGGCCTCCCCCTCGACGACGGGGCGTTCAGACAGGGGGGGCGTTGAGGCCGCACCATCGCCGAGAGGAAGCTGGGGGAAGGTTGTGCGGGCGTTCATGCCAGCACCATGCGGGGCAGTGCTTCGATCAGGATCAGGGCGATCCGGGCGAGCGTTATGCCTGCGATGATCATGCAGGCTTCGTCAGCGAAGCGTTCCATCACGGCGTCTCCGTGTCAAAATCGGGATCGTTGCGGCCGCGCACGGCGGGCGGGATGCTGTCCTGCACTTCGGCGGGCAGCGACTTGAGCGTGATGGTGGCCTGATCGGCGATGGTGACGCGCTGCGCCTCGGCCGCGCCAGCGACGCGGCGTTCGGTGATCGCGCGCGACAGATCGATCGCCTCACGAATGTTGAGGATTTCCGCCTCCCATCCGATCAGGGCTTCGGGTTCGAGCGCTTCAAGCACGGCGAGCTCGGCGCCGGTGGCGGTGCGGGTCATTGTTTGCGCGCCTTTTCGATGGCGGCGCTGGCCTGTTTGGCGACGTGCGCCTCTACCTTCTGCGCGTTGTCGATCAGCTTTTGAGCGAACAAGCGCGCTCCATCCGGTGTGAAGCGGACGAACATGCCAAGGGTGTTGCCGATCGGCGTGCCCGCAGACATTTCCAGCTGCACCATCATGGCCTGATCATCATCGCGCAGCGCAGTGCCGGAAGCGATCTCGCAGGCTGGCAGAAACACGCGGCCATTGGCCTCGTAAGGTTCGGCGGAAACATCGACCAAGCCGTCGGGCGCAGTCTTGGGACAGTAGTTGCTTTGAGCGCGGTGCAGCTTCATGCCTCCGTCCCTCCGACCAGGCGCAGGTTCATGGCGGCGTTGTCCATGTCCTGCGCGGCGGCGCGTTGGGCTGCGGCGTCCAGCGCGGCGGTGGCGGTGGGGGGCAGGAAGTCTGCCAGCCATGCCTCAACCGCAGTGCGGATCCACTGGCTGCGGGTGGCGTGGATATCGAGGCTGACCTTGCCGCCGTGCGCCAGATGCGGAAGCGGGCGGGGAAAGCCGTGATCGGCGATCAGGCCCTGCACATAGGTGATCTTGGCCCCGTCGCTGCCATCATGGCCGAGCTGGCGGCAGATCCATTGCAGGTTGCAGGTGGGCGGATCGCCATCGGCGGGAAGGAGCAGGTGGGAAAGCAGGGACATGAACGCCTCCGACTGTGGTGTCGGGGCGGTATATGTATGCAATCCGCTTACACGTCAATATGCAAATCGCATACTTTCGCTAGCTGGACCAATCGCGCGCGGCGTTGGCGAGGAAAAACACGGCGACGCTAAGGATCGCCACGCATCCAACCGATCCGATGGCATCTTGGAGAAGAACCAAGCGTGTCCTCTCGGAAAGGCCATCCTCATCCCATTCACGCTTGATGCGACGGTTGAGCGCCCAGCGGTCAAGCCATGCCAGCACAAGGCTGGTCAAGGTGGGGACCGGAAGCCACCAATATGCTTGATGCCAACCTGCCGCGAACGAGGCGGCGATCACGATCAAGGCGATCATGCCGCGTCGCTGTCCGGGTGGTTGTTGCGCCACGGGATCACCACGTCAGCGAGCTGGCGAAGCTTGTCCTGTTCGGGCTTTGGCGCTGCGCGCAGCTGGTCGATCAGGGCGCGCTCTTCGGGTGAAAGCAGGTAGGGGTGATCTTCGGACGGCAGCAAATCGGCAGCGGTGCAGTTCAGCGCATCGGCCAGGCGGCGCATGTAGTGCTGGGTCAGCTGCATTTCGCCGCGTTCAAGATCGCTGATCGTCATTTTGGTGACGCCAACCTTCTCGGCCAGTCGCTGCTGCGACCATGCCTTGGCGAGGCGAAGCTCGCGGATGCGGTTGGGTTCAAGGTCCATTCCGCGAAAATGTAAAATATCCGCTGACACGGCTAGATACCTAACCGCATACGAGCACTTGTCAAAGCGTAAGCGTTTTGCATACATACACCCATGACCCATAACAGGACGATTTCATCGCTGCGCCGTTGGCGCGAAGGCGAAGGCAAAACGCAGGAAGAATGCGCAGCCAGCGTCGGCACGACGCGGCAGGTTTGGTCTGACTGGGAGCGCGGGCGGCGCATCCCAAGCAAGCCGTTTATGCCCCGCGTGATCGCGCTGACAGGCGGAACCGTGCAGGCAGGTGACTTTTATCCCCAGCTTGATGCGGCGGCGTGAGGCGTGGTTGTGCAACATCGTCTCCCCTTTGCGCCCTTGCTATCCGCGCAATTCCTAACGGCCTGTAAATGCAAGTTCTTAGGGATATGAGCGGCGAGGGCCTTATTTCCTCCCGGCCTGATGGTGCGCCGGGTGAGCACGCGGTGCCGGAAACGCGCCCGCATGTTGTCGGCCATATGTCGCTCGCCGGTGAATGGTGCGTGCAGCTGGTGGTGCCGGTCAATATCGGCACGGTGGAGCAGGTGCGCTCGGGCCTGCCGCCTGCGGATGCCGAGAAGCTGGCGGCCGAGCTGCTGGAATATGCCGCGCTGATCCGGGAAAAGCAGGCGTGACGCGCTTCCTCGATGCCTTGCGGCTGCTGCGCGACGTGTGGGCGGTGGCCTGTGGCCGCGCGACACGCATCGCGCGTCCGGGCAAGTGGCGGGTCTATCGCAACGGGCGCCATTTCGTTGTGGAGCTGCTGCCATGACCATCCGCCTCAAGGTCATGGCGGAAGGGGAAGATTACCCTGTCTCGGCGCAGGTCGAGCTGCCAGCGCGCGGGCAGACGTTTACCCTGACGCCGCATGGTGCGCGCCAGCTGGCGGCGCATCTGATCCGCCTTGCCGACATGATCGAGCAGGCGACGGAGGGGCAGGAATGAACGCGTTTTTGCGCCCTACCGCTGCGCTACTTGAGGGCGGGCAATGAACGCGCCTGCGCGCCAGTTTCTTTCCGACACCGCGCTGGTGGTCGACGGGATCAACGCGCTGGCGGACAGTCTGGCGCCCGAGCTGCTGCCCAATGGCCGCCGCAATGGCACCAAGTGGATGTTTTCCGGCATTGCCGACACCGGCCAATCGGAAAGCGCCTGGGTGAACCTGTCCGGGCCGCGCATCGGCCATTGGACCGACATGGGCAATGCGGCGAGCGGCGAGGAAAAGGGCGACATGATCGACCTGATCCGGTTGAAGCTGGGCCTTTCCCCGCGCGATGCCTTTGAGGAAGCGCGGCGGCGGCTTGGCTTTCCTGTCGCGGGTGCGCCGGTGCAAATGTCGCAGGCCGAAAAGCAGCGCCGCGCCGAGGAAGCGCGGTTGCGGGCCGAGGCGCGCGAGCGTGAGGATCAGGCCGAGCGGGACAAGAAAGCCAAGCGGGCCAAGTTCCTGTGGGTGGGTGCGCAGCCGATCGCGGGCACGCCTGCGTCGCGGTACTTGAAGGGGCGCGGGTTGCTGCCGGGGAAGGCAGGCGTGTTCCCCAATTCCTACCGCTTTGCGCCCGAGGCCTATCACGGCGAGCTGCAAGAGAAGCTGCCTGCGATGGTGATGATCATCGCCACGCCGACAGGCCAGCAGATCGGGGTGCAGCGGGTGTTCCTCGCCCAGGATGATGCGGGCCGGTGGGGCAAGCTGCGGCGCGGCACGACCAAGATGATCATGGGCAATTTCTGGGGCGGGTTCATCCCGGTGAACCGGGGCAAGAGCGGCAAGCCGATGGGCGGAATGCCCGCAGGCGAGCCGATCTATGTGTGCGAGGGGCCCGAGGATGCGGTGGCGATCCGGATGATCAAGCCGGATGCGCGGATCATATGTTCTGTCTCCCTCCCCAATATCGGGGCGATCGTGCTGCCGAAGCAGGCGACGAGCCTCGTGATCGTGGCCGACCGTGACGACAAGCCGACCGCACAGGATGCGCTGGAAGTGGCGATTGCCAAGCAACAGGCGCGCGGGGTGGCGGTTTCGATCGTGATGCCGCCGGCCGAGGTCAACGGCCGCAAGGTCAAGGATATCAATGACTGGGTGCTGGCGCTGACCAGTGCACCGGAGAGGGGCGTATGACCTACCAACCCGATATCGTGATCTATCACGACAAGTGCATGGACGGCTTCACCGCGGCATGGGCAGTGTGGAAGCGCTTCGGCGATGCGCCCGAATACATCGCCCGTAATTACGGCATGTCGCCGCCGCCGATCCTCGACGGCAAGCACGTCCTCATCGTCGACTTCTCGTTCTCGCGAGTGCTGCTGGACGACATGGTGACCAACGGCAGGGCCGCTTCGGTGGTGATCCTTGATCATCACAAGACGGCGCAGGCGGATCTTGCACCGTTCCAAATCTACGAAAACTCGCCCGGTGCGTTCGGCCCTGAAAAAGTTCCGGGAATGCTGCGTGATCTTGACGAGCTTGGCCGCCCGCCGATCATCGCGTTGTTCGACATGGAGCGTTCCGGTGCCGGCATGGCGTGGGATTTTTGCCACGGCGATGGCTGGCGCCCCATGCTGGTGGACCTTGTCGAGGATCGCGACCTGTGGCGCTTCGAGCTGGGCGATGCGAGCAAGCTGCTGCATCTTGCCCTGACAAGTGGCCCGGCGACGTTCGCGCGCTGGGATGAAGCCGAGCGGGATATCGATAGCTTTGTCGATCGCGGCCAAGCCATTGCCGCTTATCGCGATCAGCTGGTCGACGAGATTGCAGAGCGCGCCGTCTGTGTAGTGATCGACGGACAATACGGCATTGGGGTTGACTGCCCTTATGGCCTAGCCAGCGACGTCGGCCATCGCCTGCTCGAAGACTGGCCAGATACGGCCTTCGCCGCGGCCATCGTGCGCGGCGAACACACCACCACCTATTCGCTGCGATCACGCGATGATCGCGCGGACGTGTCGGCCATCGCCAAGAAGTTCGGCGGCGGCGGCCATCGCAATGCGGCAGGCTTCAAGGTGCCGCGCTGATGGCCGCGCGCGTCGTATCCGTATCGCTTGAGGCGCTGGCCAACCGGCCTGCAAACAAGCCAACCACCGGCCGATCCGTTGGATCAGGATATGACGCGCGCACCAAGGGCCTGACCGTGTGGTGCAGCCAGTGCGATCGCATGGTCGCGCGCAGCGTGGCGCTGCAATGCGCCAGCCCCTTCTGCAACGCCAAGAGCGCGGCCAGCGCGCCGGTGAGGATTGCCCCATGACTACTGACGTCACCCCGATCCGCGATGCGCTCGACAATCCCCGGCCCGCGCCGCGCCTTGCCGATGAAGGTGAGGTGCGCCCGGAGCGCAAGGGGCGCGGTGGGCCGATTGACTGGTCGACCTGTCCGGTCAAGCCGCTGGGGATCAAGTCGACCGCCGATGGCAAGCAGACCTGTTACTATCTCGACGTCAACAAGCAGCTGGTGGGCCTTGAAGCGAATAATCGTCACGGCAAGGGCGGGATTGCCGCGATGTTTGGCGGGGTGGAGTGGCTGGAAGAAAATTTCCCCAAGTGGTCCCCGCCCAAGGGTGGCCGCCCGTCCGAGATTATTGGCTGGGACATTGCCCAGGTGCAGGAGGCGCTGATCGGGCGCTGTGTCGCCATGGGCGTGTTCAGCGCCGCCGGGCGGATGCGCGGGCGCGGGGCGCATCGCCATGACAATGGCGGGCTGGTGCTGCATTGCGGCGACAAGCTGCTGGCATCGCAGCACACCGATGACGGGCGGATCATCCGCTGGCAGTGGACCGACCCGGGCGAGCTGGCCAGCTTTGTCTATCCCGGCGATGATCCCATCCCCCGGCCCTGGCACGAGCCTGTCAGTGCGGCTGCGGTTTCGATCCTGATTGCCGACGAGATTGGCCGCGATGCGCGCAAGGGGTTGCTGCGGCGCTGGCACTGGAAGCGCGAGCTGCTCGACCCGCGCCTGCTGGCGGGATGGATTGGCGCGGCGATGATCGGCGGGGCGCTGGGCTGGCGGCCCAACGTGTGGCTGACCGGCGGGCGCGGCACGGGCAAATCGACCCTCAACGGCGACGACGGCGTGCTGGCGGGCCTGCTGGGGCGCGGCGTGTTCCGCACGGGCAATGCCAGCGAGGCGGCGATCCGCCAGAGCCTGAATTGCGCGACCATCCCGGTGCTGTTCGACGAGCTCGAAGCGAAAGAGGACAACCGCAAGGTTGACGGGGTGATCGAGCTGGCGCGCGTTTCATCCAGCGGCGCGCCGATGCACCGCGGGGGCGCTGATCATAGCGCGCAGGAATTCACGCTGCGCAGCGCGTTCTTCTTTTCATCGATCAATATTCCGCCCTTGCAGCCGCAAGATCGCAGCCGGTTGGCCATCCTAGAGCTGCGCCCGTTCCCGAAGGACTGGGGCGCGCGGCCGAACCTTGCCGATTACAATCTGCCGGTGCTGGGGCGGATGTTGTTGCGCCGGATGGTGGATGGCTGGCCGCGCCTGGCCGCGACGCTGGCCAAGTATCACGAAGCTCTTGCTGCCCAAGGCCATGAAAGCCGCGCGGCGGATCAGTTCGGCACGCTGCTGGCCTGCGCCGATGTGCTGCTGCACGATCACGACACCGCCGACGGCTTGCCCGATATCGAAATGGTGCTGGACTGGTGCGACAAGTGCCGGCCGGAAAAGCTGCGCGAAATCACGCAAGAGGATGCCGAGCACGCGCGGTGCCTCAATCACCTGCTGGACAGCCAGGTGCAGGCGCGCGGCGGGGATGAACGGGTGGCGCTGGCGCAGTGGGTGGTTGGCGCGCTGGATCATGCGGTCGCGCCGCTGATGGCCGATGTGGATGATGGCAACATGGCCGATCCCAAGGCGGCGGGCCGCTTGGCGCAGATGGGGATGAAGCTGGTCAACGCCAATTGGCGGCCGGAAGAGCAGGACGGCGCGGGCAAGGTGACGCGGCGCGCGAGCTGGGGCACGTCAGCCTTTGACAGGGAAGAGCCGGGCTTTCTGGCGCTGGCGCCGGGGCATGTGGCGCTGGTGAAGCTGTTCGACGGCAAGCACTGGGCGGGGATCTATGGCGACGTGCTGGCGCGCTTTCCCGGCGCGGTGGAGGCGCAGAAGGTGCGGTTCGGGAGCAAGACGGCCAAGGCGGTGCTGGTGCCGCTGTATCATGTGCTCGAGCCCGATCAGCTTCCCGATGCGAGCCAGCGCGGCATTCATGAAGAATGGATGCGGGCGCAGGGCGGGGAGGCGGCGCAGTGATGCTTTTTCGCGCTGTCACCCCGGCCCGTTTTTGTGCAAAGAGTTTGATACAAGAAAACGTGTCAAGCGGTTTTTATCAACATCTCGGCATGAAGCTGCATAATTGTCGGTTTACCGACACTTATGCAGCACAAACGCACGCGCCCAGCAGCTGCGAAGCGGCTGCGACGGGGGCGCGTTCCTTCTATGCTATTGCAGCGCGATCGATGCGTTGCGCGCCAGCCCTTTTCGCCTCCCGCACCCCGGCCCGTTGGCTAGCCAAGATGATTGGTGGCCAGCGTTTCGGCGCTCAACGGGTCGGGGGGGGTGTTCCAAGCGGGAACGCTCTGGAACATCGTTTGGAACGCCTAAGCCTTTGTGATCGCTCTATAATCTCACCTGTTCTCGCTGTTCCACGTTTTTGGAGGGATACGGATGTGCGCGCGCATACACGCGCGTATATGTGCGAGGGAAATCGTGGAACACTGGAACAGTCTGACAATCTCTATAGATATCATGTGGTTGGTTGTTCTAAAGCTGTTCTGAGGCTGTTCTCAATTGGAACAGTCCGGCATCGGGTGATCGGTGCCCGTGGCGCACGGCATATTCTGGCGGGTGGATATGGGCTCGGCGCTGTGCCGGGTGCTCGGCATGGCCGGATCAGGGGCCAAAATCTCGGGCGGGTGGCGGAAAGTTTCCGGGTTTTCGGGCGCGGGCTGGGCCAGCTGCGGGGCGCTGGGCGTGGTGGGCGGAATGGCGGAATTCTGCCGTTTTTGCGGGGCTCGATGGGTGCCGTTGGAAGGGGCGTGTTGGAAGGATGCGAGCAAGGTGCTGTTTCCTTGGCGCTTTCTGGCCTGCGTCGTCAGCCTAGCAGGCTTCGGGCGGTGCCTGGGGGCATCGATCGGCGCGGCGCGGCGGCGCCCCCCCCCATGCCCCCAGCGCCAGCGCGCGATCCTCTTCCATGCTGCCGCTCTAGACTGGCCGGATTTGGATCCGAAACCGGGCCTGCTGCCCTGCCTCTCAAGATCCCGGCGGATCAGCCACCGGCGGTTCGGGGACGCGCGAAGTCTGGTGCGGGACTGACGGGCCGGGGTGGGGTGTGGGGAGCGACCCATGCCGAAGCGGCAATAGCGGGCCGGGGTGGCCCTGTTCGGTCCAGCCATGTGGTGGGGGCTGCGCCGGGGTGGATTTGCGACGCTAAAGCGGGAGGCGCCCGTGTCAACTGACCCGTTCAAAGCCGGTGGAAAAGTCGATCTGGAAGCGATGGCGGCCGAGAATGCGCGGCTGCTCGACGCGGCGCGGGCCGAGGAGCTCGAGGCGCAGCAATCGGACCTGTTCCATGATGATCCGGTGACGGCCGAGGAGGCCGCCGAGGCCTATGAGGAGCTCGGCAACCATCCCGGTCCGCTGACGGTGCTGCGGCATGTGCGCGAGAAGCGCAAGCTCGGGCGGCCCAAGGGGGCCAAGAACCGCGCGAACCGCGATTTGCAGGCGTATCTGCTGCAATTCGGGCCTGATCCGGCGGTCACCATGATGAAAATCCAGGGCGAGAGCGAAGAGGCGATGATCGCGCGCTCGCGCCAGCTCGATCCGCCGAAAAAGCAGATGACCTTCGCCGAGGCGCGGGCGATCCGCATCCGCTGCGCCGAGGGCGTGCGCAAGATCTTCCACGGCGATCAGCCGGTGCAGGTGGATCACACCATCCAAGGCGTGCGCCTGGTCGAGCAAATTGGCGAAATGCGCGAGCGCGCCACCGGGGTGATCGAGGGTCGGGCCAAGGTGCTGCCGCCGCGCGAAATCGAAGGGGATGAAGGATGAGCGAGCATGAACCTAGCCCGGTGAGTATGACAAAACCTGTCATATCGCGCCCCGCCGCGCCAAGGGATGGCGAGTCTATCGACTATCGTGGCTGGGAATGCGGGTTCAATGTCGACGCCGCCGCATGGTGCAACGAGGGCTGGGAAGCCTACCTCGGCGGCATCGACCTCGACGCGCCGAAGGTGTCAGGTCGCACATGGGCTGAGCTTCTCGACGAGATTGACGAGCACGACAAGACCGAGGCTGGGGCGTCTCTGTCGGAGCCAGATGCCCTGCGCGAACTCGGCTTGCTTTACAACCATCGTGACGACGACAGCCCTCAATTCACACGTTGGCAAATGATCGGCGCGATGGCGCACGGCTACAGGCTGGCCTCAGGTGCCAAAGCATGACCGATATCGTCACCCGCACGCTCAATTCGCCGGGGCCTATCTCGGATGCGTTCCTCATGTCGCGGGCGTTCATCACGGTGATCATCGGGCCGGTCGGTTCGGCCAAGACGATGACCGCGCTGCGCAAGCTGACGCGCATTGCCAAGCGGCAGGGCGGGCGGCGCGATGCGCGGGGCGTGCTGTGGCGGCAGGCGCGCGTCGGCGTGATCCGTGAAACCTATCCGAACCTTGAAAAGAACACGCTGAAAAGCTGGTTCGATCTGTACCCGGAAGAGGTTGGCAAGTTCACCTGGAAGGCGCCCTACACCCACCGCATCAACCTGATCATCGAAGAGGATGAAAACGGCAACGCGACCGATGTGTGCGAGTTCGAAATCGAATTCCGGGCCATCGGCGACCGCAGCGTGGAGGAAGTCACCCGTGGTTGGCAGGTCTGCGCGGTGCTGGTGGACGAGGCGGATCTTCAACCGCCCGAGCTGCTGTCGTTCCTGACCGGCCGCGTCGGGCGCGGCGGGATTGACCGGGACATGATGGTGGACCCGCAGATTATCCTGTCGCTGAACGCGCCGCCGATCGATAACTGGGTCTATGGCCTCGCCATCGAGAACAATCTCGGCGATATCGGCGATGACCTGCGCGAGCTGATGGGCGACCGCGAGCTGATCGAGGTGTTTATCCAGCCTTCGGGCCTCGATCCCGATGCCGAGAACCTGCACAATCTGCCCAAGGGGTATTACCAGGTGCAGGCGGCGGCGAACAAGCACCGGCCGGGCTATGTCGACCGGATGATCCGCAACAAGTTCGTGCCGTTGCAGCACGGGCAGCCGGTCAATCCGCAGTTCGAGTACACGCGGCACGTTCGCACGGATCTGGTGTGGAACCCGGAACGCCCGCTGATCGTGGGGGTCGATCAAGGGCTGTTCGCGGCGGCGGTTGCCTCCCAGCGCACCGCCATGGGCCAGCTGCGCACGCTGCGCGAGGCGGTGATGATGCGCGAGGACGGCAAGACGCTGGCCAAGATCGGGCCGAGCGCGGCGGGCGCGATGGTGCGCACCATGATCGCCGACAATTTCCCCGATCTGCACCCGGAAATGCTGCGCGTGGTGGCCGATCCGGCGGCCTGGTCGGCCGAGGATCGCAAGGATCAGGAAATGGACTGGATCAGGGCGTTTTCGAAGGCGCTGGGATACCGCGTCCACAAGGCCAAGACCAACCGCGCGACGCTGCGCAACGAGGCCATCTGGCAGCCCATGAGCGAGCACGAGGGCTACATGGTCGATGCGTCATGCAAGCACCTGATCCGGGGCCATGTCGGCGGTTATCACTACCGCAAGGCCGAAATCAGCGACGGGGAGCTGCGCGGGCACCTCGAGATTGCGGACACGATCTACACGCACGTTTGCGATGCGGAGCAATATGCCGCGCTCGAGGGTGAGCACGTCATCGGGGACATTCAGGGTCGCCCCCGGCGCAGGGCGCCGATTACCCTGGTGAGTGATTTCGACGTTTTTGCAGGAGGATAGGACAATGAGTTTTCTGGTGAAGGGCGCAAAGAGCATTGGCAAGGCGCTGATCGGTCCGCTCGGGCAAGGCCTTCTCGGCCTGTTTGGCGGCGGCAAAAAGCAGAAGGTGCTGGCTGCGCCGCGGGTGGCGACCCGTGACGATGCGGCGATGCTGGCCGACCGTGACCGCGAGCTGGCCAAGCGGCGCGGGGCGGCGGCTGACCGCATTCCCGGCGCCAGCGGCGAACCTGCCGGCGGGCTTGGCCGGATGATCGTGGGCAGCTGACGCGCCCGGTATTTCTCTCAAGGTAAAGGAACGGATTGTGGCAAAAAGTAACGACAATGCTGGTGCGCAGCAGGAGCCCGTAGCGGGGCCAATCGCGCTGATCATGCAGGCGCTGGGCGAGCACGCCGAGCAGCAGGGGCTGGTACAGGCAGAGGGCGAAGAGGAATTGGCCTTTGCGGTGCGCGCCATCGAAAAGCTCGGCGAGCTGGTGATCGCGATGGACGGCAACATTCGCACGGCCGAAGATCAAATCGCGGCGCTCAAGCGCCAGCTGGCGTCGCAACGCGGTGCCACCACCAAGGCGAAGTCACGGATTGTCGAGCTGGAGGAAGCGGCCAAGCCGCGCCAGCTGGGCGCGATGACGGCGGTGTTCGGTGATCCGTCCGAAGAATTCACGGTCGATGATCTGATGACCGCGATCGACAGCGCTGACGAGGTTGTGCTGGCCTTTTCGGACGGCACCAACGAGCTCAAGGGCGTCAAGCCCCGGCAGGTGCGCGCCGAGGCGTTCCGGCTGACACGCGGCCGTCTGCATTTCACCGATGAACCGCTGGAAGTGACCGGGCCGGGCGATGCCGACACCGTGACCCAGCTGGTGGGCGTGGCGCTGCTGGTGGACGGCGAGCAGGTGGCCTGGTCCCCCATGGCGCAGACCATCAACATCGGTTCGGGCCAGACCATCAACCTCGCCGGAAGTGTGATCTTCGGCTGATGTGAAGGCCGTTCAGCAAATCCGGTAGGAAAGCTGAACGGCCAACATGGGGAAGCATCCGGCCTCAAGCAGCGAAGCGGTAGGCCAAAAAGGAACGTTTATGATCGAGAATATTCAGGATGGCGAGCTGGCGAAGGCCGATCTGCGGGATCAATCGCGGCTCGAAAGCGAGCGCAGCCCGTGGGAGAACGCCTGGCGCGAGATCGATGAACGCTTCCCCAACGGGGCGGGCGGGTTCAACAAGCTGACGCCGGGACAGATCCGCGGCCAGCGCAATTACGACAGCACCCACATCACGGCGCTGGAACGGTTTGCGGCGGCGGGCGTGGCGATCACCACACCGGAAGAGCAGGACTATATCCGGCCGCGGTTCCTCGACAAGGAGCTGATGAAGCTGCCCGAGGTCAAGCTGTGGTGCGAGAATGCAGGGGCGCGGCTGTATGCGATCCGGCACGCGGCGCACACCGGCTTCGGCGTTGCGGTCAACGAGGACTGGGATCAGCTGGGCCGGTATGGCACCTCGCCGTTGTGGCAGGAAGCCACAGCGTTCGGGCTGGTCTATCGCACGCTGCACCTGTCCGAGACGTGGATCGACGATGATTTTGTGGGCCGCGTCAACCGCGTGCACCGCAAGTTCGAGCGCACCGCGCGCCAGCTGGCCGATATGTTCGGGCAAGAGGCGCTGACCGAGAAGATGCGCAAGTGCCTCGAGCCGGGGGGCAACCCCGATACCAAGTTCGAAGTGCTGCATGTGGTTGCGCCCAACACCGAGTGGGACCGCGACCGCATGGACCACCGGCGGTTCCCGATTTCGAGCCGCTATCTGGCCTGCGACGAGAAGGTGTATCTGCGCCGGGCGGGTTATTTCACCATGCCGATCAACGTCTCCCGGCACATGACCAGCGCGGGCGAGAAGTACGGTCGCAGCCCGGCGTTCAAGGTGATGCCCAACATCCAGGGCGTCAACACCATGAAGCTGACCACGCTGCGCGCGGCGCACAAGGCGGTCGATCCGGCGCTGCTGTTCCATGATGATTACGGGGCGACGGCCATCAGTACCAAGCCGGGCGGGCTGAATGCGGGCTTCATGAACGAAAGCGGCCGGCCGATGATCGCGCGGATGCCGGGCGGTGAGGATGGTATCCCCTTCGCGCTGGATATGATCCAGGACGAACAATCGACGGTGCGCACCGCGTTCCTTGAGGAATTCTATGCGACGCTGACCGATCCCAACAGCCGGATGACCACAACCGAAGTGCTGGAACGCATCGCCAAGCAGGGCGTGCTGGTGCGGCCGTTTGCGAGCCGATACGCCAGCGAGAAGCAGCACCCGATGACCCAGCGCGATCTGGATCTGGCCCTGCGCGCCGAACAGATCGATCCGTTCCCGGCGGTGGTGACCGAAGCCGGGGCATGGCCGGTGATCGATTACGAAAACCCGCTGGCGCAGATGGCGCGCGCCGAGAGCGTGCAGAAGTCGATGCGCTATGTCGAGGCGCTGGTCCCGCTGGCCAATGTCGAGGCGGGCGTGCTCGATACGATCGATGCCGATGCGATGGCGCGCGGCATGGCCGAGGAAATCGGGGTCAAGCCGTCGTACCTGCGTACGCCCGAACAGGTCGCGGAAATCCGGGCCAAGCGCGAAGAGGAAAAGCAGATGGCGATCAATTCCGAGCTGCTGTCCGCCACGGCCGGGGCGAGCAAGGACTTTGCCCAGGCCGGTGCGATTTCGGAGGGCGTGTAAGTGGCCGTCAGCCGCGACAACCGCATCCGGTATCGCCTGATCCTTGTGTCGCGCGAGTTCAAGGCGGTGCTGATCGGGCCGCCCGAACGCTTTGCCAAGGCGCTGCTGGGGCGGTGGTTTTTCGGACTGCTGCTGCGCTGGCTGTTCCTTGGCCCCAAAGATCAGCCGCACCGCGCCGGCGAGATTGTGCTGGCCGAGCTGCGGCGGCGCAGCGGGTTCGGCAAGTATTCGATCTTCGATCCTGACCCGCATGTGCTCGCCTACCGAGAGGGGCAGCGCGCGGTGGTGCAGGAGATTTTCAACCATCTGAACCTTGATGAAGGACAGGTTCAGAAACTTATGGAGGTAGATGATGGACTTGGGCAGTGAAACGAACGACGCGGGCAACATCAACGATCTGCTGGGCGGCGACGCTGGCGCGGCGACTGGCGCGGTCGGCGATGCCGGCGGGGCGGCCGATCCCGGCGCGGGCGGCAGCGATGGCGGAGCGCCGCCGGATTGGTATGGTTCTCTGTCTGCCGAAACGATCGAGGGCGAGACGGCTTCGAACCGCGACTATGTGCAGGCCAAGGGTTTCAAGGATCTTGACGGGCTGGTGAAGGCCTATCGCCACGCCGAGAAAGGCCTGCACGAAAGCGGCCGGATCAAGGTTCCCGGCGAGGGTGCGACCGCGCAGGAAATCGCCGAGTACCGCGCCGCGATCGGCGTGCCGGAAACCGTGGACGGATACACCGTGCCCGAGTTCAAGGATGCGGCGGGCAATCCCATCCCGGTCAACACCGATCTGACCGCGCGCATCTTTGCCAAGGCGCACGAGCTGGGCGGTTCCAAGGCGCTGGTCGAGCAGCTGGTAGCCAGCGAAATCGAGGCGCAGATTGCCGAGCATGACGCGGCGATCAAGGAGTTGCAGGCCGAGGCCAACGCCCACATTGCCAAGTGGGGCGGCGAAAAGGATCAGGGGATTGCCCAGGTCAATGCGGCGCTGAAAGACCTTGGGTTCACCAAGCAGGACGTCGACCACATGCGGGCCATGCCGTCAGGGGTGGGCAAGTTCCTTGACGCGATGCGCAAGGTGGGCAGCAACTTCACCGAGGACACGCTGATCAAAGGCGACCGGCAGACGTTCGGCATGACGCCGGAACAGGCAAAGGCCGAGCTTGACGCCATGCAGAAAGATCCGGCGATTGCTGCCAAGATCATGGTTCCCGGCACCGAGGAACGCATCAAGCGCGAGCGCCTGCTGGATATCGTCGCCAACGCCAAGGCCGTGTAACTGTGGATAAGTGAGGGGCGGCGCGATTGCCGCTTGACAGCGAGTCGTCCCTCACGGATTTTTAGGCGGCTGTGATGCGCGAGGGGTCGGCGGGCAATCATCTGGGATTTGAAAACCCGGACAGGTTGCCTGCCACTTCCGCCTTCGCCCGCAAGTCTCTGGCAAGCCGCGCTCCCGTGTTTGGGGCAGGCCCGGAGCCCAGCTGAGGATCAGCCGCCGATCGCGGGCGTAAAACGATAGAGTGGCCCGGTTCCCGGCAAGCCCTTCGACCAAATGTAAACTCATTTGAACGGAGGGCGCCATGAGCGTCGATAACGCATTCCAGGTCAAGTTTCACAACAATGTCGAGCTCGCTTTGCAGCAGGGCATGGCCAGCGATCCGCTTGAAGAAGCGATCGTGTGGACGGACGACGCCTCGGCCGAGAAGATCAAGGTCAAGGATATCTTCCCGTCCAAGCCCGCCAGCGAAGGCGGCGTCCGCAACCAGCGCACCCAGTGGGATGATCCCAACAGCGACGGCGTGTGGCTGCCGAAAACCAAGGAGCTCTACAAGGCGTTCCTGATCGACAATGCCGACAAGCTGCAAACCAGCATCAGCCTGGAAGGCGCGGCGACGATGATGACCACCGCCACGCTCAAGCGGGCGCGGATGCAGCGTGTGCTCGAGGGCTTTTATGCCCCGATCATCAGCGGCAAGACGGGCACCACCGTAACGGCGTTCCCCGGCGCGGCGGAAATCCCCGTCACCACGGGCGGCGCTTCGGGCAATCAGCCGCTCAACACCAAGAAGCTGCGCGCGGCCAAGCTGTATCTCGACGAGGGTTTCAACCCGCGCGAGCTCAAGCGGTACATGGTGGTCACCGCCGAGGACGTCGATGCGCTGCTCGACGAAATGCAGGCGGTCAACAACGACCTGAAAATGTCGTTCGGCGTCAAGTACGATCCCGACGGCACGATCACCGGCATGATGGGGTTCAACTTCATCCATGTCGAGCTGGACGATCCGATGCTGGATACTGTCTCGGCGCTCGCCACCAATGGCAGCGGCCACCGCCGCAACCCGTTCTGGGTCAAGGGCGGTGTGGTCGGCAACTACTGGCAGCGGCTGCGCAGCGAAGTCGGCAAGATCCCGGACCTCGAGTTCAACCTCGGCACGTTCGGCGGCACCACGCTGGCCGCGACCCGCACCCAGGCGGGCCGCTGCGGCATCATCCTCAACGCCAAGGCCTGATCGGCCGGTTTGTGACACGGGCATCGCTTCCGGCGGAAGCGGTGACCCTCACGGAAGGAACAGCACATGCCAGTTCAAACTCCCAAGCAGCTGGTCGGCGTTACCGATGGCACCCAGATCCCGGCCAAGCCGGGCGATGGTCGCCAGATCGGCGCGTTCACCCGCACCAGCATTTTCAGCAAGGTTCCGGGCACCGCCTGGGCGGTCAACGACACCGTGCCGCTGGGCATCAAGCCTGCCGGCCATACCGTCACGTCGATCAAGCTGGTCACGGACACCACGCTCGGCACCACCACCATCGACGTGGGCATTGCCAGCGACGTCGACAAGTACGTGGACGGCGCGACGCTCACCACCGTCAACCGCGTCACGGAAATCGGCGTGATGGCGGCGGCGATCGATGACGATCCGGGCGGCGAGGAAGAGCTGTTCGCCACCATCCTGACCGCGAACATCGCATCGGGCACGCTGCTGACGTTCATCGTCGAAACCACCGGGTACAACTAGCGCGGGGTGGAAACGGCGCCTTCCCAAGCGGGCGCCGATCTGCGCGGGCGAGGCGGCGGCACTCC
>JBEQBX010000061.1:0-17333 GCA_041639595.1 Porphyrobacter sp.
CAATCCACCAGATCACGCCAGGGGCGACGATCGCAAATAGGGCCAGCATCAAGCCGATTTCGATCAGGATGCTGCGCATCAGAGCGCCTCCTCGAGCTTTAGGATTTCGGAATTGCGGTCGAGCGGCGGCAGCCAGATCGTGCGCGTGTGGCCGCGCGGGGTCGGGCGCTTCACGTCCCAGACGATCCAGCAGTAATCGATCATGCCGCCGCGAAAGGCGCGCTTGCCCATCGCGTTGATCAGATCGCCCGGCGGCATCGAAGGGCGCTGGCACAGGTGCAGCACAGCCTGCGGCGGGTGATCGGTGAACAGCTGATAGCGCCCTTGCGAGCCGAGCCACTTGTTCGGCACGAGGATGCAGACCCGGCGCGACGTCAAAGTCAGGGCGTGACGGACGAAGGCTTCAAGGATGCCCTTCCGGTAGGAATAGGGCGGATTGAAGATCATGCTGCACGGCGCGGGCGCTGTCGTGGTTTCGAGGAAGTCGCCCGGCGTGAAGATCATCGGCGCGCCGCTGTGGCCGAAGTTGGTATAGGCGACGTTCTCGACGAGGTCGGAACCGTAGGTCACCAAGGCCCGATCGTGCGCAGCCAGCAGGGTGTTGCCCATCCCGCAGCACGGATCCCAGATCGCCAGCCCTTCAGCCTGCTCCAGCGCCAGATTGCCCAGCGCAAGCGCCAGCTGCTCGGCACACCAGAACTCGTCAACATACCAGTCGAGCGGGTGGCGCTTCGCGTGGCGACCGGAGGAGATTTCGCCCCTCACTCGCCCAGCTCCGCGTTCAGCTGGTCGCGGAGCGACCGCTTCATATCGGAGGTCAACATCGAAGCCAGCTTCGGCACAAATTGCCGCTTCTGCTCGATGTTGAGACGCGCCCACGCGCCTTCGATGGCGTTGTAATGCTTCTGGTGAGCCACCGGCGTCGCCAGTGGCACGGTGGTTCCAGCGCCTGCCGCGATCTTGGCATCCTCGACACCGATCTCGGGATCGGCGAGCAGCGCCTCGATCACCTGCCGCCGGACACCCTCGTCCTTCAGCTGGGTCAACGCCTTAAGCTGGGCACCATTCTCGCCCACCACCGGGTGCTGGGCCAGCTTGTAGGTCAGCTCGGGGAACGGCTCGATCACAAGGCGGAAAAGCGCCAGATCGTTATGGATCGAGCGCTTCGACATGCCGAGCGCATCGCCCACCGCTTCCTGCCATCCGTATACGCGCGCAATGTTTGCACTCGTATCCTCGACCTCGTCCCTCAGAGCCGCCTCAGCGGTCTCTTCGAAGTGCCTCACGCGGTCCCAGCGAGCCTTCACCGCGAGCTGCTGCTGCGACAGGTTGCCATGCTCGCGCGCGAGCCGATCCTGCGCGGCGGTCACCAGTGCGGCAGTGAACTTCGCCCGCTCGATCGGCCCCAGTGGGCGGCGGTGCAGGTTCTCGGATGCCTCCAGATCGGCAAGGTCTTCTGGCTTGCCCTTCACCTCGATCGCGAAGACCGTGATGCCCTCAAGCTGCGCGCCGGTCAGCCGGTGCATACCGGTCACAAGCCGCCAAGGCTGGTTGCCCTCGGCCTTGCACTTCTCGACACTCTTGCTCGGAAAAACCCGCGCAACCTTGATCGGATCGCGCTGGCCATCAACCGCCATCAGGCGGCCAAGCGCCGCAGCCTTGTCGCAGTGCAGGAAGCCGATCCGCTCGGGGATCAAGATGTCGTTCGGGTCAAGCTCCAGCAGCTGCGCGCTGGTGAGCAGCGTGGTGAGCCCCTTCGAACCAGCGTTCATTTCGCACCCCCACATAGACGATGCGCGCCGCTGGCGAGCCGGTTAGCCTCCTGATCACTCGCACAGGAGAACAACCCATGCCGAATGCCGACCTCAATTCGATCCAGCAGCTGCGCGATCAGCTTTACGCCCTGCAACAGCTCGTCCTCGCGCAGTGCGTGGCTTTCGCGGCCAATGATCGCAGCGCCACAGACACCGCGTTGCTCATCGCCAGCGGTCAGGCAGACGCCCTCCTCGCCCAAGGCCGCCCCGTCGCGGGCCAGCGGCTTGCGATGCTCATTGAGGAGGTCCGCAAGTGCATCGATTGATGCGCGCACATCGCCAACCGCGCCCTTCAACGCGATCCGGCGGATCACCGGGCGGATCACGCCCGTGTCGGCAAAGCCAGTGTCGATCATGCCGCCACCGCCTTCCCGCGGCGCAAAAGCCGCTTGGCATCGTCGGCATCGACCTTGTCGAGCTCACGATACAGCGCCCCGATCGAGTGCAGGTTAGCGCCCGGCGGATCAGGGTTCCGCTCAGTTTTCTTCCAGTTGTGGAAGGTGTCCTGATGGATGCCTGCCCTACGGCAGAGCTCGGCGATGGATATCCGCGAGGCCTTAGCGCGCCGCGCAATATCTTGAACGATTGTTTGCTGGTCCATATCCGAATTCGTATCCGAACTTATTCGGACTGTAAACCGGATTTATTCGGATGCGGGTTCGGATCAGGTTTTGTTAGCGCAGCAGCATGGCAGGGGTAGGGAAAGACGCTGCGCTGATTAATGCGCTCACCGAGTACGCAGGTGTGACGGTCACCGAGGTGGCGCGTCGGGCGAAGATTGATCCTGAGACACTGAGGAAGCCAACCAAGGGCATAACGGATTACAGGCTCAGCCAGCGCACGATTGAGAAGCTGCAGGCCGCTTACCCAAACTTTCCCGGCTGGCCAAAGTCCAGCACTGGTGAAACCCAGCTACCTTATCGCCCAAAGGAGCCGGTGCCGCTGTTCGGCGCAGCGCCGCTTGATCTCGTTCCGGTGCGGGAGATCGACCTCAGCTACGGCATGGGCGCGACCTATCTCGATGTGCCTGTGACCGAGGAGGTCCACCACTTCCCGCGCGCCTGGCTGCGCCGCTACACCCGATCAGCGCCGGACAAACTGTTCTTCGCCCAGGGCATCGGCGACAGTATGGAGCCGACACTTCACGACAGCGATCTACTCCTGATCGACACCGATCAGCGCCAGCTCACCAGCGCCGATCGCATCTGGGTCCTGACCTATGCCGACTGCGGCATGATCAAACGCCTCCGCCCTGTCCCTGGCGGCGGCGTCGAGGTATGGTCAGACAAGAAGGAAGTCACACCGTTCACCGCTTATGACGGCGAGATCGAAATCATCGGCCGTGTCGTCGCAGTCCAGAGGAAGCTATAGGATGCCAGCCAAACCCGCCCAGATCGCCGCCGGCATCGCAGGCGCGCTGGCCCTCGCCACCGGTGGCTACTTCGCCAACGAATGGCGGGTCTGCCGCGGCTTGGAGGAGGATTACCTCAACAGCTTGGCAGATATGAGGGGGACCATCGCGCTCCGGTCGGTCCTGCGGGATACTCCGTCGGCTGAAGCAGCCAACAAGCTCGACGCAATAGCCACGGAGCGGATCACATCTACTCTGTTGGACCTGCACAGCCGGTGCGGCGAGCGAAGCGCCGAGACAGCCAATCGGAAGGGTCAGGATATGCTCCTCGGGCTTCAGCCCGGTTAGGGTAAAACCTGCCCACTTCCGACACTGCGCATCAATCGATCGAAGATCCCCAATCCCTCGGATTTCTGCGGTTTCTGCGGCCAACGATAGGATCATCGAAGAGTGCCCCGGTTCTGTCCCGGTTCAATGCCCCTTTGAGTTCTTCTCACAGGTGCCTCAGTGGGCTCTTATCGAGGCGTAAATGCCGAAATTCTGCGCTTCAGAGGGCCAACCTATTAAATCATGCCACTCCAGCCGATCATGTCATTTGACCGTCTAAATGGGCCTCGACTCTAGACACAGAACGAAATCGCCAATTTTTTGGCGCATCCTCGGAAAGTGGCCGATTTCCGCCGTTCTTGGCCCGCAGAACCCCGAGCAATCCCGCAAAAACCCGCTCGACGCCACTCCAGAACGTTGTGTCATCTAACAGGCGGGAAGATATCTTCACCCTTTCGCTCCATGCCGAAAAGAACTTTCCGGTCAGGAAAGCGCGTTCCAGCCGCGATGTCGCCTTGCCCGATGGGCTGGACGACGATGGCTACATGGAAGCCCTGATCCGCCACCTGCCCGACGTGTTCGCCGAATTCGCGCCCGATTTCGTGCTGTACCAGGCCGGCGTCGATCCGCACCGCAATGACAAGCTGGGCCGGCTGGCGCTGAGCGACGCCGGTCTGGCCCTGCGTGACCGTTTTGTGATCGGAGAAAGCCGGCGCCGCGACCTGCCGGTGGCGAGCGCGCTGGGCGGCGGTTATGGCGATGATCCGCGCGAAGTCGCCGCCCGCCACGCGGCATCAATGCTGGCAATGGCCAAGGCAAACAGCGCATTTCCAGCACCTTCAGGCACGAGTTGACGCATAGCTGCGATGAACCGTTGCGAGACCCATTGGGAACCGGGCCGCCGCCGGTTACGTTGTTGAGCAATGAAGCGTCGCGACATTTTGAAGGGCACTCTGGCCGCGGGAGCAGCGTTGGCACTGCCGACCCGCCTGTTTGCGTCCGTTGCACCCGGAACGCCGCGCGATCGCATTCTCTTCAACATTGCCAAGCGCGAACTGCTGCGCGCAGGCAATGCAATCTGGAAACATGACATCGTCGGCATTGCCGATTTCGGTCTGCATTCGGCAAAACCGCGGTTCCATTTCGTCAATCTTGACCGGGGCGAGATCGTTTCACACCACGTCAGCCACGGAATGGGTTCCGATCCTCAGCATGATGGCTGGCTGAAGCAGTTCTCCAACACCGAAGGTTCCAACGCCACCAGCCGCGGGGCTTATGTGACGTGGGAATGGTACACCGGCCGATACGGCACGTCGGTGCGACTGGGCGGGCTGGACCATAGCAACGAAGCGGCCCTGCGCCGCTATATCGTGATGCACCACGCCGATTATGCAGAAAACTACCACATCGAAAAATGGGGCCGTCTGGGCCGCTCGAACGGGTGTTTCGCGATGGGCACCGATCAGTTCCGTGAGGCGCTGATGCATCTGTCCGGCGGCCGGCTGCTGTTCGCCGACAGTCTGGGGCTGGAGGCAGATGGCAGCATCCAGCCGGTGCCGGAACTGGCGATGATCGAACGCGCGCCGCTCGACCTCGGCTCCCGTCCGGGCGCCAGCGCTTTCTGAACGCTGGCGATCCGGCCGCGGGGCCTGCGCCTTAGCTGTCGCGCAGATTGTCCTCGATCACGATCACCTCGTCGTCCACCACATTGCTGCGGTTGCGCACGCGCGGCTTGTCGAGGCTGGCGAGCACCTTGGTATCGCGGCCATAGATGTCCTTGAAGGTCGCCATCTGGCCGTTGATGTCGGACGCCATCGTGAAATAAGTGATATAGGCAGGCCACTGCTTTTCCAGCATCACCTTGGTATATTTGCCCGAAGTGGAAATGGCGACCGCTTCATCCTTGGTGGCGCCCTTGCCCAGAATCGCCATCGTCATCGCCAGTTCCAGCGCGCGTTCGGTCCGCACGCAGCCGTGGCTGAGCGCGCGGCTGTCATTCGCGAAGAGATGGCGCGACGGGGTATCATGGAAGAAAATCGCGTGTTCGTTGGGCATTTCCAGTTTCATCATGCCCAGCGAATTGCCCGGCCCCGGCTGTTGCACCACCGTGATATAACCATTCGCACCCTTGGTCGCGACATAGCCATTGCGCTTGCCCCAGGCGGGGTTGCCAAGCACTTTGGCGCCCAGCCCTTCACCTTTGACGATCGATTGCGGCACGGTCCAGGTCGGGTTGAAAACCACGCCTTCAACCACTTCGGCCAGCTGCGGGGTGGCAGTGCGCCCCGGTTTGCCGACGATGGTGCGATAGGTGCTGATGATCCTGTTGCGCACGGTCAGGCGCAGCTGGAATTCCGGCACGTTGGTGATCAGGTATTGCGAACCCAGATCGCGCTGCAACCACCGCCAGCGGTCCATGTTGGCGCGGATCAGCTTGCGCTTGGCTGCGGCGCTGACGGGGGTGATCGCCAGTTCGGCCTTCAGCTTGGCATAGTCGGGATGAGTCGGCGCAAGCTTCGCCAGCACGCCAGCGATATCGCCGGTCTTCAGCGCCTCTGCCAACACATCGCCAGTGCGGAAGGTGTCACGATCGGGATCCACCACGAACCACTGTTCGCGCGCGTCCATCGGCGTGCGCCCGTCGCGCAAATCCTCAACCAGCCAGACGAAGCTTTGCGACGCAATCTGGTTCAATTCGGCCGATGGGCCCGACGCCAGCGCCATCTTCAGCGGGGCGAGATCGTAATCCTTGGGGTCCAGACCTTCGGCACCAATTCCCTCGATCACCGCGACCAGCCGTGCGGCCTGCCCGACGGTCCATGCCTGCACCAGCGGCGCATCGACTGGCTGCACCACCGGAAAGGCCTGCGTGAAAGCGTCAGATGCTTTGGGCGCGGCCGTGGGGGAAGGTGATGGCGTCGGCGCGGGTACCTGCACGATCACGGGTCCGCCAGTCTGTTCGCCGCCGCGGATCACGCCCGGACCGTTCAGCCTGCCATCCTGCGCCAACGCCGCGCTCGTCACCATTGCAGCAATGGCCGCGCCGCCAGCCAACCTGCCCGAAAACCTCGTCATTCAAATCGCCTTTTCGCCCCGTGCCGCCGCGCAGCACCATCGTCACTGAGACCTTATCCGCAGCGCCATGCCCCTATCAACCATCTTGGCTTTCACCTGCATTAATGTCCGCGTCCCTGTGGCCTTGTCGTTACCATCACGTGACCTTGGCCGTTGCCGCGCCTATGGCTCTGCCCATGTCCGGCCATCACAAAGCCCTGCTCCCTTTTGCCGCGGCGCTGGCCGGCGTGGGCTTCCTGTCGCTGATGGATGCCTTCATGAAAGAAGCGGCGCTGGCGACCGGAGCCTACACGGCAACCGTGCTGCGCGCGTTCATCGGTGCGGCGATGATCGCGCCCGTTTGGCTGTCGCGCGGTCCGGCAATGCCGACGGCGGCGGTGTGGAAGCTGCATCTGACGCGCGGGGTGGTGTCGGCCTTCATGGCGTTGACCTTCTTCTATTCGCTGACCCTGCTGCCACTGGCCGAAGCGATTGCCCTCAGCTTCATCGCCCCGCTGATCGCGCTGTACCTTGCCAGCGCGCTGCTGGGCGAAGTGATCAGCCGGGCAGCGATCGGCGCAAGCCTGCTGGGATTTGCCGGAACGCTGGTGATTGTCGGCGGGCGGATCGGGCAGGGGCAGTTCGACGAGAACGCCGCGCTGGGGATCACCTCGTTGTTCGTCTCCGCGCTGCTTTATGCTTATAATTTCATCGTCATCCGCAGGCAGGCGCAGGTGGCAAGGCCGCTGGAAATCGCGACATTTCACAGTGGAATCGGCGGGCTGGTGCTGCTGACGCTCGCTCCGTTCCTGTGGACGCCGCCTGCGGGCGAGGCATGGATGCCGCTCATCGCCGCAGGGGCGCTGACAGTGGCGGGGTCGCTGGCGATCGCATGGGCCTATGCCCGGGCCGAGGCGAATGTGCTGGTGCCGACGGAGTATTCAGGCTTCGTCTGGGCGTCATTGTTTGGTTGGCTGTTCTTTCGCGAACCTGTCACCCTGCCAACGTTGGCAGGCACGACGCTGATCGTCACCGGCTGCTGGATCGCAACCCGCCCCGCGCGCCCGGCACCGGCCCCGGCCTAAGACTATTTCCCGAGGGCGAATGTCCTTTGGCCCACTTGACCTCGCGCGCGAGGCAGCGCAGGAGGCCTGCGAAAACCGCGCCCTTGGTGGATCGGGGGCGGGTCTAATCATAAGGATGGAACCCTCCCATGACCGCAATCGGCCAGGATTCGCTCGGCACCCGTCAGACGCTTGACGTAGACGGCAAGCAGTACGCCTATTACTCGCTCGCCAAGGCGGCCGAGCAGCTGGGTGACATTTCCCGCCTGCCGATTTCGATGAAGGTGCTGCTGGAAAACCTGCTGCGCTTCGAAGATGGCGGTTTCACCGTCGCGCGCTCGCACATTCAGGCGCTGGTCGATTGGCAGAACAACCCGGCCACCGGTGAGGAAATCCAGTACCGCCCGGCGCGCGTGCTGCTTCAGGATTTCACCGGCGTGCCTTGCGTGGTTGACCTCGCCGCGATGCGCGACGCGATCAAGAAGCTGGGCGGCGACACCGCCAAGATCAACCCGCTGGTGCCGGTCAACTTGGTGATCGACCACTCGGTGATGGTCGACGAATTCGGCCACCCCAAGGCGATGGAAGCCAACATGGCGCTGGAATACGAGCGGAACGCCGAACGCTATGACTTCCTCAAGTGGGGCAGCAAAAGCTTCCAGAACTTCACCGCTGTCCCCCCGGGCACCGGCATCTGCCACCAGGTAAACCTTGAGCATCTGGCGCAGGCCGTGTGGTCTTCGGAAGGCCCGGACGGCGTGATGGTCGCCTATCCCGACACCTGCGTCGGCACCGACAGCCACACCACCATGATCAACGGTCTGGGCGTGCTGGGCTGGGGCGTCGGCGGGATCGAGGCTGAGGCCGCGATGCTCGGCCAGCCGGTTTCGATGCTGATCCCCGAAGTGGTCGGGTTCTACCTTGAAGGCGCAATGGCCGAAGGCGTGACCGCCACCGACCTCGTGCTGACCTGCGTGCAGATGCTGCGCAATGTCGGCGTGGTGGGCCGCTTCGTTGAATTCTACGGACCGGGCGTTGCCAATCTCACGCTTGCCGATCGCGCCACCATCGCCAACATGGCCCCCGAATACGGCGCGACCTGCGGCTTCTTCGGGATCGACGACAAGACCCTCGATTACCTGCGCCTCACGGGCCGCAGCGAAGAGAACATCGCGCTGGTCGAAGCCTATTCCAAGGCGCAGGGCATGTGGTTCGACCCCGCCAACGTTCCGGTCTTCACCAAGACGCTGAGCCTCGACATGGCCACCGTCGTCCCCAGCCTTGCCGGGCCGAAGCGCCCGCAGGACAAGGTGGTGCTTCAGGAAGTCGACGACCTGTTCAACTCCGACCTGTCGAAGGTCTACGGCAAGACCGCCGCCGCGCGCGTCAGCGTTGAAGGCGCAGCCCACGACATCGGCGATGGCGACGTGGTGATTGCCGCGATCACTTCGTGCACCAACACCTCCAACCCCGATGTGCTGATCGCCGCCGGTCTGGTCGCCAAGAAGGCGAACGAGCGCGGGCTGAAGCCCAAGCCTTGGGTCAAGACCTCGCTGGCCCCCGGATCACAGGTGGTCACCGATTACCTCGTCAAGTCGGGCCTGCAGGAGCATCTCGACGCGGTCGGCTTCGACCTCGTCGGCTATGGCTGCACCACCTGCATCGGCAATTCCGGGCCGCTTGCCGCGCCGATTTCGGCCGCGATCAACGGCAATGACATCGTTGCTGCCAGCGTCCTTTCGGGCAACCGCAACTTCGAGGGCCGCGTCAGCCCCGATGTGCGCGCCAACTTCCTCGCCTCGCCGCCGCTGGTGGTCGCCTATGCGTTGAAGGGCACCGTCACCGAAGACATCACCACCACCCCGATCGGGCAGGACCAGAACGGCAACGACGTGATGCTGGCCGATCTGTGGCCGACCAACGCAGAGATTGCCGAAAACCGCGCCGCCAATATCGACCGTTCGATGTTCGTGAGCCGCTACGCCAACGTCTATGAAGGTGACGAACATTGGCAGGCGATCACGGTCACCCCGTCCGACACCTACCAGTGGCGCGCCGGATCGACCTATGTCGCTAACCCGCCCTATTTCGAGGGCATGACCATGACCCCGGCGCCGATCATGGACATCGTGGATGCCAAGCCGCTGGCGATCCTCGGCGATTCGGTCACCACCGACCACATCTCGCCGGCCGGTTCGATCAAGGAAGACAGCCCCGGCGGCAAATTCCTGATGGCCAACCAGGTCGCCAAGAAGGACTTCAATTCCTACGGTTCGCGCCGCGGTCACCACGAAGTCATGATGCGCGGCACCTTCGCCAACATCCGCATCAAGAACGAAATGGTACCCGGCGTCGAAGGCGGCTTCTCGACCTTCGGCGGCGACACCATGGCGATCTATGATGCAGCCATGAAGCACAAGGAAGCCGGCACCCCGCTGGTGGTGATCGGCGGCAAGGAATACGGCACCGGCTCGTCGCGCGACTGGGCGGCCAAGGGCACGATCCTGCTGGGCGTGCGCATGGTGATCGTCGAAAGCTTCGAGCGTATCCACCGTTCCAACCTCGTCGGAATGGGCGTGCTGCCGCTGCAGTTCAAGGACGGCGACACCCGCGAAACGCTCGGCCTGAAGGCTGACGACACCTTCTCGATCCGCGGTCTGGCTGATCTGGTGCCGGGTCAGGACATCACGGTTGAAGTCACCCGCGCCGATGGTTCGCAGTTCAGCTTCACCGCCTTGTGCCGCATCGATACCGCAAACGAGATGGAATATTACCGCCACGGCGGGATTCTCCATTACGTTCTGCGCAAGCTTGCTGCATAAAGGAACGCATGACGCCAAGCCGCCTCGCCCTTTTGCTGTCTCCCACCCTGCCGCTCGCACCGCTGATGCTGGTGCTGGCGGCCTGCGGAGGCGAGCAGGGCGGGTCGGGTAGCAAGCGCGAATCGCCGTCCGCACCCGTCGGTTTCGAGCTGGCATTTGCAGGCTTGGGGACAGAGGCGCACGGCGGGAACGATACCGCAGCTCCCGCTCCTTCGCCTGTCCCGCTGGTCACGCTATCGCCGGAAGAACTCGCCGCGCGGATCAAGCACGGCAATGTTCGCCTGATCGATGTGCGCACCGATGCCGAAGTTGCAGACGGCGTGATCCCGGGGGCCGAACATATTCCGCTCGACCGCTTCGATCCCGCGACGCTTGATCTGTCGGACGGACGCGAGGTGGTGCTCTATTGCCGCTCGGGTCGCCGCTCGGCGATTGCGGGGGAGAAGCTGGCGACGGCAACGGGTGAACCGGTGACGCATCTGGACGGCGGAATGCTCGCCTGGGAAGCCGCCGGGCAGCCGGTCGACAAACAGCCTTAACGCAGCACACAGCAGCCAAACAAAAAGGGGCGGCCCGCAAGAGCCGCCCCTTTTCGTTGTGCGTCATGGCCGCACGTCAGCCGAGGAACTTGCGCCGTCCAAGAATCGCTGCGGCGGCGAGGCCGAACAGGATCGTCATCGGCGGTGCGGGCACTTCATTGCCGCCCGACGACGAGGATGAGGAGGACGATGAGCTGCTGCTTGAGGACGAGGATGAGCTGCTGCTGCCGCTGGAGGAGCTTGAGCTGGAAGAGCCGCTGCTGCTGGACGATCCGGTGGAACCGCTGCTGCTCGAGGACGAGGACGAGGACGACGATGAACTGCTGCTGGTGCTGCTGGTCATGTCGCCCGATGTACCGCCGCTGGTTGCCCCGCCCGATGACGAGGAGCTGCTGCCGCTCGACGAAGAGGAACTGCTGCCCGACGACGACGACCCTGAACCCGAACCGCCTGAACCGGACCCGCCTGAACCGTTCCCGCCCGAAGACGAGGATGACGAAGACGAGGAGCTCGAAGATGAAGACGAGGACGAAGAGGACGACGAACCCGAGCTTGTCACCGCACCGGTCGATGAGCTGACATTGCCGGAAGAGCTCGACACGTTGCCGGACGAACTGGACACATTCCCCGAGGAACTGGAAACCGCGCCCGTCGATGACGAGACATTGCCCGAAGACGATACCGCCCCGGTCGAGCTGGAGACATTGCCCGAAGATGACACAGCCCCGGTCGATGATGTCACAGCGCCCGATGTGCTGGTGCTCGACACCGCGCCGGTGCTGCTCGACACCGTCCCGGTCGACGAGGTGACCGTGCCCGACGAAGACGTGGTGGTCGAACTGAGCTGACCGGAAGATGACGTTGTCGACGTGGAATTGTCGATATTGATCACGATACCGCTGCTGCTGCCGTTGCTGCCATTGCCGCCATTGCTGCCATTGCCGCCATTGCCGCCGTTGCCGCCATTGCCGCCGCCGTTGCCGCCATCGCCGCCCCCCGTCGTGGTGGTGCTGACAACAGACACATCACCCGACGACGACCCGCCACCGCCGAAGAAGCCGCCAAAGAAGCCGCCGCCAATGCCCAGGCCGCCGCCAAAACCGCCGCCGCCAAAGCCGCCGCCCCAGCCGCCTCCCGGCCCGCCGCCGCCCGAAATCGGCGGGAGCGCCGGAAGCGGTGCGGGCATGTAGGCGACCTGCGCGATCGGTGCGCACTCGGCTGCATCATAATAGGTCTGAACAGTGCCCGACGGGAAGCTGGCCGCGCCAGCAGCGCCTGCGGGACCGACCGGCTGACATTCGATCGTGCGCTCCACAATCCGGCGGCGGCGCTCTTCAGGGGCGATGATCACCCGCTCGGCGCCCTTGATGTAACGCGCGCCGGTGACCGGATCGACCTGCACCAGCTTGCCGTCGATGTTGGTCGAATAGTCCGGTGCATTGGTGTTCATCGGCTCAGCCATGCGCACCGCGCCGCCTTGCAACAATGCAACGCCCGCAGCAGCAGCGGAAAGCTTTGCGATGGCCAGTTTGAGCGACATGGTCGAATACCCTGTTTACGTTGAGAGGCGGCAGCCCATCGGGCGGGCCTCCTCCAAATCCAGCCTCCCTTAGAAGTCAGAAGGCACACAGGAGCAATCCGATTAACTATGGCAGCGACTGCCAAGGCTCCGAAATCACGGCGGATTCGCGGGATTTCCACCCGGCTGTCCCGAACTGGCACCGAAAACAGGGCAAGAGTTAGCCCAATGGTTAACTGCGGCGGCGGACTCAGTCTTCGAACAGGCCGGACTGGGCCGGGGGTGATTCTCTGGGCGGGTTGAGTTCGAGATGTGCCCAGCCCGCGTCATTCAGCACACGGCCCCGCGCGGTGCGGGCGATCAGGCCAAGCTGGATGAGGTAGGGTTCGACCACTTCCTCCACCGTGTCGCGCGGTTCTGCGAGGCCGGCTGCCAACGTTTCGATCCCGACCGGCCCGCCCTTGTAGATGGTGGCAATCATGGTGAGATAGCGGCGGTCCATAAGGTCCAGACCAAGGCGGTCGATCTCCAGCCGGGTCAGCGCGTCGTCTGCAACGTGGCGGGTCACCGACGCCGCGCCAGCGACATCGGCAAAGTCCCGCACACGGCGGAGCAGACGCCCCGCAACGCGCGGTGTCCCGCGGCTGCGGCGGGCGATTTCATGGGCACCATCGGGCGCAATCGCGAGGCCCAGCAGCCCAGCCGCGCGGGTGACAACGCGCTCCAATTCGTCATGCGTGTAGAAATTGAGCCTGACGGGAATGCCGAACCGGTCGCGCAGCGGCGTGGTCAGCAGGCCTTGCCGGGTGGTCGCGCCGATGAGCGTGAACGGCGGCAGGTCGATGCGAACCGAGCGGGCCGACGGCCCCTCCCCGATGATCAGATCGAGCGCGCGGTCCTCCATCGCCGGGTAAAGCACTTCCTCGACCACGGGAGAAAGGCGGTGGATCTCGTCGATGAACAGCACGTCATGCGGCTCAAGATTGGTGAGCAGCGCGGCCAGATCGCCCGCCTTGGCGATCACCGGACCTGAGGTGGCGCGGAAACCGACGCCCAGCTCACCTGCAATGATCTGCGCCAGCGTGGTCTTGCCAAGGCCGGGCGGGCCGAAGAACAGCGTATGATCCATCGCCTCCCCGCGTGCCCGCGCGGCGGCGATGAACACGGCGAGGTTTCCCTTGGCCGCTTCCTGCCCGACGAACTCGGCCAAACGGCGCGGGCGCAGGGCTGCGTCCGGGTCGCCGGGTTGGCGGGTTGGGGTGTGGAGGGGGTCAGTCATACAAGCTCTCGCCAGGGATCATCCCCAAGAAGACCGCGAGAAGCACAGCAAACGTCCAGCGCGAAGGATGGATGCGACCATTTGGGTTCATCACCCCGCCGCCTTCTTCAGCGCCACACGGATAAGGTCGCCCTCACTCGCGCCCTCGCCCAGTTCCTCCAGCGCGCGCGCCACGGCCTGTGCCGCCACCGCGGGCTTGAACCCGAGGTTCTCCAGCGCGCTTGCCGCATCTGCGCCGACGCTTCCCGCAGGCGCCGCCGCCGCACCGACCGCAAATCCGCCCGAACCGCCCGGCATCCCGCCAGCCTTGTCCTTCAGCTCGTTGACGATCCGCGCTGCCAGTTTGGGGCCGACGCCGTTGGCGCGCGTCACCATCGCGGCATCGCCTTTCCCGCAGGCATCGCGCAGTTCTCCGGTCGAAAGCGCTGAAAGGATCGCGAGCGCCACCTTGCTCCCTACGCTTTGCACTCCGGTCAGCAGCCGGAACCAGTCCCGTTCGGCACTGTCGGCAAAGCCCAGCAGGCGCATGTCGGTCTCACTCACCTGCAACTGCGTGTGGACGGTGCAGAACTCGCCCACCGAACCCAGCGCGGCAAGTGTGCGGCTGGAACAATGGACCAGATAGCCCACCCCGCCGACATCGACGATAGCCCAATCCTCGCCCGTGCTGTCGAGCCTGCCTGATAGTTTGGCGATCATGGTTTGTTCCTGCCCCAAGCCGCAAACGGCGTCCAGCCTTTATGGACAGATGCCCACACTTGCGCCAGATGGCGAAACCATGAGCTGGAACACCTTCGGGCGCGTGCTGCGCTTTACCACTTGGGGCGAAAGTCATGGACCTGCGCTGGGCGCGGTGGTGGACGGGTGCCCGCCGGGGCTGGCAATCAGCGAGGCATTCATCCAGCCGTTCATGGACGCGCGCAAACCCGGCCAGAACCGCTTCACAACCCAGCGGCGCGAGGATGATATCGTGCGCATTCTTTCGGGGACGTTCGAGGGCAAGACCACCGGCACGCCCATCGCGCTGCACATCGAGAACACGGACCAGCGTTCGAAGGACTATTCGGAAATCGCCCAGCAATACCGCCCGGGCCATGCCGATTACGCCTATGACGCCAAATACGGCATCCGCGATTATCGCGGCGGCGGGCGGTCTTCGGCGCGCGAAACGGCGGCGCGGGTCGCGGCGGGCGCGGTGGCACGGTTGGTGATCCCGGAGGTCACCATCACCGCCTATGTCTGCGAATTGGGCGGAGACCGGATCGACCCGGCGCGCATCGACTACAGCGAAATCGCCAACAACCCCTTCTTCTGCCCCGACCCCGAAGCCGCCAAGCGGTGGGAAGCCAAAGTGGACGCGGCACGCAAAGCCGGATCATCGCTTGGCGCGATTGTCGAATGTGTCGCCACCGGGGTTCCGGTCGGCTGGGGCGCGCCGATCTATGCTAAGCTCGACAGCGATCTGGCCGCCGCGATGATGAGCATCAATGCGGTCAAGGGCGTCGAGATCGGTGACGGCTTCGAAGCCGCGCGCCTCACCGGAGAACAGAACGCCGACCGGATGCGGCCGGGTGCCGACGGATTGCCCGAATATCTCGCCAACCACGCGGGCGGCACGGCGGGTGGCATTTCAACGGGCCAGCCGGTGGTGTGCCGGGTGGCGTTCAAGCCGACCTCGTCGATCCTCACCCCGGTGGAATCGATCAACAGCGCAGGCGAGGCGGTGGAGGTCGTCACCAAGGGCCGCCACGATCCCTGCGTCGGCATCCGTGGCACCCCGGTGGTAGAGGCGATGATGGCGCTGGTGCTGGCGGATCACAAGCTGCTGCACCGCGCTCAGGTGGGGTAAGCGGCAGTGCAACAAGGACGCAGGCAAATGAGGCGCGACTGGGTCACGCACTCACCCGCCTGACCGGCGCTCAGCCATCATCATCCAGCAATTCGGCGGCGTAGGCCGGGGTCATCCACGCTTTGGCGATGGCGCTGATCTGCACAGCCAGCCCAACGGCAAACATCGCCACGACGACCCAATCGTCTTCCCGCATCGGGTGCCACAGCCCCTCGTCGGCGAAGGCCCCGAGCAGCATCATCCACACGACAAGAGCAAGCCCAGGGACGCTGGCACCTATCGCCATTGCCTTCCAACGGATCGCATCCTCCCGCTCATCGTGAGTTGCATAGCCCCGTTCCCTGAGTTCGACGCTCAGCCGGTAAAGGGTGCTTGCCATGAGCAGGCCGTACATCAGGTGGAACACCGCGTAGCCCCGTGTGGTGGCGATCATCGCCGCAATGCCTGCCACAAGGAGCAATGATTGAACGACAATCGTCATGTGCGGCCCGGCAAAGCCCCATTGCAGCCGCCCTCCCGTCAGCCACATCGCTAGACGATCGAAGTGCGAAACAGCGTCCTTCTGCCTGTAAATCATCGATTGCGTCCCTTCGAAATCTAACGGATTGCAGGTTATGGCCTGCTCACTCGTCGTCGAGCAGTTCGGCGGCATAGGCCGGGGTCATCCAGGCGCTGGCAATCCCTGCCACCGCCAAACGGTCGAGCCGCTCCGACACCTTGTTTCCTTCATAAGGCATCATTCGCGTCCCTTCTGCAAAGCCTGCGAGAGCGAGGGGAATGGTTCGAACGAAAACAGCAGTTCCACGTTCACCCCGAAAACCTCGGCCATCGACAGCGCCAGTTCGAGGCTTGGCTTGTAATCGCCGCGTTCGAGGAAGCCGATCGTCTGGGGATTCACCCCCACACGATCTGCCAGCTCGCGGCGGGTAAGTCCGGCATCGGCCCGGAACATCGCGATTCGATTGTGAATTTCCCTCGGCATGGAATGCTACTTATCGTATCGTTGTGAATAAGCAATATTTCTTGCAGCCTGCCAATAGAGCAGCTTTCGTCCCTGCACACGCGCACGAACCCCTGAGAACGACAAAACCGATTGGTTCCCTGCCCGCTCATTGAAAAAAGCGATTTGTGCAATCGCAACAATCAACTTTTGTGCAGCGCAATAATCCCTATTTGCCCCTCACGGACACCTGTTAAACCTCTCTCAACCCCATCAAAAGGACAAACTCCCATGGGTATCATCGGTTCGACCCTCACGCCGTTCACCGCCACCGCCTTCCAGAAGGGCAAGGACTTCTTCACCGTCACCGACGCGGATCTCGCCGGGAAGTGGTCGGTGTTCTTCTTCTACCCGGCCGACTTCACCTTCGTGTGCCCGACCGAACTGGAAGACATGGGCGAAAAGTACGGCCAGCTTCAGGCGATGGGCGTCGAAGTCTATGCCGTCAGCACCGACACGCATTTCAGCCACAAGGCGTGGAGCGACACCTCGGACAAGATCGGCAAGCTGACCTTCCCGTTCCTCGGCGACCAGAACCACGTGCTGTCGAACAACTTCGGCGTGCTGCGTGAAGGCGTTGGCCTTGCCGACCGTGCGACCTTCGTGGTCGATCCGGACGGCGTGATCCAGATCATGGAAATCACCTGCGAAGGCGTGGGCCGCAATGCCAACGAACTGACCCGCAAGATCAAGGCCGCCCAGTATGTGCGCGCCA
>JBEQBX010000062.1:0-17324 GCA_041639595.1 Porphyrobacter sp.
AATGAGATAGGATGTCCGCACGGTGTGTTTTGCGCGTTGATCCGCGACGGCCAGCTGGTCTTCAGGCGGATTTAGCGCCCCGCCCGAAAGGAACGAACCGCTCGCCGATCCCCCTTGCAATCATGCTGCATCAAACTGCGGGCGATGCCAGTCGGGGCGGCTTGGGTTGCAGGCATTGCCATGAGCACCCGCGAGTGCCGGTCGGGTCGGGCATAGCTGAAGTTATTCGCGGAGGAGGCAATGCTCAAACCACGGACCTACTGTTTGCCAGGCCGTTCGTGGGGCTTGGCCCAAATTGGCAAGGCCGGTGGCGGAGCAGGTGGGATTCGAACCCACGATACGCTTTTGACGTATACACACTTTCCAGGCGTGCGCCTTCGACCACTCGGCCACTGCTCCGCATGACTTTCCTCTGCGCCGCCGCTTGGCGGCAGTGGCGCTTGGAAAGACGAGAGCGGCGCACTAGCGGCGAACGGCGGGCTCCGCAAGGCGGTGCGGTTTGGGCAGCCATCAAAATCGTGGTAAAGGAGTCGCACAGGCACAGCGCTGCGCGGATCCGGCATTCCCTGCGAACGCTGCCTCGAAAGCCCCTTTCTGCCCCTTCGGGCGCGTGGAAAGGGGTTTTTGATTGGGCCGGGAGTGTGGCAGAACGCCTGCCCATGAGAACAGCACTCCTCGCCGCTTCGGCAGCCCTCGCCCTTGGACTTCCGGCATTTGCGCAAGAGGCGGCCAAGCCTGCCGCGCTCGCGCCGTCCGAAATCGTCGCCGCCGCCCCGCGCGCAGAGTGGGTGGCGATCCCGGCAGAGGATCTGCTGGTTATGACCCTCGCGCCCGATGCGGACGGCAAGCCGCGCACAGTGGTGATCCAGCTGATGCCCGCGCCCTTCAGTCAGGGGTGGGTGCACAACATCCGTCTGTTTGCGCAGTCGGGTTGGTATGACGGCATTTCGGTCAACCGCGTGCAGGACAATTACGTCACCCAGTGGGGCGATCCCAATTACGACAACCCCGAAGCGACGGGGATGCCGAAGCCGTTGCCGGAAGGGCTGAGGGTGATGGGGGAGAACGAATACACGCTTAGCGACGCTCAACCGGAATTTGCCCAGGTGCGCGGCGCTTTCATCGAGAGGACGCGTGCGCGGGCGGAAATTGCACGCAAGAACATGGAGCGCGAAAAGGCCGCCCGGGAAGAAAGCCGCGCGGGATCGCCCACTCTGGCGATACCCAGCCGCCTGCCGGGCCTCGCTCTGTTACAAAAGGACCCCTATGCCGATGCGGCGAGCTTTGTTGCGGGCTGGCCGATCGGGATGTCCCGCACAGCCTTCTGGCCCGTCCACTGCTACGGCATGGTCGGCGTGGGGCGGAATATGTCACCCGACACCGGATCGGGCGCCGAGCTTTACACCGTGATCGGCCATGCGCCGCGCCATCTCGATCGCAACATCGCACTGGTGGGCCGGGTCATCGAGGGGATGCAGCACCTCTCCAGCCTGCCGCGCGGTTCGGGCGCGCTGGGGTTCTACACCGCCGAGGAAGCCGCCAAGCGCACGCCGATCCTGTCGGTGCGGGTGGCGAGTGATCTGGCGCCTTCCGAGCAACCGCAGTTCGAATATCTCTCGACCGAAAGCCAGACTTTCGCGACCTATGCCGCAGCCATCGCCAACCGCCGCGATCCGTTCTTCATCACCCCCGCTGGCGGCGCGGACATCTGCAACATCCGCGTGCCGGTGCGCCGGGGGGGCTGAGGAGGGCTAAACCCGCTGCATCAGTTCGATGCGGTTGCCAAAGGGGTCTTCGGTGAAGAACCTTGCATAACCCACCACCGGCATGTCTTCGCGGATCATCCAGCCCGCCGCGACCAGACGTTCGCGCAGGGCCGCAAGGTCGTCAACCAGCAGTGCCGGATGCGCCTTGGTCGCAGGGCGAAAATCGGGGTCGATCCCGATGTGAAGGGCCGCTGTGCCTCCGGTGAACCAGCACCCGCTGGCCGACTGGTTGGCCGGCTTGGGCACCTCGGTCATCCCCAGCAGACCTGCGTAAAAGGCGCGCGCCTGATCCTCGCCGCCTGCCGGTATTGCAACCTGCACATGATCGAGGCCGGTCACGCCCAAACTACTGCCGCTCCGCCTGTGCCACGGCGTCGCTGGCGCGCAGGGCTGATACGATGCGGTTCAAATGCCCCACATCCTGCACCTCCACCTCGACATCGTAAGTCACGAACGGGTGATCGATCTGCGCCTGCATCAGGGTGATGATGTTCGCCTTGTTCTGCGCGAAAATGCCGGCCATTTCCGCCAGCGTGCCGAGCCGGTCGTAAATCGTGACCGACAATTGCCCCGTCGCCCCGACCGACCGGTTGCCCCAGGCAAGGTCGATCCAGTCACTATCCACCCCGTTTGCCAACTCCATGCAGTCGATGGCGTGAACCAGCACCGGCTCCCCCTTGCGGCGGATGCCGACGATCCGGTCTCCCGGCACGGGATGGCAGCAGGGGGCCAGATCGAACGCGACGCCGGGCGTCAGGCCGCGGATCGAGATCGCGCGTTCGCGCCGTTCCCAATGTTCGTCTTCGGCAATGCCCGCCGTGCAACCGGGGACGAGCGCCTCCATCACCTCACGGTCGGCGATTTTGGCGGCGCCAATAGCGTACATCAGGTCATCGGGTTCATCCATGCCGAGCCGTTCCACTGCGGCGCGGATCGCTTTCTTGCCGATGCGGGCGGGCACGCGCGCGGCAATTTCATCGAACAGCTTTGATCCGATCGCGGCAACCTCGGCGTGTTCCTTCATCCGCACCGCGCGGCGGATCGCAGCGCGGGCCTTGCCGGTGACGACGAAGCCCAGCCACGACAGCTGCGGAGAGGCATGGGGGTTTTTGATGATCTCCACCACATCGCCATTGGCCAGCGGAGTGCGCAGCGGCATATGCCGCCCGTTGATCTTCACGCCGGCGGTCTGGATGCCGAGATTGGTGTGCACCGCAAAGGCAAAGTCGACCGCAGTTGCGCCCTTGGGCAGCTGAAACAGCGCGCCTTTTGGCGTGAAGGCGAAGATGCGATCCTGATAGATCGCCATGCGGGTGTGTTCGAGCAGTTCCTCGGCATCATTGCTGGCATCGACGATCTCGATCAGATCGCGCAGCCAGCCCACCGCGCCATCGGGCTTGTCGCCCTGCTTGTAGGCCCAATGCGCGGCGAGGCCGAATTCATTGGTGCGGTGCATCTCGCGGGTGCGGACCTGCACCTCCACGCGCATCGAGTTTTGATACATCAGCGAGGTGTGCAAGGATCGGTAGCCGTTGGATTTCGGCGTCGAAATGTAGTCCTTGAACTTGCCCGGCAGGAACTGCCAGGTGGTGTGCAGGATGCCCAGCGCCCGGTAACAATCCTCCTCGCTATCGGTCAGGACGCGGAAGGCCATGATGTCAGTGACTTGTTCAAAGCTGACATGGCGTTCGGCCATCTTGTGCCAGATCGAAAATGGGTGTTTTTCGCGCCCGTAAACCTCGACCTTCAGCCCTGCTTCGGCGAGGCGCTGCTTGATCGCCAGCGCGATGGCATCAACCTGCCCGCCGTCCTGCGAACGCAATTGGTCAAGCCGGGCAGTGATTGTGGCGTGGGCTTCCGGCTCCAGCTCGCGGAAGGCCAGCGCCTGCATTTCGTGCATATATTCATACATCCCCACCCGTTCAGCGAGCGGGGCGTAGATATCCATGGTCTCACGCGCGATGCGCTGGCGCTTTTCGGGCGATTTGATGAAATGCAGCGTGCGCATATTGTGCAGGCGATCAGCCAGTTTGACCAGCAGCACGCGGATATCTTCGGACATGGCGAGCAAGAACTTGCGCAGGTTTTCCGCCGCACGTTCATTTTCGGGCATGGCCTCGATCTTGGAAAGCTTGGTCACCCCGTCGACCAGCCGCGCGACCTCCGCGCCGAAATGCGCCTCGATATCGTCGATCGTGGCGAGAGTGTCTTCCACCGTGTCATGCAGCAACGCGGTGATGATCGTCGCCATGTCGAGCTTCAGATCGGTCATCAGCCCGGCGACTTCGACCGGATGGCTGAAATAGGGATCGCCCGACGCGCGCTTCTGGGTGCCGTGTTTCTGCACGGTATAGACATAGGCGCGGTTCAACATCGCCTCGTCGGCGTCGGGGTCGTAATCGAGGACCTTCTCGACGAGTTCGTACTGGCGCAGCATTACGGGTGAATATGTGCGCCAGGCGCGATTGCCGCAAGTGCGAAGAAAGCCGCAGCCGCGCCCATCAACGCAAGGTCGCGCGTCAACTCCACGTCGCGCGCGGCGGCAGGCTCATAAGGATAGCGTCGATATTGCCACCGGTCTTCAGCCCGAAAATCGTGCCGCGGTCGTAGACGAGGTTGAATTCGGCGTAGCGGCCCCGGTATTCGAACATCTGCGCTTCGTCGGCTGCGTCGAAGGGCGTGTTCATCCGCTTGCGCACGATGGCGGGATAGACGGCGAGGAACTGCTTGCCGATATCCTTGATGAATTCGAAATTGGCCTGCCATCCCGCATCGTCCGGGCATTCCAGATGGTCGGCAAAAATCCCGCCCACCCCGCGCCCGACCTGCCGGTGGGGGATGTAGAAATACTCTTCCGCCCACTTGGCATAGCGTTCGTAATAATCGGCCCCGTGCGGATCGCAGGCGGCCTGCATCGCGGCATGGAACTGCACCGTGTCTTCCGCATAGGGGATCGGCGGATTGAGGTCCGCGCCGCCGCCGAACCACGCCTTGGTGGTGGTCAGGAAGCGAGTGTTCATGTGCACCGCAGGCACGTGCGGGTTCGTCATATGGGCGACCAGCGAAATGCCGGTCGCGACAAAGCCCGGCGCATCGGCGCTCGCGCCGTTGATGCTTCCTGCAAATTCCTTGGCAAAGCTGCCCCGCACGGTCGACACATTGACGCCGACCTTTTCGAAGACCTTGCCCTTCATCAACCCCTGCACCCCGCCGCCGGGATCAGGATTGCCTTCTTCCTCACGGTTCCACGGGGTGTACTGGAAGCTGGCGTCCGATCCCGCCTCACGCTCGATCGCTTCGAATTCCGCGCAGATCGAATCGCGCAAGGCTTCGAACCAAGCGCGTGCGTGGGCCGTGTGTTGTGTCCAGTCCGTCATACATCCCCGTCCGTCATTCCTTTCTACCATAGGCGATGAGGCGCGGCGCACAAGCCTGACTTTGGCGCCCGCTCGGTTGTTGCAAAACCGATTGTTTGCAGGCAGAGGCATGGCATGGTTCCCGCTATGTTCGCCCCCCTCCCCTTCGCCGGGCATGAAATGCTGCTGGGTGCCGGACATGCGCTGTACTGGCCTGCCGAACGCGCGCTGCTGGTGGCGGACCTGCATCTGGAAAAGGCCAGCTGGTATGCGAAAGCCGGCCAGATGCTTCCCCCCTATGACAGCCGCGACACACTGGAACGGCTGGCCGATGCGGTGCGGCTCACGGGCGCGCGGCGGGTAATTACGCTGGGCGATAACTTCCACGATGATGCGGGCGCGTTGCGATTGGACGCGCATTGCACCGGGATGCTGGAGGCACTGACACGCGCGCTTGATTGGGTGTGGATCACCGGCAACCATGACGAGGTATTGCCCCGCGGTTTCGGCGGGACGATCGTGCCCGAACTGAAAGTGGGCGGCATGACCCTGCGCCACGAAGCCCGCGCCGGAGAGACTGCGCCCGAACTGTCAGGCCATTATCACCCCAAGCTGCGGGTCACTATCCGCGGCCGCCACATCGCCCGCCCCTGCGCCGTCATGGGCCGCGATGCCGGAGGGACCGAGCGGATGATCCTGCCCGCGTTTGGCTCGTTGACCGGCGGGCTGGACGCCGCCGCGCCGCAAATCCGCGCCGCCCTGTCGCCCGCACACCGGATCGAGGCACTGATGCCTGCCAAAGGCCGCATCGCCCGATTTCCGCTGTGGCCGATGGCTACCTAGATCGAGATCCGCTCAAGCACTCTGCCAACGCCGACCACCCCCTGTTTGGTGAGCTCGGCCAGAGTGACGCGCGCGTCCGTCTGTGAGCGAAATCTGCGAATGAGGCCCGCTTCCTCCAGCCGTTCAATATGGCGGAGCGCCGTCGATTCCGGGCATTCGGCTGCAATGCACAAGCTTTTTGTGCTCACGCGCGCACCTCCTGCGAATTGACAGAACAGCTCCAATAGCATGTTCCATGTAGGCTCACCCAGCAACGCCTCGGGCAAATATTTCTTCCGCATGGCTATCTGTTTTTTGATTAATACAGCCTTCTTCGCAAGCTCTAGAGCATTTCTTTCGATCTGCCTCGCTGCTGACGGCCACGGAAATGAGAACTGCACTGCCTCAGCATTCCAGTCCTGATCAAGGGCATCCGCAAGGCGTATAAGTGATGCGCCCAGGTCAAGGATTTCCTGAGCGGACCAATCGCGCTCGATTGTGTCGATGACCCTTTGTTTCTTCAGTCTAGCTTCATCGCGCGCGGTGGCACCCTCGCCGCTTAATTCAGCTACTGATCGAACATAGTCATCTTGTGAACCGGATTGCTGTGACGTTTTTTCGGTCAATAAAAAGCCTTCAAGGCCATCACCATCCCAGCTTTCGACCAAACTTATAAAATCGTCCGCAGGTCCATCATTTACCGCAAGGATGATCCGCATGGACCGGATTGCGCCTGCAACTATCCGTGGGGATAAGCCGGTTGACTGGGCAACACCATGTACCGACTGACAAGACCTTAGAGCTGCAAGGAATTCCATTTCGTTGTCATTGAACAAGGCGCCTCCTGCCAGCTTGCGATCTTTTGGTTTCATGTTTGCCCCGCGCAAGAATTACACAACGAATGACTTGAATCATCGATCGGAAGTCAACCTGCAGCCGTGATCACTTAGATGATTTTCCAGACCAGAGGCACTTCTAAAAACCTTAAGTGCTAAGGCGGGCTGCAGCCAGAACCAAGCCGATGCGCCGGCATTAAGACTCACCTAGCGTTGCTGCGCGTTTGGGACTAAGGAGCGCGCAGTACGAAGCCACCACAGGAGAACACCCCATATCACGTCCACCCCGGCGCTCGATGGCCCCGCCCGTAAAAAGCGGCCCTCGGTTTGATAACATGATCAACGTCCCCAAGGTCCGCGTCATTGATGACGAAGGCGAAAACCTTGGCGTGATGTTCACCCGCGAAGCGATTGAGCAGGCCAATGAAAAGGGCCTGAACCTCGTCGAAGTGTCCCCCAGCGCGGACCCGCCGGTGTGCAAATATCTCGATGTCGGCAAATTCCGCTTCGAAGCGCAGAAAAAGGCCAACCTGGCGCGCAAGACGCAGAAGACCCAGGACATCAAGGAAGTGAAGATGCGCCCGAACATCGACACGCATGATTATGACGTGAAGATGCGCAACGTCACCAAGTTCATCGGCAATGGCGACAAGGTGAAGATCACCCTGCGTTTCCGTGGCCGCGAAATGGCCCACCAGCACCTCGGCATGGATCTGCTCAAGAAGGTGCAGGAAGACGTCGCCGAAGTCGCCAAGGTCGAAGCCTTCCCGCGACTGGAAGGCCGCCAGATGCTGATGGTGCTCTCGCCCAAATAAACGAGCGTCCATTGAAGCCGATTGCAGGGGGGCAGGCCGCAAGGTCTGCCCCCTGCTGTTTCTGCATGCTGTTCATGAGTCCGGCACGTCCGCCGCTGCCCCGGGGCTTGCACGCGGCTCGCACGGGGCTTGCCGGGAACAGCGGCTTGCTGATAGGCCTCGGCAATAGCCAGGGGGGAGTTCGCAGCGCATGACAGCACGCCGGATCGGCCTTGTCCTTGGCCCGTTGGCGTTTGCCCTTGCTGCGCTGCTGCCCCCTCCGGATGGCATGGCTCCGGGTGCATCGCTGGTCGCCGGGCTGGTCCTTTGGATGGCCGCATGGTGGATGACCGAGTCGGTGCCGCTGACCGTTACCGCCCTGCTGCCGTTTGTGGTGCTGCCGCTGGCGGGCGTTTCGACGGCCGAGACAGTGGCTTCGACCTATTATTCGCCGATCCTGTTCCTGCTGCTGGGCGGAGCCTTCATCGCGCTGGCGATTGAGCGGACCGGCCTGCACCGCCGCCTGAGTCTGGCAATCCTGCGCGCGGTGGGCCGCGACGGCGGACCGGTGCGGCTGCTGATTGCGTTCATGCTGTCGACCGCTTTGCTGTCGATGTTCATCTCCAACACCTCGACCGCGCTGATCATGATGCCGATGGCCCTGGCTGTGCTGGACGGGGGACGCGGCGGCGCCAGCGAAGATGCGCCATTGCAGGAAGGTATCGCCGGAGCCTTGCCGATGGGTATCGCCTTTGCCGCCAGCATCGGCGGATTGGGCACCATCGTCGGTTCGCCCACCAATGCCATCGCGGTCGGCCTGCTGGACACAATTGCCGGCGTGCGCATCACCTTTGTCGAATGGTCACTTTACGGCGTGCCGGTGGTCCTGCTGGGTGTGCCGCTCGCCGCGTTGATTGTTGCGAAGATACAGCGGGTCGCAGAGCACCCCTTCGATGTCGCGGCTGCCCGCGCCGCGATTGATCGCCACGCGGCATGGAGCCTGCCCGAAAAGCGCCTCGTGCCGCTTGTCATCCTGACCTTCATTGCCTGGACAACCCAGCCGATCATCGCCCCGCTGCTTCCGCCTGCTTCATGGACCGACGGCACCATCGCGGTCATCGCCGCACTGGCGCTGTTCCTGCTGCCCGACGGCACCGGCCGTCCGCTGCTGGTGTGGCACGAGGCCGAACGCGCACCGTGGAGCGTGATCTTCATGTTCGGCGGCGGGCTGGCGCTGGCGGCGGGAATGCAGGCATCGGGGCTGGCGATCTGGATCGGGCAGGCATTGCTGCCGATTGCCAGCTGGCCACTGATCCTGATCGCGCTTGCTGTGGTGGCGCTGGTGGTTCTGGTCACAGAATTCGCCAGCAATGTCGCGACGGCCACCGGCATCATCCCGGTCGTCGCTGCGCTGGTCGTAGCGCTGGGGGCGGACCCGATCCTGCTGGCCCTGCCTGCGGCACTGGCGGCAAGCTGGGGCTTCATGCTTCCGGCCGGGACGGGGCCGAACGCGATTGCCTGGGCCACGGGACGCATCCGGATCGAACGCATGGTAGCGGCCGGCGCGCTGCTTGATGTGGCAGGCATCGTGCTGATCGTCGGCGTGGTATGGGGCATCGCGGCGCTGACATGACCGGCCCCGAACGGGAGGAAAGACCGATATGACTGACAGCCGCAAGCCAGTGTTTCTGGTGATCGGGGCAGGCGCCGGGATCGGCGGCAGTGCCGCGGCGCGTTTTGCCGCAGGGGGCTATCACGCGGTTCTGGCGCGCCGTTCGGACGAGGAAGGGCTTGCGCGGATGATCACCGCTATCGAAGCTGCGGGCGGATCGGCTTCAGGCACGTTGCTCAATGCGGCGGAAGACGGATCGATCGAGGACTTGGTCGCGCGCACCGAACGCGACATCGGCCCGATCCAGGCTGCGCTTTACAATCTGGGCGCGCAGATCGGCAACCGGACGCTGGACCAGACACCGCATCGGATTTTCGAATTGGGCTGGCGGCTTGGCACCTATGGCGTATTTCGCCTTGCCCATGCGCTGCTGCCCGCAATGGCCGCGCGGGCGCGGACCGGCACCCACGGCACGCTGCTCGTCACCTCGGCAACGGCGGCGGTGCGCGGCAATGCGGGGCAGCACAGCCATGCAGCGGCAATGGGCGGGCGGCGGATGCTGTGCCAGACCCTGAATGCCGAATTCGCGCCGCAAGGCGTCCATGTCGCCCATGTGGTCGTGGATGGGCCGGTCGATGCACCCGATACACTTGGCAAGTTGCTGGGCGACAAATTCGAAGGCTTCAAGGCAAACAAAGGCGCAGACGGTTTGATCGATCCGGCGGCTTTGGCCGAGACGTATTGGCACCTCGCCCATCAGCCCCGCAATTGCTGGAGCCATGAAATCGACGTACGGCCGTGGACGGATGTGCCGTGGTGGAACGACAATCCCGATCCGCAGATCGACAGCCGGGGCAAGGGCTTTGCAGGGCCACCTGCCTAGGCGGGTATCAACCCCGCCATTCGCGCCGTTCCTCGGCAGCGCGCAGGACTTCGTAACTGGTCTGGATCAGCTGGAACTGCTTGGCCGCCTCGGCATCGCCGGGTTTCACATCGGGGTGAACTTCCTTGGCCCGAGCGCGGTAGGCTTTCTTGACCGCGTTGAAATCAGCGTCCGATTCCAGCCCCAGAACGTCCAGCGCGCGCATTTCATCCGCCGATCGCGATCCGTCACCCGATCCGGCCCAGCCATAATGCGCGCTTTCGGCATAGCCTGAGCTTTCCTGCCGCTCGGCCTTGGCCCGCTCGTCCTTTTCAGACTGTTCCAGACCTTCGAAGTAATCCCACCTGGAGTTGTATTCCGCCGCGTGCTTCTGGCAGAAATACCACCGATCCGGGCTGTTGGGTGCTTTGGGCGCGGGGCAATTACCGGGTTCGTCGCAGCCATGCCGGTCACAGATGCGGACGTTTACCGCTTCCTGCGAGGAGCCATAGGGCCGCCAGCGCGGGAAGCCCCAATCCATCGATCGGCGCGCGCGGCTCACCGGCGCAGTCCGCAAGGCATGGGGGGCATGTTGTTGGTCGATTGTCTCACGCGATCAATCTACGCGCAGTGGCCGGAAATGGGAAGGCGTGTGAATGCGGGAACCGGTTGCAATGTGAAATGTTGCATTGCAATACCACATAAGCCGCAGATGATCCCCTGCCCGCGAAAGACCTGAGATATGAGCCCGCAACTGACCTTTTCCAGCCTGTTCTGCGTGCTCGCACTGGCGGGACTGTGCGTGGTCACCGGCGCGCGTGAATTGGCGGGCTTCGATGCGCCCTTGATGGCCGAGCAGGCCGAGCTTTAACCCGGCCTGCTTCAACGCTGACGATCCGGTCTAGTTGATGATTACCGATGCGGCGCGGCGGTTCTGCGCCCACGCCGCTTCGTTCGATGCCAGCGCCAACGGACGCTCCTTGCCGTAGCTCAGCACCGAAATGCGGTTCGCATTCACACCGAGGCTCACAAGATAGGCTTTGGCAGCATTGGCGCGGCGCTCACCCAGAGCGAGGTTGTATTCACGCGTGCCGCGTTCGTCGGCATGGCCTTCGATCGTGAAGGTGACCTGCGGGAAGCGCGCGAAATACTGCGCCTGTGCCTGAAGGGCGGCGGCATCCTGCGAGTCGACATTGTAGCGATCAGTCTCGAAATAGATCGTCGTCGAGGAACCCACAGCAGCAGCGAAGTGCGCCTGACTCCCGGCCTGCGGCCCCATCGGCTGAACCTGCGGGCCGGTCTGGGTGGGACGCGGGGTCTCAACCGGCGTCGGGGGCAGCGTTTCGGGCGCCTTCTTCGAGCAAGCCGCAAGGCCGGTGGCAGATGCCAGCAGGAGAAGCGTTGCAATCTTCCTGTTCATCGTTGTTTTCCTTTCAAAGGGTCGCGGGGGATAGGGAAAGTCAAAAACCTGTACCCGGATATGGGCCAAATTATGGTGACCCGGTCACGGGCGGATCGGCCCCCATGCGGGATCCGATGCGTCAACCGGGGTCGGCAGGCGGCGTTCGTTCTGGCCGGTGAGATCAACCTGCCAGATGCCGGAACGGCCAGAATTACGTTCCGTGCGGAAGAACTGGATGATACGGCCATTGGGCGCCCAGGTCGGGGCTTCGTCCTGCCAGCCCTTGGTCAGCACCCGCATCCCCCCGCCGCCGGTGTTCATCACCGCGACGTTGAAATCCCCCGCGATGCGCGTGAAGGCGATCTGGTCACCGCGCGGGCTCCATTCTGGCGTGGCGCAGCGCCCACCGAAGAAGCTGATCCGCTTCTGGTTTCTTCCGTCAGCGTCCATGACATAGCATTGCTGACTGCCCGAACGGTCGCTTTCGAAGACGATCTTGGTGCCATCCGGAGAGTAGGATCCGCCGACGTCGATCCCCGGATTGTCGGTCAGCTTGACGCTTGAACCGCCGGTGGCGGGGACACGGTAGATGTCGGTGTTGCCCGCGACCGCCATCGAATAAAGGATCGACTTGCCATCCGGCGACCAGCGCGGGGCAATAGTGGGGCTGCGGTTTTCGGTTACCAGTGTCTGCTTGCCGGTGCCGATGTCATAGACATAGATGCGCGGGTTGCCGTCCACGTAGGAGAGATAGAGGATCTTCGAATAGTCGGGCGAATAACGCGGGGTGAGCGCGGTGGCGCTGCCGAGCGTGAGAAAGCGGTGGTTCGCGCCGTCGCTGTCCATCACCGCAAGGCGCTTGACCCGGCGGTCTTTGGGACCGGTTTCTGCGATGTAGGCGATGCGGCTGTCGAAGAACGGGCTTTCGCCGGTGAGGCGGCTGAAGATCAGGTCACTGCATTTGTGGGCCGCGCGCCGCCAGTCACCCGGAGCGACAACCCAGCCTTCACGCACCAATTCGTTCTGCAAGGCGACGTCATAAAGATAGCAGCCGACCACCAGCCGGCCATCGTCGCGCGCGCGGACATAACCATGCACCAGCATCTCCGCGCCCTTGCCGCTCCACGTGGCAAAAGCGGGCGCGGTGATCTGAGGAAAGCCGGGCTGCGGCAGGCTGTCGGGGCCGACCGGTTTGAACAGGCCGTTGTTGCGCAGATTGGCAGTGATAACCCGCGCGACTTCACGCCCCAAGGCGCCGGTCCCGCCCTCGTTGGCGGGAGTGGAGCGTTCACGATCTGTGGCGAAGGATGGGATCGCAATGCCGATGTCGGACCATACGGATTCGTCGGTGACGGTGAAGGATATGCCTTCATCGGCCTGCGCCTGCGATGCGTCGGTGGTCGCCGTTTCAACCGGGCCGTCCTCACCCATTGGCGCGCCAAGATCCTGCGCACCGGCGGCAACGGGCCAGGCGGCGGTGAACAGCAGGGCGGCAAACAGAGCGGGTTTCATCGTGATGTATTCCTATCGAAACGGGCGCCGCGGACAGTCTTCCAGGCTTCGTAATATTCTTCTGGCAGTTTGAAGGGCGCGGCAAGCTGCACTGCACGGATCGCATTTTCAGCGTGCCGGGACGCCTGCGCACGGTTGGAATCGCTAACACCGCTTTGGCTGCGCACGCGCGGGCGGCCTTTCAGGCTCCCATCGGGGTTGAGATCGAAATCGACCAGCGTCACCAGTTGGTCAACATCCAGGCCTTGCGGCGATGTCCAGTGCGGTTTGACCTGCCTGGCGAGCGCCTGCCCGATGGAAGCCTTGGCCGCAGCACCGATCTGTGTCGCAGGCGCACGGGTTTCCTGCGTGGTGGTCGAACTTCCCTTGCCCGCCAGAAAATCGTCACCGATCCGGCTGCCGCCGCCGCTTTTGGGTGCGGTCTTTGCCGGAGCGGTCGCCGCCTGCTTGGGCGGGGTGCGGTCCGGGCGCGATCGGTCGCGGGCGGGGGCGGGCTGCTGCGTTGCCGTCTTCACCGCAGGCTTGGGCTTGGGCGGAACCGGTTCCGGGCGCGGGGCCGGTTCCGGTCTGGCCGGTTCAGGTGCAGGGGCCGGTTCGTCAGACAAGGTCGGCGCAATCGCGGCGCGGCTTTCAGAGACGGGTTCAGGTGCGGCCGCTTCAAGCCCTACTTCGGTCGCCAGGCTGACCGTCATCCGGTCCGGGAACACCGAAACCTCGCTGCGCACCGCCTGCGTCAGCAGTACGGCCACCAGCGCACCATGCAGCGCAAGCGCGGCTGCAAGGCCGATCTTTTCTTCGTTACGGAGCGCGATTTCACCCATCTCTATTGCCGGGACTATGGGGCCGAAACTGAACCATCGGTGACCAGCGAGATCGACGTAAAGCCTGCGCGGCCCAGCTCGCCCATAACCTGCATCACTCTACCGTAATCAAGGCTGCGGTCACCGCGCAGCACGATCAGCGGCTGTTCGCCTCCGCGGTCCAGCGCTTCGAGCGCGTTCGGCAACCCGCCAGCGGGCACGGCTTCATCCTCGATATAGATTGTGCCGGCCCGGTCGATCGAGATGGTGATCTGGTCAGGCTTCTCCTCGACCGGCGCGGCGCGGCTTTCGGGCAGTTCCACCGGCACGCCGACAGCGGGCAGCGTCACGGTGACCATGAAGATGATCAGCAGCACCAGCATGACATCGACCAACGGGGTGACGTTGATTTCGGCCATGGCGGCGCGGCGGGTGCGCTTGGAGCCCTTGCGCCCCCGGGAAGATGAGAGGTTCGCCCCCATTACGCGCGGTCCAACTCGCGGCTGAGGCCGGTGTGGAGCTTGTCGGCGAACCGCTGCAGCAGCGCCTCGTAACGGTCCACCGCTCCGCCGAAGCGGTTATAGGCGATGACTGCGGGGATCGCGGCAAACAGCCCGATCGCGGTCGCGAACAGTGCCTCGGCAATGCCCGGGGCGACAACCGTTAGGCTGGCGCTTTGCTGCGCGCCGATCTGGAAGAAGCTGGTCATGATCCCCCACACCGTGCCGAACAGCCCCACGAAGGGCGCAACCGAACCGACTGTGGCGAGGAAATTGAGCCGTCCGGCCAATTCGTCCGCTTCCTCGGCGATCTGGCTGTCCATGGCGGCGGCGATGCGTTGGCGGCTGGCGTCGCGGTCGACCGGCTGCTTGGCGGTGGACTTGCGCCATTCATCAAGGCCCGCAGCAGCGACCCGCGCGGCGGGCACTTCCTTCCTCACCTGCTTGGTCAGCAGCGCCTCACGGTCGCGCTGTTCCCAGAACTCCGCCTCGTATTCGCGGGACTTCTTGGACAGCCCTCCGATCCGCAGGCTGAACGAGACGATGATCATCCACACCCAGATGCTCGCCAATAGCAGGCCGATCATCACGATTTGGACGATGATATCGGCCTGCAAGAACAGCTCGACCGGATCGAGCCGGGTCGGAGCGGCAGCAGAGCCAAGAGCTGGGGCGGCGGCGGCGAGCAGGTCGAGCGTCACAGGTTCAAAGATCCTTGGTCATGAAAGCTTGGAAAGCGTCTCGCCATGCGGCGGGCTGACGGCGCGGGCGGCCATCAAGCGTGATGAAGCCGACGCGCAAGTGGGCTTCGCACAGCCTGTCGCCGCCCCGGCTTGCGATCTGATGCATCCGGCACGATGCCGCGCCCAGTTCGGTGCAGCGGGTTTCGATCACCACATCATCGTCGAGCCGGGCCGGCCGCAGGTATTTGAGGTTTACCTCGGACAGCGCGTAGGCGCCCTCCCCCGTTTCGATCGCCGCGCGCTGATCGATGCCGAGCAGGCGCAGAAGATCGGATCGGGCACGTTCGAACCAGCGCAGGTAGTTGGCGTGATAGGTGATCCCCGACAGGTCGGTATCCTCATAATAGACGCGGACGGCATAAAGATGCCGCGCGCCATCAAGGATGCCGCCAGGAAGGTTCGGAGAAATCATTTCTGCCACCTAGCCGAGCGGGGAATCGCTGCAAAGGCCGGTGTTTGTGTTTTGTCGATGAATGGCAGAGGAATGGGGGCTGACCCGTATTCAACGCCGAGCGATCATCGGGCCTAACGGCTCACCGCCGAATATGTGAACGTGCAAATGCGGCACTTCCTGTCCGCCATGTGCGCCGATATTGGCCAACAGGCGGTAGCCGGGCTCGACCAGTCCCTTCGCCCGCGCCACTTCGCCCACTGCACGGATGAAGCCGCCGATTTCGGCATCGGAAGCCTTTGCGCTGAAATCATCCCAACTGACATAGCGCCCCTTGGGGATCACCAGCGTGTGAATTTCAGCCTGCGGGTTAATGTCCTCAAAGGCGAAGGCCCAGTCGTCTTCATAGACCTTTCGCGAAGGGATTTCCCCGCGCAGAATCTTTGCAAAGATGTTGGCGTCATCATAGGGCAAGGTCGGGTCGATCGGCATTATTCGCTCCGTGCTGCTTTTTCCATGAGACCGGACAATCCCTCGCGCCGGTCGAGTTCAGCGAGGACTTTCCCGAGCGGCAAGCCCTTTTCGGCGAGCAGCACCAGCAGGTGGAACAACAGGTCCGCCGCCTCACCCACCAACTCGCCTTCGTCACCGGAGAGCGCCGCAATCACCGTTTCCGTCGCTTCCTCGCCAAGCTTCTGGGCGATTTTCTTCAGCCCCTTGGCGTGGAGTTTCGCGACATAGCTTTCCTCGGGTGAGGCCAGAAGGCGCTGGGCGATGGTCGTTTCGAGACGGGTCAGGGTGTCCATGACGCTTCTTTCGGTCAAACGCCGCGTGCGGGCAAGCCTGCCGCCCGAAGCGCAGCGTGTGCTTCGGCGATCGTGTGCTGGCCGAAATGGAAAATGCTCGCTGCCAGAACCGCGCTGGCATGGCCCTTCACCACCCCGTCCACCAGATGTTCGAGGCTCCCCACCCCGCCGCTGGCGATAACCGGCACGCTGACAGCGTCGGCAATTTCGCGGGTCAGATCGAGGTCATAACCGCGCTTTGTCCCGTCGCCGTCCATCGAAGTGACCAGCAATTCGCCCGCGCCCAGATCGGCAACCTTAAGGGCGTATTCGACCGCGTCGATGCCGGTGGGTTTGCGCCCGCCGTGGGTGAAGATTTCCCAGTTCCCGCGCGGTGTACGGCGCGCATCGACACTGGCAACGACGCATTGGCTGCCGAACTTCGCGGCGATCTCGCCTACCAATTCAGGCCGCGCGACGGCGGCAGAATTGACCGCGACCTTGTCCGCACCCGCCAGCAGCAGCGCCCGGGCATCTTCGGCGCTGCGCACGCCTCCGCCGACAGTCAGTGGCATGAAGCACACCTCCGCCGTGCGCCGCACCATGTCGAGCAACGTCCCGCGCCCTTCGTGGCTGGCCGAGATATCGAGGAAGCACAGTTCGTCCGCGCCTGCCGCATCATAGGCTCGGCCCTGTTCGACCGGATCGCCCGCGTCCTTCAGATCTACAAAATTGACGCCCTTGACCACGCGGCCATCGGCGACGTCGAGGCACGGGATCACACGGATGCGAACGGTCATACCGCCCGCTCGCCGATCGCAATCGCCGCCGCCAGATCGAGCCTGCCTTCATACAGCGCCCGCCCGGTGATCACCCCCTCGATCCCCTCGTGCGCGTGGAGCGACAGGATGTGGATATCGTCCAGCCCCTTCACTCCGCCGCTGGCGATCACCGGAATATCCACGCGGCGGGCCAGATCCACCGTCGCCTCGATGTTCACGCCCTTCAACAAGCCGTCCCGGCCGATATCGGTAAACAGCAGCGAAGCGACGCCTGCATCTTCGAAACGGCGGGCAAGGTCGGTCACGGGCACGTCGGACACCTCAGCCCAGCCCTCGGTCGCGACCATGCCGTCCTTCGCGT
>JBEQBX010000063.1:0-16850 GCA_041639595.1 Porphyrobacter sp.
GTTTCGGGCCGGCCGCCGCGGATCGCCAGCATGTTTGCCGGGAAGGATGATTGCGCAGGCGTGTGCCGCCAGATCTGGTTGAGCACGACTTCGGCAGTGGCATCGCGCTTCAGATCGATCACCACCCTCACGCCTTCGCGCGAGGATTCGTCGCGAATGTCGGAGATGCCTTCGATCCGCTTTTCCTTGGCGGCATCGGCGATCTTTTCGACCAGGTTGGATTTGCCGACCTGATAGGGGATCGACGTGAAGACGATGCTTTCACGCCCTTCGCTTTTCGCGCCGCGCGTGCTTTCGACCTCGTGACGGCAGCGCATAAGGATCGATCCGCGCCCGGTGGTGTAAGCCTGCCGCGCGCCATGCGTGCCAAGGATCAGCGGGGCGGTCGGGAAATCGGGGCCGGGAATGTACTGGATCAGCTCTTCCGAAGTGATCGCAGGATTGTCCATATAGGCAAAGCAGGCGTCAATCACCTCGCCCAGATTGTGGGGGGGGATGTTGGTCGCCATTCCGACCGCGATCCCGCCTGCGCCATTGACCAGCAGGTTGGGAAAGCGCGCGGGCAGAACCGTGGGTTCCTTGCGGCTGCCGTCATAGTTGTCAGTGAAATCGACCGTGTCCTTGTCGAGATCATCCATCAGGCTGTTCGTGACCCGCGCCAGCCGTGCTTCGGTGTACCGCATTGATGCTGGCGGATCGGGGTCCATCGAGCCGAAGTTGCCCTGACCATCGATCAGCGGCACGCGCATCGACCACGGCTGCGTCATCCGCGCGAGCGCATCGTAAATCGCGCTGTCACCGTGCGGGTGATAGTTACCCATCACGTCACCGACGATCTTGGCGCTCTTGCGATAAGGGCGCCCGGCGACAAAGCCGCCTTCCTGACTGGCGAACAGGATGCGGCGGTGCACCGGTTTCAATCCGTCGCGCACGTCCGGCAAGGCGCGGGCCACGATCACGCTCATCGCGTAATCGAGGTAGCTCGACTTCATCTCGTCGACGATGTCGATACGCTCAAAGCCGCCCATCGGGGCCGGGGGGGAATCGATGATGTCGCTGTCGTCGCTCAAGATCGGGACCGTTTCTGTTTGTGTTTTCCTGCCGTGCGCGGCGAGCCGTCCATATCAGGTCGGCATTCTGGCTCTATCTAGGGACTTGCCGGGGCTTTCGCCACCTTGGCGCGCGAACACAGCGGGAACGGCGTGCATTTTTCCACACTTGTAGCCACGGATCATGAGAAGACCGGCTGTAGGGGCATTCAATGCCTGTTCAGCACGCCTCGCCTAGCAGCAATTGCAAATCCCGCGCGAGCCGTTCAAAGGCTTGGGCGGATTTCGAGCCGCGCGCGTGTGCTTGGCGCACGTTCGGGCTGCGTTACTTGTGGAGGATGCAGTGACCAATTTGTCTTCGCCCCGTACTTCGAACCGCCTTGTGCGCCAGTTTGCGCTAGCCGTTGCGCTGGCCAGTGGAACCGCGGTGCTTGCGGTTCCGGGCTTTACCGACGCCGCTTATGCCCAGAAGAAAAAGAAAGATGACAAAAAGGAAGAGGCCAAGCCCTCCTATTCCGAAGCCTTTGTGAAGGCGTATCAGCCGGTCGATGCCGCACTGAAGGCGCCTGGCGCCGATTTTGCCGCTCTGAAGCCGCAGATTGTTGCTCTCGTGCCGCTGGCGACCTCGCCGGATGAACAGCTTGCGTTGGGCGGCCTGATTTTCAACGCCGGGATCAACGGCAACGATGTCCCGTTGCAGTTCCAAGGCGTGGAAACCATGCTTGCTAGCGGCAAGGTGAAGCCTGAAGAACAGGGCAGGTTCAACCTCATCGCGTTCCAGATCGCCAACTCGCTGAATCAATACGACAAGGCGCGCACTTATCTGCAGAAGGCGATCGATCTCAACTACAGCGCGGAGAACCTCACCGCTTCGGACCTGCAAATGAATATGGCCGAAAGCTATTTTTCGGAAGAGCGTTACCCTGAGGGGCTCAAATACCTGAGCGATGCCATTGCTGCTCGCAAGGCGCAGGGCCAGCCGGTCGATTCGAAGTGGTATCGCCGCGGCGTGGCGGTTGCCTACAGCAATGAAGTTGTACCGCAGGTCTATGACTTTGTGGAAGGCTGGGTCGCCGATTACCCGACGGCCGAAAATTGGCGCGACGCCATCAACTTGACGCGCAACCTCAACGATTTCGAAGGCCCGGTCCTGCTTGACCTGTTGCGGCTCGGCAAGAAGGTGGGGACGCTGAAGGAAAAGAACGATTACATCTTCTACATCGAATCCGCCGACACGCGCCGCCTGCCCGTGGAAGTGAAAGGCGTGATCGAGGAAGCACAGGCAACAGGGGTCATCCCGCCCAAGAGCGATTCGTGGGTTGAAGACCAGCTCAAGAGCGCGAGCGCGCTGGTTGCCGAAGACAAGGCGGCACTGCCCTCGCTCGAGCGAGATGCCAAAGCACCTTCAGCACAACTTCGCACCGTGCTGGCAGCGGGCGATACCTTCCTCAGCCATGGCGAATACGCCAAGGCTGCAGGCTTCTACGAACGGGCTGTTTCGATGCCGGGCGTCGACCGTGATCTGGCCCTGACCCGGCTCGGCATTGCGCAAATCGGCAGCGGCAACACCGAAGCCGCGCGTGCGACCTTTGCACAGGTTACCGGTACCCGCGCGCCGATCGCTCGGTTGTGGAGCGCCTATGCACAGCAACAGAGCGCGCCTGCAGCGGCACCTGTCGCTGGCTGAGACAAGCCTGCGTAAATGCGTTTGAAGAGAGCGCCGGCCCATCGGGTCCGGCGCTCTTTTTTGTCAGGGCAGTGCTGCAAATTGCAAGCGGCAGCGCGCTTGCGGGACGCGGCCAGCGCGCCTAAATGGCGGGCATGAACGATCTCGCCAGCACGCCGCAGCCCGCCGCCGCCGAAGAACGGCCAGCCCGTCAGCGCAAACCCGACTGGATCCGGGTGCGTGCGCCTGTCAGCGAAGGCTATAACGAGACGCGCCGGTTGATGCGCGAACTGAACCTCAACACCGTGTGCGAGGAAGCCGCCTGCCCGAATATTGGGGAGTGCTGGAGCAAAAAGCACGCAACGGTGATGATTTTGGGTGATGTCTGCACACGAGCCTGCGCCTTCTGCAACGTGAAGACAGGGATGCCAAAGGCTGTCGATCCCTTCGAGCCTGAAAACACCGCGATCGCCGCGGCCAAAATGGGCCTTGAACACATCGTCATCACCAGCGTCGATCGTGACGATCTGGCCGACGGCGGGGCTGGCCAATTCGTCAAGGTGATTGAGGCGCTGCGCCGCACCACGCCTAAAACCACGATCGAGATCCTGACGCCCGATTTCCGCGGCAAGATGCGCCGTGCAGTCGAAATGATCTGTGAAGCTGGGCCTGACGTTTACAACCACAACCTTGAAACGGTCCCGCGGCTTTATCCGACGATCCGTCCAGGCGCGCGTTATTATGCCTCGCTCCGACTGCTCGAAGAGGTGAAGGCGCATAACCCGCTGATCTTCACCAAATCCGGAATTATGCTGGGCCTCGGCGAACAGCGCCTGGAGGTGCACCAGGTCATGGATGACATGCGCTCTGCCGAAGTCGATTTCATCACGATGGGGCAATATCTTCAGCCGACGCCCAAACACGCCAAGGTTGAAGAATTCGTCACGCCCAAGGCGTTTTCCGCCCATGGTGCAATCGCACGGGCCAAAGGCTTTCTGCAAGTCGCCGCTACACCGCTGACGCGGTCCAGCTATCATGCGGGCGATGATTTTGCGAAAATGCGGGCCGCGCGCGAGGAAAAGCTGGCCAGGGATCAGGCGCGCGCCGGAGCCAAGGTTCAGATCTAGTGCCCGGCATCCGCGAAACCCGCCGCTTGCCCTATAGCGCCGAGCAGATGTTCGATCTGGTCGCGGACGTCAGCCGTTATGGCGAGTTCCTGCCTTGGGTGATCGCCACACGGGTGCGTTCCAACACCGATACCGAAATGGTCGCCGACATGGTGGTGGGCTTCAAGGCGATCCGCGAAAGCTTCACTTCGCGCGTCAGCAAGCAGCGCCCGCACGAGATTGCCGTGCATTACGTCGACGGGCCGCTGTCTGATCTCGACAATGTCTGGACGTTCCGGGCGGTTGATGACAGCACTTGCGAAATCGATTTCCTTGTCGATTTTACTTTCAAGAACCGGCTGTTTGAACGGATCGCCGGCCAGTATTTCGACAAGGCTTTTCGCAAGATGGTAGAGGCTTTCGAAGCCCGCGCCGCACAGCTTTACGGCAGCAGCAATTCCAGCGCGCAAAGCGTCGCCTGACGGCGGATTTCCGCGCGTCCGCCTTCACCTTCTCCGCCATCGAAAAACCGGGTTTCGCCTTCAGGCTCGCCCATGGCATTGCGGACAACCCGGGCAAACACCACGGTGCCAACGGGTTTCTGCGGGCTTCCGCCGCCTGGGCCTGCCACGCCGCTGATCGCGACCGCAACATCCGCATTCGAACGGTCGAGCGCGCCCTTCGCCATCGCCCATGCGCAGGCGATCGATACCGCGCCAAAGGCTTCGATGATATCACGCGAAACGCCCAACATCTCCATCTTGGCTTCGTTGGAATAGGTTACAAAGCCGCGGTCCAGCACCGCGGATGATCCTGCGATCTCGGTGATCGCACCCGCGACCAGACCGCCGGTGCAACTTTCGGCAAGCGCGACCTTTCGGCCTTGCGCAATGTTTTCGGCCACCACGCGGCCAGCCAGCGCAGCAATTTCATCCGGAAGCAGCGACGCTGGCATGGTCACTCTACTTGCCACCTGCAGTCTGCGCCGGGGTGCAGACCGGAGGGTTCTTCACATCAGTCATTTCGACAATGAAGGCCACCAGCCCGCCGACATTTTCGGTCGGCAGCGGGCTGAGGAGTTCAAGCCCACGCTCGATCTTGGCGCAGCTGTCACCCTTGATCTCCTGTGCGATCATCTGACCGACCAGTGCATCCACAAACGGACGCAGCGCGTCTTCGGGCATGGACTGGAGCATCGCGGTCATGTCCATGCCGCTTTCCTCGGCTGCTCCGTCCTTTTGAGCCATGAATGTTTTGAGCATTCTGAAGGCTCCCGGCCACGATTTACCCTGACTGGCGCGGAAGGATGCGATGTATGCATCGCCCCGAGTGGCCAGGAAGCCGCGCTGCGACAGGCGGTTGGCGCACGCGGCGCGGGTCGCATCATATGCGATAGGCATGGCATAGACGACGGCGTCCGACATGTCAGCGGGGGCAACGCAGGCCTGCTGTTGGGCCTGCGCGCCCTGCGCCGAAGCGAGCGCGGCGAAAGCAAGGGCAGGAGCGGTCATTCGTCTGATCATGTCAAAATTCCTCAAATGGTGCGGGTGACAAGAACAATGGCCTGAGCGGCGATGCCCTCGCCGCGGCCGGTGAAGCCGAGTTTTTCTGTGGTCGTGGCCTTGATGCTGACTGCGCCTTCGTTCGTGCCCATCATTTGGGCAATAGCTGTGCGCATGGACGGGCGATGAGGACCGATCTTGGGGGCTTCGCAAATTAGGGTAAGATCGACATTGCCTATTTCGTAACCAGCATCGCGGGCCAAATGGACAGCATGCTCAAGAAAGCGGCTCGACCGCGCACCGCGCCATTGCGGGTCGCTGGGCGGAAAGTGCGTGCCGATGTCGCCCGCGCCGATCGCGCCGAGCACTGCGTCGGTGATAGCGTGCAGGGCCACATCGGCATCGGAATGGCCCGAAAGCCCTTTGTCATGCGGGATCAGCACGCCGCCAAGCCACAATTCCTCCCCAGCTTCGAGCCGGTGAACGTCATAACCCTGGCCAATGCGAAAAGCAGGCGCGGTCGTCGTATCCACAAGGTCCTCCGCAAAGGTGATTTTCTTTAGGCGTTCGTCGCCATCGACCAGCGCAACTGAACCGCCGCTGGCTGACAACACTTGTGCATCGTCGCCTGCTTCGGTCGCGCCCTGCCAGTCGCGGTGTGCAGCCAGGATCGCTGCAAAGCGAAACGCCTGCGGGGTCTGCACCCGGCGCAAGCTTTCCCGCTCCGCCTTTCCTGCCATGACGCCATCACTGGCCACGGCGATGCTGTCCACCACCGGCAGGACTGGGATCGAACCCGGATGTTCTTCCAGCGCAGCCAGCAATCGCGTAATCACTGCTGGAGGCAGATCGGGGCGAGCGGCATCGTGAATCAGGACGCGGTCGGGCATGGCATCAGCCAGAGCCTCTAACCCGCCTCGCACTGAGTCCTGACGGCTTGCCCCCCCCGTTACAAATTGGGCACCCTCGATCCCGGTCAACGCCGCTTCGGCATCCCTGCGCGCATCGGCGGCGATTACAACTATCAGCGGCGCAGCGCCTGCCGCCAGCAGCGCCTCCACCGAATGCCGGATCAACGGCTTGCCACGAAAGCTGCAAAACTGCTTGGGGGTGTTTCCGCCCGCACGCAGGCCTTTGCCTGCAGCGACGACAATCGCTGCGAATGGGGGAAGGGGGAAGGGGCCTGCCATCGGAGCGATCGCTTAAGGTCTGGACGGGGTTTCCGCAATCCACTAAGCGACTGCCCAAATATTAGGCAACAGTCCCGACCATGACAACGCTTCCGCTTCCGCCTGCCTTGAATCCGATCAGCATTGGCACAGTGACTGTGGCCGAGCCGGTCCTGCTCGCGCCGATGACGGGCGTGACCGATATGCCGTTTCGCACATTGGTACGGCGCTATGGCTCGGGTCTCAATGTCACTGAGATGGTGGCGAGTGAGGCGGCGATCCGCGAGACCCGCGTTAGCACACAGAAAACCGCGTGGGACCGGATCGAAGAGCCGGTCTCAATGCAACTTGTCGGCTGCGATCCTGCCAGCATGGCCGAAGCGGCGAAGATCCAAGAAGGCAACGGCGCGGCGATCATCGATATAAACTTTGGCTGCCCGGTCAGAAAAGTGGTCGGACAGCTGGCGGGCAGTGCGTTGATGCGCGAAGTGCCGCTTGCCGTTCGGTTGATGGAGGCGACAGTCAAGGCGGTGAGCGTGCCGGTGACAGTCAAGATGCGGATGGGCTGGTGCCACGACAGCCTCAACGCGCCGGACCTCGCCCGCATGGCCGAGGATATCGGCGTCAAGATGATCACCGTTCATGGCCGCACCCGTAACCAGATGTACAAGGGCAGCGCCGACTGGGCTTTCGTGCGCAAGGTCAAGGATGCAGTGAACATCCCGGTCATCGTCAACGGTGACATCTGCACCATCGAAGATGCGGCCAAGGCGCTCGAACAATCGGGCGCAGACGGGCTGATGATAGGGCGCGGTGCGTACGGTAAGCCGTGGCTGCTGGGTCAGGTGATGCACTGGTGGCGCACCGGCGAAGCGCGCGCGACGCCGGGCATCGATGAACAATACGCGCTGGTGGTCGAACATTACCGCCGGATGCTCGATCACTATGGTCGCGACACCGGGGTCAAGATGGCGCGCAAGCATCTGGGCTGGTACACCAAGGGGCTGCACGGATCGGCCGAATTCCGCAACATGGCCAACTTCATTGACGATGCCGAGCAGGTGCTTGGCGAGATCGAGCGGTTTTATACGCCATTCCTGATGCAGCAGGCCGCCTGACCGTGGCCAGTATTCCGCTGCAGCCGCAGCCAGATGGCCAGCCCAATGCCCGAGCACAGATTGCAGGGCTGATCTTTGCGGTGGTGCTGATAGACGGCGAGGGCGCAATCGCGGAAGTAAACCATGCTGCAGAAAATCTCATCGGCACCAGTGCTAGCCGGCTGATCGGCGCGCACCTTGTTGATCGCATCGGTCCGCTCGATGCTCGCGTCGAGGCGCGTCTTGCGGCAAGCGACGAGGCGTTGGTGGTGCGCGATCTGGCGATCCGCGGGGGCGGCCTTGATACACGGGTAAATCTTACGGTTTCGCCGCTGGCCGGTCACCCGGGGTGGCGTGTCGTTACTCTTTCGCAGATCGGGCACGACGATAGCGCGAACCCTGGCGGCGGAGAGGCAATGCTCGGCGCTCCGGCGGTTCTTGCGCACGAAATCAAAAATCCGCTTGCCGCCATTCGCGGGGCAGGGCAGCTGGTTGAGCGCAAGCTTGCCCCCGCGGACAAGAAGCTCGCCCGGATGATCACCGACGAGGTTGACCGAATTGCCCGGCTGATTGATCGAATGCAGCAATTGGGCAGCACCCGCACCGGCCCGGTGAATGCCTGCAACCCGCACGAAGCGATCCGCGCGGCGGTGGCGACCATGCGTGCCGCCGGGTCTGATCGCGGGGATATCGACATTCGCGAGGAGTTCGATCCCTCGCTTCCGCCAGTCTTGGTCAACCGTGATGCGCTTGAACAGGTGCTTATCAATCTCATTTCCAACGCGCATGATGCGGCATTGGCAGCGGGCGGGGCAGGGCGGATCATTGTCCAGACGCGGTTTGTCAGCGGCCTCGCTTTCAGCGCCATCCGTAATGGACGCGCGGTGCCCCTGCCGATTGAAATCACAATCAGCGACAATGGGCAGGGCATCGATCCTGCCTTGCGGGATCATGTATTTGAACCGTTTGTGTCATCAAAGCCATCTGGCCAGGGGCTCGGCCTCTCGTTGGTGCGCAAGCTGGTGCGGGACATGAACGGCAATGTCAGCCATGATCGCGACGCACGCGCCGGCCTCACCCATTTCCGTCTGCATCTGCCGCAGGCCCAGGACATCGCCTGATACATGCCGACAACCCGTCCGATCCTGCTGGTCGAAGATGACGCAGCCATCGCCACCGTTATCATGGCCGCTTTGGAGGATGAAGGCTTTGCGATCGCCCACTGCACCAGCATTGCCGCGCGCGACAAACAGCTTTCCGCCCGCCAGTTCGGAGTTATGCTGACAGACGTTATCCTTGAGGACGGGGACGGGCTTGCCAGCCTTTCGGCGGTTCGGGAGATGGCACCCGACATGCCAGTGATCGTGTTGTCGGCGCAGAACACGCTGGATACCGCAGTGCGTGCAAGCGAGAGCGAGGCTTTCGAATATTTCCCCAAGCCTTTCGATCTGGACGAGCTGGTTCACGCCGTACGTCAGGCCGCTGGCACGCGCCAGGCCGTAGCCGATGAGACGGGCGGTCCGATGGCGGGCGCCGACGGCGAGCGAATGCCCTTGGTCGGTCGTAGCCCGGCGATGCAGGGCGTTTACCGCATGATCACGCGTGTGCTACGCAATGACCTGACTGTGCTGGTCACAGGAGAAAGCGGCACAGGCAAGGAACTGGTCGCCGAGGCGATCCATGAACTTGGCAACCGCCGCACCGGACCGTTTGTGGCGGTCAACACCGCAGCGATTCCTGCCGATCTGGTCGAAAGCGAACTGTTCGGCCACGAAAAGGGTGCGTTCACAGGTGCTATCGCGCAGGCCATCGGCAAATTCGAACAGGCCAACGGCGGCACGCTCTTCTTGGATGAAATCGGCGATATGCCTGCTGAGGCGCAGACCCGCTTACTGCGTGCGCTGCAATCCGGGCGAATTCGGCGCGTCGGCGGTCGGCAGGAGATTGCGGTCAATGTTCGCATCATCGCCGCCACCAACCGTGATCTTGCCCCGATGATCGCCGCGGGGACATTTCGAGAGGATCTGTTCTATCGCCTTAACGTAGTGCCGATCGTGCTGCCGCCGCTGCGCGAACGCCGTGAAGATATCGCCGCGCTTGCACATCATTTCCTCGTGCTCGCGGCTGAAGACGGCTTGCCGCGCCGCGTACTCGTGCCAGACGCAATTGAGCGGCTTGAACAGCGCAACTGGCGCGGCAATGTGCGCGAGCTTCGCAATGTGGTGTACCGCCTCGCTCTTATGGCCCGCGAGGATCGTATCGATGGCGAAGCTGTAAATGACATTATCGGTCCTGAAATCGCGCCGACGACGACGCCGCAGGGAGAGGGGCAGGGCGGGTTCGGAGCGGCCTTGGCAAGCTGGTTGACCGCTGAAAGCCCCGCGCCGGGCGCCGTCTATCACCGTGCGCTGGCGGCTTTTGAAAAGCCGCTGATCGAATATGCGCTGGGCCGAACTGGCGGCAACCAACTGCGCGCGGCGCAATTATTGGGGATCAATCGCAACACGTTGCGCAAACGGATTGGTGAACTGGGGTTGGAACCCGATCGGTTTTCGCCCTCCTGATTGGCGCAGTTCAGACACGTCATGGCGCAAGTTGGCAGCGTAGATCCAGATTGGACTTGCATATTTGCCACACCGTTGTTGTAAAGCGGCAACGATGGAGCAATCCCCACCCCGTGTACCGCCTTTTGCATTGCGCCAGCCTCCGCGCTGGTGGCGGAGCTTCATTATCGCTGCGCGTCGGGCCAACGTCTATCTTTGGTTGGAATGTGCAGCAGTCGTCGCGCTGGTAGCTGCGGTCGCAGCGACATGGTCTGCTTATAGTCGGCTTGGTGTGCCCGATGACCTCCTGCCGACCACGCAGGTGTCAGTGCTGCTGATGGCGACGCTGGTGCCGGCGATGGCGCTGTTGGTGCTGATCGGTCGGCGCCTTGCACTGCGCCGGGCTGCTGGTAGCACGGCACGGCTTCATGTGCGGCTCGTGTTCTTCTTTTCGATGGTCGCCGCCTTACCGACGCTGCTCGTGGCGGGGTTTGCCGCGTTCCTGTTTCAGACGGGCGTCGACTTCTGGTTTTCCGACGAATCCCGAGGGTTGATGGAAAACGCAAACGCGCTCGCGCAAAATTACTACGATGCGAACCAGCGCAACGTCGAACAGAACACCATCACGATGGCTACCGATATGCGGGAAACACTCGCCCGGGTGCCGATTACCGATCCCGATTTCCCCGACTTCTATGCCTATCAGGTCCAGGGCCGCGAAATATCCGAGAGCGCAATCCTGCAACGGATGGAAGATGGTTCGTTCAGAACGGCGGCTGCACTCAATCTTACCCGTGACAATAGCCCGCTGGCCTTCAGCCGCGCTGCGCTCCCGCGTCTTGATCGGGGCGAGTTTGCCGTAGTGGTCGGCAGTCCTGAACGGATTGAGGCGCTGGTGCCGATTGATGCCCAGTCTGGGATTTATCTCTACAACGCGCGCACCACTGAAGAGACCATGTTCAATTCATGGTCGCGCGCGCAATCGATCGTGACAGCTTACGAACGCCTGACAAGCAGCGCGCGGACCTTGCAGCTGCAATTCAACATCGCCCTCGTGACTGTCAGCCTGTTACTGGTGGGGCTGGCGATCTGGTTCGGCTTGCGTTTCGCGGATCGACAGGTGGAGCCGCTGACGGCGCTGGTCGGCGCGGCGCGCAAGGTCGGGCAAGGGAATTTCGCACTCCGGCTCGAAGGGCGCACTGGGGCGGACGAAATCGGTCTGCTCAACCGCGCATTCAACCGCATGACAGCACAGCTCGACAAGCAGACCCAGGCGCTGGTCAGTGCAAATCGCCAGATCGACGACCGCCGCGCCTTTACCGAGGCGGTCCTGGAATCGGTGACGGCGGGTGTTGTGTCGGTCAATGCCGATGCGCAGGTCACGCTGATGAACTCCTCCGCACAGGCATTATTGGCCGATAATGCCATGCGTGGCGGAGCGGAGAAGCTTATCGGTCAGTCAATCGGCGCGCTGTCCCCTGAACTGGCACGTATCCTTGCCGAAGGGAAGGAGCGGGCAGTCGTCACGCATGCCAAGGGAACCGACCTGCTGACCCTTGCCGTCAAAGTTGCACCCGGCACGAGCGGTCATGTGATCACCTTCGAAGATATCACCCGCCAGCTGCTTGACCAGCGGCAGGCGGCCTGGTCCGACGTCGCCCGCCGGATCGCACATGAGATCAAGAATCCACTTACGCCGATCCAGCTGGCGACCGAGCGCCTTAAACGCCGCTACCGAACGCAAGTGGGAGACGAAGACCGCGAATTGTTTGATGAGCTGACCAGTACCATCGTCCGTCAGGTCGGTGATCTGCGCAAAATGGTCGACGAATTCTCCTCCTTCGCGCGCCTGCCCAAGCCAGTGTTCCGTGACGAGGATGCGCTCGATCTGGTTCGTCAGGCCGTGTTCCTGCAGGAAGTCGCCCATGCCGGCATCGCCTTCAGCGTTGCTTCTTCCGAGCTGATTGACCGCGAGGTGCGCTGTGACCGGCATCAGTTCGGGCAAGCCATGACCAACGTGCTCAAGAACGCGGTTGAGGCGGTTGAGGCGCGTGCAGCCGAAAGCAAAGGGCAATATGCTGGGACGATCGCGGTCACCATGCGCGATGCAGGCGAAGCGATCATCGTTACCATTGAAGACAATGGCATCGGCCTGCCTGCCGATCGTGAGCGGATCACCGAACCCTATGTCACAACCCGCGAAAAGGGCACTGGCCTTGGTCTCGCGATCGTCAACAAGATCGTCGACGAGCACGGCGGCGACATGAGCTTCGCCAGCGCCCTCAGCGGCGGCACCCGTGTCACCTTGCGTTTCGCGCGCGATCCCAAACCGATTGAAGGCGGGCCTGTCTGATGCCGCTTTCGTTTTTCCGTGACCTGTCATGCGAAGGAACTGCCCTATGGCGCTCGAAATCCTGATCGTCGATGATGAACGCGACATCCGTGAACTGGTCGCCGGGGTGCTCGGCGATGAGGGCTATGCCTGCCGCACCGCTGCTGACAGCACAGAAGCGCTGGCTGCCATTGACGAACGGCGCCCGTCGCTCGTCCTGCTCGATGTTTGGCTCCACGGCAGCCAGATGGACGGGCTGGAACTCCTTGACGCGATCAAAGCGCGTGAACCGAATTTGCCGGTCATCATTTTTTCGGGCCACGGCAATATCGACACGGCGGTTGCCGCTGTCGGACGCGGAGCGATGGACTTCATCGAGAAGCCCTTCGAGGCTGAGCGCCTGCTGCTGCTGGTGGAACGTGCAACGGAGACCGAGCGACTGCGGCGTGAAAACAGCCGCCTGCGCGAAGGCAGTTGGGGAAGCGCCGAATTCACCGGCAATTCGGCGGCGATCAACGCCGTCCGCGCAACGCTGAAGCGCGTGGCGAGCACTGGCAGCCGGGTGCTGATTTCTGGACCTGCCGGCGCCGGGAAGGAGGTTGCAGCTCGCTTGCTTCACGGTTGGAGTGCCCGTTCCAACGGCGCTTTCGTGCTTGTAAACTCGGCCCGCATTACGCCTGAACGGTTCGAGCAGGAGTTGTTCGGGGAGGAAGTGAATGGACAGCAAGTGCGTCCGGGCCTGCTGGAAATGGCAGATGGCGGTACGCTTTATCTCGACGAAATCGCCGATATGCCGCTGTCCACTCAGGCGCGGATCCTACGCGTGCTGACCGATCAGAGCTTCGTACGCGTTGGCGGCACAAGACAAATCGGCGTCGATGTGCGCGTAGTGTCCTCCACCACCCGCGACCTGAATGTCGAAATGGCCGAAAAGCGGTTTCGTGAGGATCTGTTTTACAGGCTGAATGTGGTGCCGGTTGTGCTGCCCGCATTGTCGCACCGGCGCGAGGACATCCCCGCACTGGCCGAACATTTCTTCACACGCTATTCGAACGATCAAGGCCTCGCCCCGCCTGAAATATCATCCGAGGCGATGGCCGCGCTGCAGGCCTATGACTGGCCCGGCAACGTCCGCCAGTTGCGCAACGTGGTGGAACGCACGATTATCATGACCCCTCGCGAGAAGCTGAGGCTGGTGGAATCGGATATGCTGCCACCTGAAATCATCGGCGGACAGATCGGTCTGGCCACCGACAGCCTCTCGGCAATCATGGGCGTGCCGCTGCGCGAGGCGCGGGTGAGTTTCGAGCGGGAATATCTGGCGATCCAGATCCGCCGGTTTTCCGGCAATATCTCCAAAACGGCCAGCTTCATCGGGATGGAACGTTCTGCCCTGCACAGAAAGCTCAAGCTTCTTGGCATGGCAGACCGGCGCGACGGCGAGGATTAAGAACCGGTCATCCCGGGGCAAATCCGCAGTAAAACAAACCTTGTCCAAGGGCGGCGCAGTCGCCATTATAATCACAGTAAGGCTGTCGTTGGCTGAATTGGCGGTGGCCGGACCCATGTGGACCGTAATATCGGCCGCCAAAAACAGGAGCCAAGACCATGTCCAGCGGGCGAACGCTCTCCCCCCGTCCAGCTGCGCGCCCTCCCGCGCAGGCAAATCAAAACGACAATCAAACCAACCCGCCTGCAGCCCGGCAAGGGGGCAATCTTCAGGATGCCTTCCTGAACCTGCTGCGCAGGAACAAAATTCCCGTAACCATGTTCTTGGTGAAGGGCGTGAAGCTCCAGGGTATCGTGACCTGGTTTGACAATTTCTCAATATTGCTGCGCCGCGATGGCCAGTCTCAACTGGTTTACAAGCACGCGATCAGCACGATCATGCCCGGCCAGTTGCTTGACCCGGCGCAGTTCAGCAGCCAATCCGGCGGACGAAAGCAGAAGCTGCTGCAGGACGTGTTCCTCAGCCGTGTCGCCGATGCCAATGTGCAGGTCACGATGTTCTTGGTGAACGGTGTGATGCTACAAGGCCGGATTGCCGCCTATGACCTGTTCTGTATGCTTCTGGAACGCGATGGCGCGGTGCAGCTCGCTTACAAGCACGCCGTGTCCACTATACAGCCCGCCAGCCCGGTCGACCTCAGCGTCGATGATGAGGATGGCGATGATGACGGGATCGACGACTGACCTTCGAAAGTGAACTCCAGGACGAGGTGACCCGCGGCGCGCGGGCTGTTGTCCTGTGCCCCGACATCCGCAGGTTGCGCTATGATCTGGACCCTTCGGAGCGCCTCGCCGAAGCAGAAGGTCTGGCCTTGGCGATCGGCGTGGTCATCGCTTATTCTGCCATACTGCCGGTGCGCCAGATGCAGCCAAACACGCTGTTCGGGTCCGGTCAGGTCGAGAATATCGCGATCTGGTGCGAGCAGCACGAAGCGGAACTGGTGATAGTCGACGGCGCTTTGACCCCTATCCAGCAGCGCAATCTGGAGGACAGACTGAAGCGCAAGGTGATCGACCGTACCGGGTTGATCCTTGAGATCTTCGGCGAACGTGCCGCAACGGCGGAAGGCCGTTTGCAGGTGGAGCTGGCGCATCTCGACTACCAGCAGAGCCGGCTTGTGCGCAGTTGGACTCACCTTGAACGCCAGCGCGGCGGGTTCGGTTTTCTCGGCGGACCGGGTGAAACCCAGATCGAAGCGGACCGTCGGATGATCCGTCAGCGCATGGGACGGTTGCGGCGCGAGCTCGATCAGGTGCGGAAGACCCGAACCTTGCATCGTGAACGCCGAGGGCGTGCACCGTGGCCGGTTGTGGCGCTGGTCGGTTACACCAATGCGGGCAAATCCACTTTGTTCAACCGGTTGACTGGCGCGGAAGTGATGGCGGAGGATTTGCTTTTCGCAACACTTGATCCGACAATGCGCGCGATAGGCCTGCCGGGAGTAGAGAAGGTTATCCTTTCGGACACAGTGGGTTTCATCTCTGATCTGCCGACCCAGCTTGTTGCCGCATTTCGTGCGACGCTGGAAGAAGTGACGGCTGCCGATGTGATCTGTCACGTGCGCGACATGGCCAACCCATCACATGCAGCGCAGAAGAAGCAGGTTCTTGATGTGCTTGCTGATCTTGGTGTTGTCGATGCTGAAACTGGGGCGAGCAGCATTCCTATCCTTGAGGTCTGGAACAAGTGTGACTTGCTGGACGCGGACGAGTTTTCCGAACTGCGCGACGCGTCCATGGGGCAGGGCGCTGTAATCCTGTCAGCTGCCACGGGTGAGGGCGTGAACCTTCTCGAAGCCGAGTTGGCGCGGATGCTCACCGGTGGCGCGCGCGAGGTCAGTTTTATCCTGCCGGTCAGCGATGGGAGGCGGATTGCCTGGCTCCATGCGCATGGCGATGTGCTTGCCGAAAACGATGCTGGAGACAGTGTTGATGGCCCGATGCGACGCCTTACGGTGCGGTTGAATCCGAAGGAACTGGGGCAGTTCGCCAGCCTTTCCTGATGATTAAGACCTTTTGACTTGCTGCCAGAGTAACTCTTTGTCTTCAAGAGACAATTGGACAAAAGCTGGTTTGGCAAAATTTTCCATGGCACGGAAACGGCGCGTGAACTTTGCATTTGCGGCGCGCAGGGCTTCTTCGGCGCTGATGCCATGCGCCCGGACGTAATTTACAGCCGCAAAAAGCAGGTCGCCGGCTTCTTCGAAGCGAGCTTCGTCAGTGGGAGCGGTTTTCAGCTCTTCGATTTCCTCCGCGATCTTGGCTTCCGATCCTGATGGATCAGGCCAGTCGAAACCCGTTCGGGCCGCGCGTTTCTGCAGTTTTTCTGCTCGCATCATGGCGGGCAGTGCGAGGGCAACGCCCGAAAGCGCGCTATCAGCGCCCTTAGCGTCTCGTTCGCTGGCCTTCAGGTCTTCCCAGCGTCGTTCGTCCATCGTGCCGCCATCACGCGCAAAGACGTGAGGGTGACGTGCCTGCATTTTTTTCGAGATACCGGCAGCGACATCGGCAAAGGTGAAGTGACCGGCTTCCTCGGCAATTTGCGCATGAAACACGACTTGGAAAAGCAGGTCGCCAAGCTCGTCCTTAAGATCGGCCATGTCATTGCGGCTGATGGCGTCGGCGACTTCGTAAGCTTCTTCAATGGTGAATGGTGCGATGGTGGCAAAGTCCTGCGCAATGTCCCATTCACAGCCAAGTACGGGATCGCGCAACCTGCTCATAATTCCGAGCAGTAATTCGATGGGGGACTGCTCGTGACCAGCGCTCATACATATCCTTGTCTGTGCAATTTAGACAAGACACTATTTCCGCCAGATAGAGATGTCACTGCCTGATGCAGCGGGGGCTGCGCGGAACCCCTCCATTTCGTGCAGC
>JBEQBX010000064.1:0-16592 GCA_041639595.1 Porphyrobacter sp.
TTGCTGCTGATTACACGGGCGCTGTCACCGTCAAGACCACTCAGATTGGGAGCGCAGGCGCTGACGGTCGGCCAAGCACCTTGGCTTGCCGCTGGACGGCTACCCTTCATGTCGAGCGTGTCGCGAAAATTGGTGAAAGCCTCCCGTCGCGCCGTGCCCTGACACGCGATCAAGTGACCGGGGGTTCCAAGCCTGGCTGGTGCGCGGCAAATGCCAAGGCCATCGACCGACTGGTCGATCTGCGTAATGACGCGATCCGCAGTGCCATGCTGGCGCTGGTCGAGCAGGATCGCGCCGCCATCATGGCGGAGGCCGACGTTGCCGCAGCCCGCACGCGGAGTTGAGCCCTCGAAAAAACGCAAATGCCATGGCGGAGCACTTTACAGACTGAGGCGCCGCGTTTTCGTGTTTGCGATGAGCGCAGAAGCAGCATAGCTTGCAAGCGGGATCAGTTCGAAGTCCGCTTGGAGGAGATTATTCCGATGTTGCGCAATTCTGCCACCCGTCTTCTCATCACTGCAGTCATGGTGGCAACCCTTGCGGGCTGTTCCGGCGGTGAAACTTCCGATGCCACAGCCAGCGGCGATGCTGCCTCGGTCGGCGATGTGCCGCCTGTCTTAAAGGAAAGGCACGACAATTTCGAGGCAATCGGCGACGCCTTCAAGGCTGTGCGCGGCGAACTTGAAAAGGACACGCCGGACTTCGCTCTGATTGCGGCGAAGGCTACCGACATCAATACCCGCGCCGCGAAGATCGAGACGCATTTTCCGGCCGGCACCAGTGTCGAGGATGGCTACAAGACCGAGGCACTGCCCGCGATCTGGAAAAAGCCTGAAGAATTCAAGGCTGCGGCGCAAAAGCTGGTCGACGAAAGCGCCAAGCTGGCAAGCGTTGCCAGCAGCGGCGACAAGGCTGCCGTGGGCGCACAGGCGATGGCGATGGGTGGCACCTGCAAGGGCTGCCACGACCAGTTCAGGCTCGACGACAAGAAGTAAGCACGCATGAGTGATCACGCAGACGCCCCCCACGCTCCGACAAGGTTTCGGGGTGGGAGCGATGTGCGGGTTTGGGACCCGCTGCTGCGTCTCACCCACTGGAGCTTTGCGCTGCTGGTTCCGGCGATGTGGTGGACGGCGGAGAATTCCAAATGGGCGCTGCACAAGCGGTTCGGACTGGTGCTGCTCGGGCTGCTGGTGTTTCGGATCATCTGGGGCTTTGTCGGCCCCGAGACCGCGCGCTTCTCGCAATTCGTGAAAGGCCCGAGCGAGGTGATTGCCTATCTGCGCGGTGCCTTGCCTGATGCGCCGCGCCGGATCGGGCACTCACCGATCGGCGGGTGGAGCACTATGGCGCTGCTGGGTGCGCTTTTGACGCAGGTCACCTTGGGGCTGTTTGCGGGCGATCCTTATGACGGTATGACCGGACCGCTTAATCCGCTGGTGGGGGTTATGGCTGCCGACACCATCACGGAATTGCACGAGACGTTCTTCTGGGTGGTGGTGGGCCTGATCGGCCTACACCTTCTTGCGATCACTTTTTACGCAACGATAAAGGGCAATGATCTACTAAGCCCGATGGTGAGTGGCGACCGGCCTCCGCTGACGGGCGTTGAGGGAATCGGGCCGGTGCCGTGGGGCATGGCGCTACTTTCATTGGGGCTGGGGGCCGCCCTTGCGCTGTGGATGGCCGCAGGCGCGCCGCCGGTGGCCTGAGGAACAAAACGGGCGCCTCCCAGTGCGGAAGACGCCCACTTTCGTAGAAACCAACTGGCGGCGGTCAGAGCTGACCGAGCATATGCTCCGCGCTCGAAACCTTGAAGTCGCCCGGTTCTTCCACATTAAGCTGCTCGACCACCCCATCGTTGATCACCATCGAGAAGCGCTGACCACGGGTGCCCATGCCGAAGCCTGATCCATCCATGGTCAGGCCCACCGCTTTGGCGAATTCGGCGTTGCCATCAGCCAGCATGGTGATTGCATCCGAACCTTGCGCCTTGTTCCATGCGCCCATCACGAAGGCATCGTTGACGGCGGTGCCGACGATTTCATCTACGCCTTTTGCTTTCAGGTCGTCGGCTTTCTCGACGAAGCCCGGCAGGTGCTTGGCCGAGCAGGTCGGGGTGAAGGCACCGGGGACGGAGAACAGTGCGACCCGCTTGCCCGCAAAATATTCGCTGGATTTCACCGCCTGGGGGCCTTCGGCGGTGGCCTTGACCAGTGTGACTTCGGGGATTTTGTCGCCAACGGAAATTGTCATTAGGTTTGCATCCTCATGCTGTGCAGTTTCGGTGAAATGCTGTGTGCCTTCTATAGCGGGTGCTGCCTGACGAGCAACAATTAGACATATAAAGATAAGTTTATATTGCCTCTGAGCGCATGTGTCGCTAGGGGCGTGTCACATCAACCGGTTTCCCCCACTTACACCACGCGCGCTCAGCGCAGGAGATTCAAGAATGGCCACCCTCGCTGCCAATCCGACCCACGAATATGTCATCAAGGACATCGCGCTTGCCCAGTTCGGCCGCGACGAGATTATGATCGCCGAGACCGAAATGCCGGGCCTGATGGCCCTGCGTGAAGAGTATGGCGCGGCCCAGCCCCTGAAGGGTGCCCGCATCACCGGCTCGCTGCACATGACCATTCAGACAGCCGTGCTGATCGAAACCCTCGTCGCGCTTGGCGCTGAAGTGCGGTGGGCGACCTGCAACATCTTCTCGACCCAGGACCACGCTGCCGCCGCGATTGCCGACGCCGGCATTCCGGTATTCGCCATCAAGGGCGAGACGCTGGCCGAATACTGGGATTACGTGGGCCGCATCTTCGATTGGGCCACCGACGAGAATCCCGACCTCACCTGCAACCTGATCCTCGATGATGGCGGCGATGCCACCATGTTTGCGCTGTGGGGCGCGCGCCTTGAAGCGGGCGAGGAAATGGGCAAGCCGACCAACGACGAGGAAGTTGAATTCCAGCGCGCATTGAAGGCCTTCGTCGCCGCACGTCCGGGCTACCTCACCAAGACTGTCAAGGCGATCAAGGGCGTCTCGGAAGAGACAACGACCGGCGTCATGCGGCTGTACCAGATCGCCAAGCAGGGCAAGCTTCCATTCCCGGCGATCAACGTAAACGATTCTGTTACAAAGTCGAAGTTCGACAATCTCTATGGTTGCAAGGAATCGCTGGTCGACGCAATTCGCCGCGCGACCGACGTGATGCTGGCCGGCAAGGTCGCCTGCGTTGCCGGATACGGCGATGTCGGCAAGGGCTCGGCCGCCTCGCTGCGTGATGGCGGCGCCCGCGTGATGGTTACCGAAATCGATCCGATCTGCGCTTTGCAGGCCGCTATGGACGGCTTTGAAGTTGTTACCATGGAAGACGCCGTCAAGCGTGCCGACATCTTCGTCACCGCCACCGGCAACGAGGACGTGATCACCGCCGACCACATGATGCACATGAAGGCGATGGCGATCGTCTGCAACATCGGCCACTTCGACAGCGAGATCCAGATCAGCGCCCTTTCCAATTACAGCTGGAAGGAAATCAAGGAAGGCACTGACATCGTCACCTTCCCCGATGGCAAGTCGATCATCATCCTTGCCAAGGGACGTTTGGTGAACCTTGGTTGCGCAACCGGCCACCCCAGCTTCGTGATGAGCGCGAGCTTCACCAACCAGACGCTCGCCCAGATCGAACTGTTCACCAAGGCGGACGAATATCAGAACGACGTCTACGTTCTGCCCAAGCACCTCGACGAAAAGGTCGCCGCGCTGCACCTCGAAAAGCTCGGCGTGAAGCTGACGCAGCTCAGCAACAAGCAGGCCAGCTACATCGGCGTGCCGCAGGCTGGTCCGTTCAAGCCTGATCACTACCGGTATTAATCGGCACTACTGATCCTGTGAAATCGCCCGCTCCACCCCGAAATAACACGGGGTTGGGGGCGGGCGGGTTCATCACCGTTGCGCTTGTGCTTCCACGCGCATAGCGATTGAACGATGGATATTTCGCCCCTTTCGCTGGTGCTGATTGCGCTTGTGCTCGCCGCTTGGGCGGTGGGGGCATCGCTGGTCGTGCTGCGCGCGAACCGGAATGTGAAGCGCGCCAAGGCGGTCCGCACCAGCCTCAAACGGATGCAGACGCTGCTCGATGTCGCGCCTGCGCTGCCACTATTGGTGCGGGTCGACGGTCGGATCGAGGCGCCTGACAAGCTGGCGCGGATGTTGGGTCTGGCTGCCATGCCCCAATATCTTTCAGACCTTGCCGCACCCCCGGGCAATCCCAAAGCAGGCGGGCTCGCTACCGGGCAGCTCGACCAGTTGTGGGCGAAAATCCAGACCACTCAGAAAAGCGCCGCGCCATTCCGCATGGCGATCAACCTGCCCAACTCGCAGCGCAGCCTGGCGCTGTATGGCACGCTTGCCGATCCACAGGTTTCGCCTGGCGGCGCAGCTTTGGTGTGGGTTTTCGACTTCACCGAAAGCCATGTCGAGATGGCGCGCCTGCGCGCTGCCGCGACGCGCGCGACAGGTGACTTTGCCGCGCTCGTAGGGCTGATCGAGGCTGCGCCCATGCCGATGTGGTTTCGCGGCGCGGACCTTACGCTCCAGCTCGTCAACCAGGCCTATGTCGATGCCGTGGGCGCGACGGGTGCTGCCGAAGTTGTGCAGGGCCAGATCGAATTGCTTGAGCCGGAGGAGGGGCAAACCCCCGCGGACATCGCGCGTGCGACGCTGCAAAATCAGGATAAATCCGAACGGGTTGTCGCCGCCACGATCCACGGCGCGCGCCGTTCGCTCCGGGTCAGTGACCTCCCGCTGGGGCAGGAAGGCGTGGCGGGCTATGCCATTGACATCGAGGAACAGCAGCAGGTCGCTCGCGCTTTCCGCGCGTTTCGCGATGCGCAGCGCGCGCTGCTTGATCAGCTGTCGGTCGGGGTTGCGCTGTTTGATGGCGAGGAGCGCCTGACCTTCGCGAACCGCCCATTCCGGCGGCTATTTTCACTCACTGACGAAGCGATCGATGCGCAAACGCCATTCGAGAGATTTCTGGCTGAGGCGCGAGAGCGGGGCCAAACGCCTGAAGTGCGGGACTTTCCCGAATGGCGCCGCGAACGGGCGGCATGGTTCGGAATGCAGGATTCGATGGAGGAGGCATGGCCGCTGGCTGGCGGCACCCACCTTCGCGTCGTCGCCCAGCCCATGCCCGATGGCGGGTTGGTGCTCATCACAGAGGATCGCACCGAAAGTCTTGCCCTGTCGGCGGTTCGCGACACCTTGTTACGGACACGCACGGCAACGCTCGACAGTCTGTTCGAGGCGTTGGCGATCTTTGCACCCGATGGTTCGGTGCAGCTGTGGAACCGCAGCTTTGCAGGCACTTGGGGGCTGACCACCGATTTGCTCGACCGGCATCCCAGTGCGGACGAACTGCTCAGCGCCATCAGCCGCAATCTGGTGCGGCCCGAAGAAGCCAGCCTGATTGGCGCGGCGGTTCGAGCGGCGACGCTCGATCGGCGTGAGAAGGGCGGGCAAGTCGATCTTGCCGACGGGCGCACGTTGCGCTTTGCGGGGATACCGCTGCCGGACGGCAACGGATTGCTGACGGTGCTCGATATCACTGCCTCGCAAAAGGCCGAGCAGGCGCTGCGTGAACGGGCTGAGGCGCTGGAGGAGGCTGATGCGGTCAAGGCCCGGTTCCTGGCCAATATGAGCTATGAATTTCGCACGCCGCTGACCACCATCGGCGGCTACGCGGAGCTGTTGAAAAGCGGCGCGGCGAGCGATCCGGAAGCCGCGGGTGAATATGTCGACGCGATCCTCAGCGCGGTCGAGCGGCTGACCGAGCAGGTCGAAAACGTGCTCGACCTGTCGCAGAGCGAAGCCGGATTGCTGCCGATCAGCAAGGAACGTCTCGACGTACTTGACCTCCTTACCGCGCTCGTTCGAGAACGTGAGGCGGCTATCATTGCGGCGGGCCTCAGCCTCGATCTGAAGGGACGCCGCGGGCGAATCATCACAGCCGATCCGCGTCAGCTGGGCCGCGCGCTGGGCAATCTGATCGACAACGCCGTGGCCGGAACGGCTGAGGGTGGCAGGATCGTGATTGAGATCAGAAAGGCTGGCGAAGGAGCCGAATGGGCGGTCGAAATCAGTATCGCCGACAATGGCCGGGGGATGACGACGCAGGAGCTTGCCCGGTTGCAGGGCGGGTTCAAACCCTCCGAGGGTGCGCCCGAGCGTCGCAACGGACTTGGCATCCCGCTCGCGCGGCAATTGATCGCTGCTCATGATGGCACGTTGGAAATCCTTAGCCGCAAAGGTGCGGGCACCACGGCAACGATTCGCCTGCCATGAACGAAACGCGTGCGTCCCTGCCGGATCTGGCGGCAATGGCGGCCTATGGCGCGAGAATCGCGGAGCGGTTGCGCGCAGGTGATGTGGTTGCGCTGACGGGCGGGCTAGGCGCGGGCAAAACCACGCTGGCCCGCACGATCCTCGCCGCGCTCGGTCACGCAGGCGAAGTGCCGTCTCCCACTTTCACCATCATCGAAACCTACGATTCTCCGACGCTGCGCTTGCCTGTGGTTCATGCCGATTTCTACCGGCTGCAGAACCCTTCGGAGCTTATGGAGATCGGCCTAGACGATTACCGGGATGGCGCCGCCTTGCTGGCAGAATGGCCCGATCATGCCGGCGGCTTCGACCATGAGCCGGGCTGCCTTTCCATCACGCTCGAACCTGTTGGAGAAAGCGGGGAAGGCGGACGGATTGCGATTGCCCGCGGGGCTGCGGATTGGGTAGGGCGAATGCCATGATCGAACTTCCCCACGGCCTCGCCGAATTTGCCGCCACCGCTGGATGGAGTGATGCACAGGTTGAACCATTGCCGGGGGATGCCTCGTTCCGCCGCTACTTCCGGCTGAGCCGCGACGGCGAATCCGCAATGCTGATGTACGCCCCGCCGCCGCATGAAGACCCCGCGCCGTTCCTCCACGTTGCACATTGGCTGAACGATCACGGGATGCGCGCACCCGCGATCCTTGCTGCAGAGCCGCAAGCGGGCTGGGTGCTGACAGAGGATTTCGGAAATGACCGGATGCGTGATTGGCTCGATGCTAATCCGCAGGACGAAACCGCCGCTTACGAAGCAGCGGTCGAGGCTTTGGCGGCGCTCCACCGGCTCGCCCCCGGTCCTTTTTCGTCATACGATATGGCGGTATATGAGCGCGAAGCGGCGCTGCTGACTGATTGGTACTGCCCGGCACACGGGCTCGCCGTCAATGTCCCGAGCTATGCCTCAGCATGGCAAGAAGTTTTGCGCCCGGTTCTCGCCCGGCAGACGCCCGGCGTCACTGTACTTCGCGATTATCATGCCGAAAATATCATGCTGCTGGGCGGCAAAGCTGATGCACCGCAAGGTTTGATCGACTTTCAGGACGCGCTGGTGGGGCACCCGGCCTATGACCTGGTCTCGCTACTGCAGGACGCGAGGCGCGACGTCCCGGTCGATCTGGAGACATCGATGCTGGTGCATTATGCGCACCATGCGGGGATCGCGGACGACGATTTCCTCGCCGACTACGCAACGCTGGGCGCGCAGCGTAATGCGAAAATTGTCGGCATCTTCACCCGGCTCGACCAGCGCGATGGCAAGCCCAAGTACCTCGGGATGATCCCGCGCGTCTGGGCGGCGCTTGAACGCGATCTGGCGCATCCCGCGCTTGCTCCGGTGGCGGAATGGTTCGACGCCAATATCCCGGATGCGCTGCGTAGCGCCAACGGGGCGTTTCCCGGATGAGCGCACTTGCTTCCGACACCGCGATGATTCTCGCCGCCGGGCTGGGCAAGCGGATGCGCCCGCTCACCGCCAGTCAGCCCAAGCCGCTGGTGCGGGTCGCGGGCAGGGCATTAATCGACCATGCGCTTGACCGGCTGGCTGAAGCAGGGATCGCCAAAGCGGTCGTCAACGTTCACTATCTGGCTGACGCACTGGAAGCCCACGTGCTCGCGCGGAATGGCCCGACGGTAACCGTATCGGACGAGCGCGCGCTGCTGCTGGAGACCGGCGGCGGGATGGTAAAGGCGCTGCCGCATCTGCCTGATCCATTTTTCGCGCTCAACGCCGACAACATCTGGCTCGACGGTCCGAGAAGCGGGTTTCACGATCTGTCGCGCCGCTGGGACCCCGACAGCATGGACGCGCTGTTGCTGGTGGTGCCGCACGCACGGGCGGCGAATTTCACCGGACCGGGCGATTTTCACATGGACCCGCTGGGCCGCATCTCGCGCCGCCGCGACGGACGGATTGCGCCCTTCATCTACACCGGCATCCAGCTTGTCTCGCACCGCTTGCTGCGTGATGCACCGCAGGGACCGTTCTCGACCAATATCCTCTGGAACCGGGCTATGGCCGAAGGGCGGCTTTACGGCATCTCCTTCACCGGATTGTGGTTCGAAGTCGGCACACCGCAAGCCATCCGCCCGACCGAGGAGGCGCTGCTGGGTGGCTGATACCCGCAAGTCCGGGCCGCTCGTCTATTCGATCGCCGCGCATCGTGGTTTCGCCGATGCACTCGTGGCCGGACTTGTCCCGCGCTACCGGGAGGACGGCTTCGGTCTCGCCCAGCTGACGCTGCTGGTGCCATCGAGCCGTGCCGCGCGCACTTTTTCCGAAGCCTTCATCCGCCATGCCGGGGAAAGCGGCGAGGGCGGCTTGCTGATGCCCCGCATGATCGCAGTGGGCGATCTTGATCTCGATGAGAAACTCGGCGCGACGCTCGATCCGCTGGGGGCTGCCGATATTCCACCGGCATGTGATCCGGTTTTGCGCTGGCTGACGCTTGACCGCCTGATCGTCGAGGAGCGGAACGCCGAAGGGATGGAGCCCTTGTCCGGCCGCGCAAGGCTCAATCTGGCGCGTGAGATGGCGCGGACGATGGACCGGCTGTTGGTCGAGGAGAAACGGCCGGATGACCTGATCAGCGATGCCGTGCTTGATCAGTTAGGCAATCTGGCTGGCCATTGGAAGCACGCCATTCGGCTATTTGCGCGGGTCAACGCCCGCTGGCAGACCGAACTGGTGACCCGCGGCGAGGTGGATGCCGCCAAACGGCGCAATCTGCTGTTCGATCGCGCCGCGCGCCGGTGGAAGGACAACCCGCCACCCCATCCGGTTGTCGCGGCAGGCGTCACCAGCGCATCGCCTGCGCTGGCGCGGCTGCTGCGGGTGGTGGCCGATCTGCCCGAGGGCGCAGTGGTGCTGCCCGATCTTGATCTGGATATGGAGGAGGAGGCTTGGGAGGAGCTGGGCCTTGCAGGCGCTGCTGCTGAGCCCGGCGGGCCGGTGTTTGGCGCCGGCGATGCGCTTACCCACCCGCAATATCACCTGAAGCTGCTGCTGGGGCGCATGGGCGTGAACCGTGCCGAGGTGCAGCTTTGGCACCGGCGTGGGATTGCTGCGGCCGATCCGGCACGTGCGCGGGCAATTTCTTCGCTGTTTCTTCCCCCGCAGGCGAGCCGCGCGTGGATCAAACTGGATGCAGACAAGCGCCGGCTTGACGGTGTGCGGCTGCTGGCTGCGGCCACCATCGAGGAAGAGGCGCAAGCGATCGCCCTGCTGGTGCGGCAAACGCTTGAGCAGCCAGAAAAGCGGATCGCGGTTGTTACCGCAGATCGCGGTCTGGCGCGGCGGGTCGTGCAGCACCTGGAACGCTGGAACATCATGGCTGACGATTCCGCTGGTCGCCCGTTGGCGCTGACCCCGGCGGGGCGGTTGTTTGGCCTGATCACTGAAATTGCGGCGAAGGGCGCCGATCCGGCTGCTCTGGTGGCCGCTTTCAACCATCCGCTGGTGCGCGGGTGGGATCCGCAAGCGCGTGCCGACTGGCTACGTGGGCTGCGCGCCTTTGACCGCCATCTGCGCGGGCCTGCACCCGCGCCGGGCATGGAACCGCTGCGCGAGGCCGCAGCCAAGGCAGATATCACCGATTGGTGGGACGAGGCCGAGGCTCTGATCGCCCCGCTTGCCGATTGGCCGCTCGACATGGGGCTGGCCGAGGCTTTGAACCGCCTGTCCGCCGCTGCCGAAAATTTTGCTCAGACTGCCATTTGGGAACGCGAGGATGGCCGCGCGCTGGGTACGCTTATAGAGGACTTGCGGGGGCAGGCTGAACTGCTTGGAACAGGGGTCGAGACTGCGGACCTCGCCGGAACCTTGCGCGATTGCATGGAAGCAGTGGCCGTCCGGCCCGGCTATGGCGGCCATCCGCGTGTGGCGATCTACGGCCTGCTGGAAGCGCGCATGGCGCGGGCTGATCTGGTGATTTGCGGTGGGCTGAATGAAGGTTCGTGGCCGCAGCCGCCCGGCGCCGATGCGCTGCTGGCCCCGGCCATTCTGCGCGCGCTGGGTGTACCGGGGGCGGAGTTCCGCATCGGGCTCGCCGCGCATGACCTTGCCGGCGCGATGGGTGCGCCGCAGGTGGTGCTGAGCCGAAGCCTGCGCGACGCCGAAGGGCCGACACTGCCGTCGCGTTTTCTGCTGCGCGTCGAGGCGCTGTTGGGAGACGATCTCGCCAGTCAGCACCGGGAGCGCACAATACCGGCGCTGCTCCCCCATCTCGACCGGGTGCGTCCGGCATCGCCGCAATATCCGCGTCCTGAGCCAGATCCTTCACTTGCATTGCGTGACGTGCCGATCCGGGTGACGGCGCTCGACCGGCTGCTGGGCGATCCCTACCAGTTCTATGCGCAGACGATCCTCGGCCTCAGGCGGCTCGATCCGCTGGCGGCTGATCCTTTCGGCGACCCGGCGCTGCGGGGCACATTGGTGCACGGCATTCTGGATGCGTGGCACAAGGCGAAGGTGGTTCAACCGGGCCTCGCGCTCGCGCCCTTTGCTGCGTCGCAATTTGCTTCGGCGCGCGTCCACCCGCTGTTCCGTGCGCTATGGCAGCCGCGTCTGATTGCCGCCTTGGAGCAGTTTGAGCAGTGGATTGCAGAGGACGCGATCGAAAAGGGCACGACCGTTCTTGCCACCGAGGTTGACGGGGTGATGACATTCGACGGTGTTAAAGTGATTGGCCGCGCTGACCGGATTGACCGGCTGGCGGACGGCAGTCTCGCGATCATCGATTACAAGACCGGGCGCGTGCCGAGCAAGGAAGAGGTTAAAGCAGGTTTTGCATTGCAACTCGGGCTGCTTGGTTTGATTGCGGGGGCGGGAGGCTTTGCCAAGGCTGGCGTGCCAGCAGCGACTGCGACAGAATTCATGTACTGGTCGTTTGGCAGGAAGGATGGCGAGTTCGGAAAGCGCGAGACGCCGATGAAGGTTGGCAGGGCGACCAAAGGCCTGCTGCCGGAAGAGTTCCTCCCGCACCACGCAGCCAAGCTGGCGCATGCAGTCGCCTCATACATCAAGGGCCGTGAGCCCTTTCGTGCGCGCGAAAATCCCGATTACAAAGGCTACACCGATTATGATCAGCTGATGCGGCTTGAAGAATGGCTGGTGCGCATGACCGGCAAGGACGACGCAGCATGAGCGGCGGGGGCGGTTTCGTATTTCCGCTGGCGGGCAATCAGCTTTTTGCGGCGGACCCTGAAGATAATGTCTGGCTGTCCGCCTCGGCAGGGACGGGCAAGACGCAGGTGTTGTCTGCCCGCGTGCTGCGGTTGTTGCTGCGCAAAGATGTCAGCCCGTCGCAGATCCTCTGCCTGACCTTTACCAAGGCAGGCGCAGCGGAAATGGCAAACCGCATTAACGCAGTTCTGGCACGTTGGGTGCGGCTGCCGTCCACAGTGCTGGCAAAGGAACTCGGCTACCTTGGTGCGGATTTTGGTCCCGCTACGCAAGAACGCGCGCGCAGCCTGTTTGCAAGCGTGCTTGACTGTCCGGGCGGCGGCCTGAGGATCGACACCATCCACGCATTTGCACAGTTTCTGATCGGCAACTTCCCCGAAGAAGCGGGGCTTGCCCCCGGCACACGCGTTATGGATGATCGCAGCCGCGAGCTTCTCGCGCGCGAAGTTCTGACCGACCTTTTCGAGGAGGCGGAACGGACCGACGATGTGCGGCTGCTTGCCGGGATTGAGACATTCACGACCCGCAAAGACCCGGCCAGCCTGCACAAGTGGTTGATGCGGGCCGCAGAGGCGCAGGATTTGTGGGAAGGGCCTGCGGGTTGGCAGTCTCCAATGGGCGCGCGGGTGCGTCAATCGCTCGGCATGCCTTCCGATGCAGATGACGCATGGGCGAGCGAGCCGCTCGATCCGGATATCTTTCCCGATGACGCGTTGTTGGCAATTCGGGCGGCGCTGAAAGCATGGAACAAGCCTGCCGGTGAAGGTGCGATTGCCGGTATCGACCGCTGGAACGACTTGGAGGTTTCCGCGCGCATGGCTGGACTTGATTGTCTGGTTGGCACAGTGGTCAACGCAAAATTGTTGCCGAACGGCAATTTGCGCCACGCAGCGAAATTCGACGCCGACTTCGTTACACATCAGCAAACGATCGCTGACGCGCTTGTGTTGGCTGAAGACCGCCGCTCACTGCTCGCTTGCGCCGAAACCGTCACCTCCGCGCTTGAGATCGGCCGCGCCTTTGCTGTTCGCTGGCAGGCGAGAAAAGCGCGCGAAGGCCTGCTCGACTTCTCCGACCTGATCCGCAAGGCAGCCGCTCTGCTCGAACAATCCGAGGCAGCCGATTGGATTCGTTACAAATTGGACCGGCAATTCGATCATATCCTGATCGACGAGGCGCAGGATACCAACCGCAGCCAGTGGGACATCGTCGAAGCACTGATCGACGATTTCTTCACCGGCGAAGGCGCCCGCGGTGACAAGCTGCGCACGATCTTCACTGTGGGCGATTACAAGCAGGCCATCTTCGGTTTTCAGGGGACAAGCCCTGAAAACTTCGCCCGTGCCAAGCAGCGCATCCACGCCCGGATCGATGACGCGCGTCAGGGTATCCGGTCGAGCCGCATCAATCGCCGCGAACCGGGCTGGCAGGATCTCGACCTTGGACTCTCGTTCCGAACTGCCGACATCGTGCTTGGCTTCGTCAACCGGGTGATCGGGCTGCTTGGTTTTGCCGAATTCGGGCTCGACAAGGAACCGGCGGAGCACAAGGGTGCTGATCGGCCGGGGCTGGTGACATTGTGGCCTCCGGTCATGCCCGACAAGGGCGAGGGTGAAGAAGAGGCCGACGAGGAGGATGGCGAAGACAGCGAGCAAGGCTGGTTGGCGCGCCACGACACGCTGCTGGCCCAAAACATCGCCAATCAAGTGCACCGATGGGTGAGCGGGATTGAGCCTTTCGTGCTCGCCAAGGGCAGCCGACGCCGTGCGGGGCCGGGCGATGTGATGGTGCTTGTGCGCCAGAGGAAAGAACTTGCCGCGCAGATCGTCGCCAAGCTTCATGCCAAAGGCGTGCCGGTGGCGGGGGTTGACCGGTTGCGGCTGGGCGCGCCGCTGGCGGTGCGCGATGTCCTCGCGGCTATCAGATTTGCTGCGCAGCCGCAGGACGATCTGAGCCTTGCCAACCTGCTGGCTTCGCCGCTGGTGGGGTGGACGCAAGATGATCTCCTTGCTCACGTGCCCCGGCCCGGCAAAACACGCCTGTGGGATCACCTGAAGCGCACGGATGCGCCGCCGGAAGTTGCCGCCACGGCCGAGAAACTGCGCGATCTGCTGCGCCGCGCCGATTACCAGACGCCGCAGGCGCTGATCGCCTGGCTGCTCACCGGCCCGTGGCAAGGCCGTGCCCGGCTGGTCGAACGGCTTGGGAGCGAGGCGAATGATCCGCTCGATGAACTGGTTAATGCAGCCTTTGCCTATGAAGCGGAGCATTGGCCCAGCCTTGCCGGCTTCATCGGGTGGTTCGATGCCGGAACGGGCGATCTGAAGCGAGAATCGGACAGCGCCAGCGGGCAGGTGCGGGTGATGACCGTACATGGCTCGAAGGGCTTGCAGGCGCCGATCGTGATCCTTGCCGACGCCACTGGTGCACCCGGCGATCCTGGTGATCTGACCTTGGAGGACAACCCGCTGGACGCGGTATTGGCGCGCCAGCGCGAGGTGCCGCTCCCCCCGCTCAACAAGGACGAACGCAAGGGCAGGATTGCCGAGGCTGCCGAGGCGAAGAAAGCGGCGGCGCTGCAGGAACACTGGCGGCTGCTCTATGTTGCACTGACCCGTGCGGAAGAGGCGCTGTTCATTGGCGGCTCGCTCAACAAGACGGAGGCGGGGAAGGGCGCTCCCCACGAGGATAGCTGGTATGCACGGCTGGCTACGCTGTTTGAAGGTGAGCCGCTCGGCGATCCCGTATGGGAATGGCGCAAGGAATGGGGGGTTCGGGCCGAACCGCTTGGGCCGGATGAATGCGCTGGCTCGGACGAGGATGTGCGGACCGATCTGCCGCGCTGGGTGATTACACCAATTGGTCCGGAACCGCGCCCGCCGCGACCGCTCGCACCGTCATCGGCAGGCGAGGACAAGGGTGGCGATCCACCGCTCCCGCCCGAAGCTGCGCGCCATGCCGCGCGGCGGGGAAGCTTGATCCACCGGCTTCTGGAACGGTTGCCTGATGTCGCAGAGGCCGAACGTACCCACGCGGCGCAGCGCTGGCTTGAACGGCAAGCGGGCGACCTTGGTCCTGATTTGCGTGAGGAGATTTTGGCTTCGGCACTTGGTGTGCTGGATCACCCCGATTTCGCGGCGATCTTCTCGGTTGCAGCCCTTGCTGAAGTGCCGCTGGCCGCGAAGGTCGAAGGTGTAGTGGTGGCGGGAACTGTGGATCGCCTGCTGATCGAGGATAGGCGCATCACCGTTGTCGATTTCAAGACCACCCGCCGCCCGCCGGCCAGATCTGCTGATATTCCGCTGGCCACACTGCGCCAGATGGCAGCCTATGTGGCTGCGCTGGAAACGATCTATCCGGGCCGCGAGGTGCGCGCGGGCGTGCTCTACACCCACGCGCCGGTGCTGTTCGACCTCGCTCCCGAAACGCTGGCGCTGCACAAGAACGCGTTGCAGACGGCGCAGCAATCCTTGCCGCTGCCCGATATTGAGTGAAAACCGCAAGGCACTAGATTGCATTCCAATGACCGGCGCCCCTATGCTCCGGCAAAAGGAGATTAAGTTATGGCGACTGTCAATGTGACTGATGCGAGTTTCGCAGCCGATGTGCTGGGCAGCGATACCCCTGTGCTGGTGGATTTCTGGGCCGACTGGTGTGGGCCGTGCAAGATGATTGCGCCGGCGCTGGAGGAAATTAGCGAGGAATTGGTCGGTCAGGTCAAGATTGCGAAGATCGACATCATGGAAAACACCGATATCGCTGCGCAGATGGGCGTGCAGTCGATCCCGCTGATGGTACTTTTCAAGAATGGTGAGGCTGTGGCCCGCAAGCTGGGTGCCGCACCCAAGGGCCAGTTGAAGGCCTGGCTAGAAAGCGAACTTTAAGCTCTGTCGCGTCGTCCCGGGCCTGACCGGGGCGACGTTAGTAAGCTACGCCAGCACGCGCGTCACGAACGCGTCCCAGATCGCCGGACACGATGCCCCGACAAGGCCCGGTGCATCGTGCTGGTCGACGCGGTATTCGCTCCCGTCGAGCCGCGCGGCCTTGCCGCCGGCTTCGTTGAGCCACAGTACACCCGCCGAGTGGTCCCATGCCAGTGTGCGCTTGAAGCTGGAGACGTCGTTTTCACCAAGTGCGAGCCGCGGATATTGCTCGGCGGCGCAGCGCGGGATGTCGACCAGCGTGTAATGCGGCGCGAGCTTTGCGTCGACCATTGCCGATTGTTCGGGAGTTAGAAAAATGCGGCTGACTGCGGTGACAGGCGGGTGTTGCCCGGTGGTTCGCGACGCGATCCGTGCCCCATTCACGAATGCCCCTTCTCCCGCGCGGGCATGGCATAAGCGGTCCTTGATTGGATCGTAGATCCACCCGGCCACCGCGCGCCCGGCATCGGCAAGGGCGATAATGATCCCGAACGGTTCTTTGCCTTCTGCAAAGTTTGCCGTCCCGTCCAGCGGGTCGATGATCCAGCACTGGCCGGAAAGGTGGTCGAGCACAGATTTATCGGCGTGCACCGCTTCCTCCCCCACCACCGCGACGCCGGGCGCAAGTTTGGACAGGGCTTCGGTGAGGAAGGCTTCCACCTCGCGGTCGACAATCGTGACGGGATCATCCTTGCTCTTCATCTCCACCTCGCCTGCGGCAAGATTGCGAAAGCGTGGCAGCATTGAACGCTGCGCGGCAAAGCGCATCAGGTCGCGAATTTCGGCGTCGAGCGCGGAGAGGCCAGCATCGCTCACGAACGATAATCCGCATTGATTGCAATGTACCCGTGGGTGAGATCGCAGGTCCACACCGTAGCACTGCCTTCTCCAAGGCCTAGATCGACCGCGATATCGATGTCCTCGCCTCTCAGATGCGCGGCAACGGGTGCTTCCAGATAACCATCCACTGGCACGCCATTGCGTGCGGTCCACACGCCGCCAAAGGCGATGGAGAGCCGGTCACGGTCAGCCGGTTCGCCTGCCTTGCCCACAGCCATCACAACACGGCCCCAATTGGCGTCTTCGCCGGCGATGGAGA
>JBEQBX010000065.1:0-16590 GCA_041639595.1 Porphyrobacter sp.
TCTGGCGCACGGGCTGTCAATGGCCATGCGCGCAACGTGCCGGATTCGGTGCTGGCCCGCCTGCCGCAAAATGGCGGGATCGTGATGGTGGTGGCGCTTCCCCGCTTCATCAGCGAGGATGTGCGTCAATGGGGCGCCAGGCGCGCGGCCGAGGAAGCGCGGCAGAAGGCGCTGTTGCTGGGGCAGCCCGATGCGGTGAAATCCGGGCTGGCCGCTTGGGACAAGGCCAACCCCGAACCGGCAAGCACCATCGCTCACATGGCTGACCATATCGACCACATCCGCAAGGTGGCGGGCGTGGAGCATATCGGGATCGGCGGCGATTTTGACGGGATGCCGTCCGGCCCCGTCGGCTTCGAGGACGTGCGCGGATACCCGCTGCTGTTCGCCGAACTGGCGCGGCGCGGCTATTCGCAGGCGGAGCTGGAAATGATCGCCAGCCGCAACATCCTGCGCGTCATGCGCGCCGCCGAAGCCCATGCGTCGAGCGGCTCTGACCAGCCGCCGATCGAAACACTGATCGGCGCGCCTGTCAGCGCCGAATGATCAGTGCGCCGTGCGCGCGAGCGCGGGGATGATCCAGGCAAGTCTCATCGCGATCACCGCAAAGCCGAGGCTGAAACCCAGCACATAGCGCAGGCCCGTGTTGCTGACAGCACCGCGCGCCGCTTCATCATTGATGCGGATCGTTTCGTCGCGATCAATCATTTCGCTCTCCCCCTGCTTTGCTTTCCGTAACGGAAATATCTTCCGTAACGTCAATCAGTGCAAGGGGGAGGCGAAAGGTTCCCGTTCAGTCCGCGTTGGGAGCTGCGCCCGATGCGCGGGCAGCAGGCACTTCAGGCCTTTCGGTGGTGCCGGGGGAAATCATCCCTCCCTCTTCGGCAAGGCCGGTGCCGTCGATGTCGCTGCGCTGGTTTTCCGCGGCCTGTTCGCGCTGGGCCTCGATGCGCCTCTCGACGTTTTGCTGGCTTTCCACCGGGCCCTGCGTCAGCGCGCCGGTCACCCAGATCAGCGTGAGTGCGGCGATCGTCAGGCCAAGGCTGACCAGCAGCACCCAGCGCACCACGCCTTCCTTGCTCCCGGCTTTGGCGTCGGTTTCGTCGATACGGGTCGGGCGGTCGGGATTGGGCATGAGCGACTCCTGCTCGGGAAAGGGCAGGACACTATGCGCGCGCGGGCGCGGGAGTTTCGTGTCGGATGGGCGGTGCGGGCTGGAAACGGGGCAGGTCGAGCCTGCCTCCCGATCAGTCGCGCAGCAGTTCGTTGATGCCGGTCTTGGAACGGGTCTGGGCATCCACCGTCTTGACGATCACCGCGCAGTAGAGGCTCGGCCCCATGGTGCCATCGGGCAGGGGCTTGCCGGGCATCGATCCGGGAACGACCACTGCGTAGGGCGGAACGCTGCCCATGTGGACCTCGCCTGTCGCGCGGTCGACGATCTTGGTCGAGGCACCGAGGTAGACACCCATCGACAGCACCGCGCCTTCGCCCACGCGCACGCCTTCAGCGACTTCCGCACGCGCGCCGATGAAGGCGTTGTCGCCAATGATCACGGGTTCGGCCTGAAGCGGCTCAAGCACGCCGCCGATCCCTGCGCCGCCCGATATGTGCACATTCGCGCCGATCTGCGCGCATGATCCCACGGTCGCCCAGGTGTCGATCATGGTGTTTTCGCCGACATAAGCACCGATATTGACGAAGCTCGGCATCAGCACGACGCCCTTGGAGATATGCGCGCCGCGCCGCACCACTGCGCCCGGCACGACGCGGAAACCGGCTTCCTTGAAGCGGTCCGCGCCCCACCCGGCAAATTTCAGCGGCACCTTGTCATAGGCAGGGGCGCTGGCTGCGCCGCCATCGATGACTCGATTATCGTTAAGCCGGAAGCTCAGCAGCACCGCCTTCTTCAGCCACTGGTTGACCTGCCAGCCGCCGTTGCCGTCAGGCGCGGCCACCCGCACTTCGCCACTGTCGAGCAGGGCGAGCGCATCGCTGACCGCGTGGCGCACTTCGTGGCCGGGCGCGACGTCGGTGCGGATTTCCCATGCGGCTTCGATGGCGGTGATCAGGTCGTCATGCATGGGTGTTCTCCGGCGGGCTGTTGCGCATGTGCGCCTAGCCGCGCCGGAGAGGCTCGGCAAGTATTAGGCTGGCATTCCGGCGGCCAGAGCAAACTCGTAAGCCCGCTCTGCCAGCGGCCTGACCCGCTCGCTCATCGCCTGCGCGTGGGCGCTGGAGGCAGTGCCGTCGATCACCCGCTTCTTGATCCCCTGCATGATCCCGGCGAGCCGGAACAGGTTATAGGCGAAATACCAGTCCATCGGCGGGACGGGATAGCCGGTGCGCGCAACATAACGTTCCACCGCCTCTTCGACTGTCGGAATGCCCAAGGTCTCAAGATCCAGTCCCATAAGCCCCGCCCGCCCGTCAGCGGGCTGGAACCAGTTGAGCATCAGGTAGCTGAAATCGGCAACCGGATCGCCCAGCGTCGACAATTCCCAATCGAGCACGGCGATGATGCGGGCTTCCGTCTTGTGGAAGATCACATTGTCGAGCCGGTAGTCGCCATGGACCACCGATGATCCATGCTGAGGCGGGATGGTCTGCGGCAGCCATTCGATCAACCGCTCCATTTCCGGCATCAGCTCGGTTTCGGAAAGCTTGTACTGCTTGGACCAGCGGCCGATCTGGCGCGCGCAGTAGTCGGTCGGCTTTCCGTAATCGCCCATCCCGATCTGGTCGGGCTGGTTGAGGTGCAGATCGGCCATGGTGTCGATCAGCGCGTTGTAATGCGCGCGGCGTTCCTCAGGCGTGAGGCCGGGCAGGGCGCCGTTCCACAAGGAGCGCCCGTCGGCCATGCTCATCACGAAGAACTTGGATCCGATAACGTCGGGGTCTTCGCACAGCCCATAGGTGCGCGGCACCGGGAAGCCGGTGGGGTAGAGGCCGGTCATCGCCGCATATTCGCGGTCGACCGCGTGGGCGGATGGCAGCAGCTTGCCGAAGGGCTGGCGGCGCAGCACGTAGCTCTGCGCCGGGGTGTCGATCCTGTAGGTCGGGTTCGACTGGCCGCCCTTGAACTTGGTGTAGCTGATCGGGCCTTGGAAGCCTTCGACATTGGCGTCGAACCACGCGGTCAGCGCGTCCAGATCAAGCGCGTCCTTCTCGGTCACTTCGACCGTGCCGACCATCTCTGTATCGAAATCAATATCCATCAGTCGAACACCACGACGGTGCGCGCCGAATGTCCGGCGCGCATTGTGTTGAAACCTTCGTTCACCTGATCGAGCGTGATCCGCTCGGCGATGATCGTGTCGAGATCGAGCAATCCGCGCAGGTAGAAATCCACCAGACGCGGCAGATCGACGGGGAAGTGGTTCATCCCCATCAGCGCGCCCATCAGCTTCTTGCCGCCGAGCAGGTCAAACGCCGAAAGCCCGACCTTGCAGTCCAGCGGCATCATGCCGAGGATCACCGCGGTGCCGCCGCGGCGCAGCGACGCGACCGCGAGATCGGCAGAAGCCTGACGCCCCACCGCCTCGATTCCCCAATCGACCCCGCCGTTCGATATGGCGATGATCTGTTTGGCGGCATCCTCGGCGAGCGCATCGACCGTGTGGGTTGCGCCGAGCACTTCGGCCAAGGCGCGCTTTTCCGGGAGCGGATCGGCGGCGATGATCTTGGATGCGCCAGCGATCCTTGCAGCGTTGATCGCGGCAAGGCCGACCCCGCCGCAGCCGACCACCAGCACGGTTTCACCAGGGGTGACCTTGCAGGCGTTGAAGATCGTCCCCGCACCGGTCGTCACCGCGCAGCCGAGCAGGGCCGCCCGGTCGAACGGCATGTCCTTGTCGATCGCGACGCAGGCGTGTTCGTGGATCAGCATCTGTTCGGACAGGGCCGACAGGTTGAGCATCTGGTTGACGGGCGAGCCATCTGTGAAGGCGATGCGCGACGCATCTCCCTTGGCGCGGCGGGTGTCCCCGCCGAGGCACAGCGCCATGCGGCCGGTGACGCAGAATTCGCAATGCCCGCAGAAGGCCGAGAGGCAGGAGACAACGTGGTCGCCCGGTTTCACCGTGCGCACTTCGCTGCCGACCGCGCGCACGATCCCTGCCGCCTCATGGCCCGGAATGCAGGGCAGGGCGTGGGGGTAATGCCCGTCGATGAAGTGGAGGTCTGAATGACACAGCCCGCAGGCCTTGGTGTCGATCAGCACTTCATGCGGACCGGGCTCGGCAAAGGTCACTTCGGCGATGCGCAGGCCTTGGCCGGGGGCTTCAAGTATGGCGGCTTTTGCCATGACAAATACTTTCCGTTCGGTTCGCGCCCGCCGTCCGGAAGCCAGACGAGCGGGCCTGACAGGTCACTTGAGAACCGTTCGTGCCGGCGTGTCTCAACGACGCTCGGCACGAACGGTTATTCGGTAGCCTTAGCGCGCCACGCCCATATCGCCCGAGCTGAAGCTTTGCGGCTCGGTCGCACGGCCATGATCGCCGCGCAGGGCGTTGGCGGTCGGGCCGGGACGCGGAGCGTGCTTGGCGAACTCCATTTGCGCAATCGAGCGCGCGTGGACTTCATCCGGACCGTCAGCCAGACGCAGGGTGCGCTGGTTGGCGTAGCTTTTGGCCAAGCCATAATCGTCCGACACGCCGCCGCCGCCATGCGCCTGAATGGCATCGTCAATGATCCGCAGCGCCATGTTGGGGGCCTGCACCTTGATCATGGCGATTTCCTGCTTGGCCGCCTTGTTGCCGACCTTGTCCATCATGTCCGCCGCCTTGAGGCAGAGCAGACGGGTCATGTCGATATCAATGCGCGCGCGTGCCACACGCTCTTCCCAGACCGAGTGCTTGTAGACCGGCTTGCCGAAGGCTTCGCGTTCCTGAAGACGGCGGCACATCTTTTCCAGTGCTTCTTCAGCGGCACCGATGGTGCGCATGCAGTGGTGGATACGGCCCGGCCCGAGGCGCCCTTGCGCGATCTCGAACCCGCGCCCTTCGCCCAGCAGGATGTTCTCTGCCGGAACGCGGACGTTGACCATTTCCACTTCCATGTGGCCGTGCGGCGCATCGTCATAACCGAACACCGGCAGGTGGCGCAGGATGTTCACGCCGGGGGTGTCGATCGGCATCAGGATCTGCGATTGCTGCGAGTGGCGCTGCGCATCGGGATTGGTCTTGCCCATCAGGATCGCGATCTTGCAACGCGGATCGCCGAGGCCCGAAGACCACCACTTGCGGCCGTTGATGATGTAGTGATCGCCGTCCCGCTCGATACGGGTTTCGATGTTGGTCGCATCGGACGAGGCGGTGTTCGGCTCGGTCATCAGGAAGGCGGAACGGATCTCGCCGTTCATCAGCGGGCGCAGCCAGGCTTCCTTCTGGTCACGGGTGCCGTAGCGGTGGAACACTTCCATGTTGCCAGTGTCGGGCGCGGAGCAGTTGAACACTTCGGATGCCCAGCCGATGCGGCCCATTTCCTCGGCGCACATGGCGTATTCGAGGTTGGTGAGGCCGGGGCCTTCGAATTCGAAGCTGTCATCGACATGGTGGTGGCTGTCATTGCGCGGCGGCATGAACAGGTTCCAGATGCCGGCTTCCTTGGCCTTGGCCTTGGTTTCTTCGACGATCGGAAGCACCTTCCAGCGTTCGCCGCTATGGTCCTGTTCGTCATAGACCTTCATGTTCGGGCGCACGTGCGCCTCGATGAAGTCGCGCACGCGACCGGCCCAGTAAAGCTGGCGTTCGGTGGGTTCGAAATCCATGGGGAAGTTCCTCTCTCGTCCTCAATTGCAGCCAATTCCTTGGCTAATCCTTAGCGAATCTGCGCTGACCGTGGCAGAGCGCGCGGCCAGCGCCAAGCTCTCATTTGTGGGGCGCTGCACCTGCCGTAACGGCACGTTCGCCTGCGAACCGCGCGGCGAGCCGGGCCTCGTGATCGGCGCGGGTGATCGGGAAACGGGCCAGCCAGAATGCCGCCGTCACCGCCAGCGCGGCGGTCACCAGCAGGTATGCCAGCGCCAGATTGGCAACCACATCGGGGGCGACCCCGTCCTGCGCGGTTCCCGGTTCCAGACCCACCCCGCCAACGATCAGGCTGGTCAGCAAAATGCCGCCGCCCGTCGCCGATTTCTGGATCAGCCAGTTGCCGGCATAGAAGGTGCCCTCGGCGCGCTTGCCGGTGCGCTCCTCGAAGGCCTCGACGATTTCGGCGACCATCGATGTCGCCGAAATGATCGACACGACGCCTGCCGTGTTGGCCGCCACCATGAAGGCGATGAACAGGCTGGTGGACAGCGCCCCGCCGGTCTGCGGCCACAATCCGGCGAGGTACAGGACGTAGGGCGTCCCGGCGATGGCGAGCGCGGCAAGAGCGCCGCCCGCGCCGCTCAGCGGCTTGCCAAACCGTCGATGCAGAGGGCCGACCAGAACGAACATCGCTATGATCGAAAGCCCGAGAAACACCGGATAGACCTGAAACGCCAGCTCGCTGAACTGCCAGACATACCGCAGGACGTAGAGCGTGATCGACAGGGTGACGCCCTGACTGATGTAGGCGGCAAGCGCTCCGTAGGCGAAGACAACAAAGGCCCGTTCGCGGAAGGCATCGAAGATGTCAGCGAAGGCGAGGCGCAGCGAAAAGGGCGGCGGCGCGCTGTCCGGCCAGCGCGCGACATAGGGGTGCTGACCCAGCGCCGAACCGATCACCGAAACCAGCATGACGACTGCCCCGACCAACCCGAACACGGCATAGCCATCGGGCTGCATCTGCGCTTCCGGCGTCGGCAGAAACACCGTGAAAGCCAGCACCGACATGGCCAGTCCGCCAACCCAGCCCGACAGGAAGCGGTATCGGAACAGCGTTGTACGCTCGACATAATCGGCGGTGATTTCCGGCACCATGCTGATCGACGGCACCTCGCAGGCGGACAGTAGCAGCCGCACACCCACTGCCAGCGCCACGATCTCCCAGAAGGTCGGCACGCCGGTAAAGGGCGGCGACCACAGCAGCGCCCAGGCGAGAGCCAGCGGGACGGGGGCGGCATAAAGCCACGGCAGGCGGCGGCCCCAGCGGGTGTAGGTGCGGTCCGACAAGTGCCCGATCAGCGGATCGGCGAAAGCGTCGACAATCAGCGCCGTCGCCAGCGCCGCGCCGACCATCCCGGCATCGACTCCCAGCACCAGATTGTAGAACGGCAGCAGGAAGAAGGAAAAGCCGCCGTCCTTCACGCCGAAGGCCACCGACCCGAAGCCGTGCATCACTTTGAGCCTGCCCGGAAGCGGCCCGGCCATCATGCTCATCCGCGCCAGACCCTTGCAAAGTTGCCTTTGCAGCATGGCGATCCGCCGAATCCGGCCAAATTTTCTCTCCCTTATTCGGTTTCGAACCTAGACCGATTGCGCCTTTCGTCAATCGCGCTACGCCTGACGCTACGGCATTGCGCGACAGGCGATGAACCCTTGCAGGCACGCTTCAAATGCCACTAACGTAAGCGTCAAGTGAGAGTTTGAGAGAGGAGACTCGGCCAATGGCTGATCTGGACACATTCCGCGAAGAAACCCGTGCGTGGCTGGAGGCGAACTGCCCTGCCGAAATGCGCGACCCCGTGCGCGATGAAAGCGACATCTACTGGGGCGGCCGCCGCGCGACCTTCAAGAATGATGCGCAAAAAGCCTGGCTCGAAGCCTGCGTGGCCAAGGGCTACACCGTGCCAAGCTGGCCCCAAGCCTATGGCGGAGCGGGTCTAAGCCCTGCCGAAGCCAAGGTGCTGCGCGAGGAAATGGCCCGCATCGGCGCGCGCCCGCCGCTCAGCAGCTTTGGCATCTGGATGCTCGGCCCGGCGCTGCTGCATTTCGGCACCGAAGGCCAGAAGCAGCGTTTCCTCAATGAAATCGCGCGCGGCGAAATTCGGTGGTGCCAGGGCTATTCGGAACCGGGTTCAGGCAGCGATCTGGTGTCCTTGCAGACCTATGGCGAAGACAAGGGCGATAGCTGGACAGTGAACGGCCAGAAGGTCTGGACGTCTTACGCCGATCATGCCGACTGGATTTTCTGCCTTGTCCGCACGGACAAGGACAACAAGTACGGCGGCATCACCTTCATGCTGTTCGACATGGCCAGCCAAGGCGTTGCCACCAAGCCGATCCTGCTGATCAGTGGCAATTCCCCCTTCTGCGAGACCTTCTTCGATGATGTCTCCGTGCCCAAATCCTATGGTGAGGATTGCCCGGCTTACGTGGGCCAGATCAATCGCGGCTGGGATGTCGCCAAGTATCTGCTCGGCCACGAACGCGAGATGATCTCCGGCGCGGACGGCGGGGATCGCACCGCCGGGATCGGCGCGGCGATGAAGCGTCATGCGGCCAAGCTGGGCGATGATCTCGACCCGGTGTTGCGCGCTGAACTCGCGATGTTTGATGTCGATGCGCTGGCCTACACCGCGATGGGCGAGAAGTTCCTCGACGAAATCAAGGTCGGCAAGGCGCACCCCGCGCAGCCGAACATGATGAAATATGCCGGGACCGAGCTGAACAAGCGCCGCCATGAATTGATGATGGCAGTCGGCGGTTCGCGCAGTCTGGAATGGGACAGCGAAGCGACCGAAGGCGGCAAGCCTTCGCGTAGTTGGCTGCGCACCAAGGCGAATTCGATCGAGGGCGGCACGTCCGAGGTAATGCTCAACGTCATCGCCAAGCGCATCCTCGATCTGCCGGGGGCCTAACCAGACAAAACAACCATCCCGTCCCGGGCTTGACCCGGGATCCCGCTTTCTTGGCAGTGGCAGAAGATGAGCGGGCCCCTGATCAAGTCCGGGGCGGGGAATCAAAGAATTTGGGAGAGGGAAAACCAATGCCCCTGTATCACAACGAAGATCAGGCGATGCTCGCCGACACCGCGCGCGGGTTCATTGCCGAGGAAGGCAATATCGCCAAGCAACTGCGCCACTGGCGCGACCGCAATTGCAAGGATGGTTTCGGCCACGGGCTGTGGAAGCAGATGGCCGAAATGGGCTTCACCGGGATGCTGGTGGAGGAAGCTGACGGCGGGCTTGGCATGGGGCATGTCGAAGCCGGGATCGTGCTGGAGGAAATCGGCCGCAATCTGACGCCGTCGCCGTTCCTGACATCATCGGTGTTGGCCGCGACTGCGCTGAAGCATGGCTCGGCCGATCTCAAGGGCCGCTATCTGCCGGGTCTGATCGCGGGCGATTCCGTGTTCGCCGTCGCCATCGACGAGACCGCCAAGCACCGCCCGTCGCGTATCACCACCCGCGCTGAAAAATCGGGCAACGGCTTCAAGCTGAGCGGCGCCAAGAGCTTTGTCATTCAGGGCGCGAGTTCGGACATGATCGTGGTCGCCGCGCGCACTTCGGGCAGTGACGAGGACGCCGACGGGATCACCTTGTTTGCTGTGCCCAAGGACGCCAGCGGCATGAGCCATGATGTTGTCCGGCTTGTGGACTCGTCAATGGCCACCCACACCCGCTTCGATAATGTCGAACTGGATGGCGATGCGGTGATCGGCGAAATCGACGGCGGTCGCGCTGTGCTCGATGCCATGCTGCTGGCGGGCCGGGTCGGCGCGGCGGCCGAAGGCGTCGGCGTTGCCCGCGGGGCGATGGACATGACCGTCGATTACCTCAAGCAGCGCAAGCAGTTCGGCAAGCTGATCGGCGAGTTCCAGGCGCTCCAGCACCGCGCCAGCCACCTCTATTCCGAAGTCGAGATCGCCCGCGCGGCCACCATCAAGGCGCAGCAATTGCTCGATGGCGGCAGCACACACGCCGATCTGATGATCAGCGTCGCCAAGGCCAAGGTCGCCAAGGCCGCGCGCCTTGCGGTGCAGGAAGGCGTGCAGATGCACGGCGGCATCGGCATGACCGACGAATATGACATCGGCTTGTATATGAAGCGCGACCGGGCGCTGGCTGAATTCCTGGGCGATGCCAACTTCCACGCCAACCGCGTGGCAACCTTGAGCGGATATTGATCACATGGACATTCAATCACTTTTCAGCCTCGAAGGGCGCATTGCGCTGGTCACCGGGGGCAGCCGCGGGATCGGCAAGATGTTTGTCGAAGGCCTGCTCGCCGCCGGCTGTGCCAAGGTGTATATCTCGGCGCGCAAACGCGATCAGATGCAGGACACGATTGACGAATTCGGTGCAGACCGCGTGATCGGCATTCCCGCGGACCTTTCCCAGATGGACGGCATGGTGGCGCTCGCCAACGAGATGAAGGAACGCGAGAGCCGGCTTGATATCCTCATCAACAATGCCGGCGCGGCCTGGGGCCAGCCTTACCTCGAATTCTCCGAAGCCGGCTGGCACCGGACGATGGATTTGAACGTCAAGACGCCGTTCTTCCTGACGCAAAAGCTCCACGATCTGCTGGTCGCGGGTGGCAAATCCGGACATCCGGCCAAGGTGATCCATGTCTCCTCCATCGATGGACAGCGGATCAATCCGTGGGAAACCTATGCCTATCAGGCGTCCAAAGCGGCGGTCATCCAACTGACCCGGCGCATGGCTGCGCGGCTGATCCAGGACAATATCGTTGTGTCATCGATCGCGCCGGGGGCCTTCCCGTCCGAGATGAACAAGGCCGCCAAGGACGCGCCGGACGCCAGCGCTTCGGGCATTCCGGCCAAGCGCATCGGCACCGCCGAAGACATGGCAGCCGCCGCAATCTACCTGTGCAGCCGCGCCGGCGATTATGTCGTGGGCGAGACGCTGACGGTCGATGGGGGCGTGGTGAACGCCCACCTGCCGAGCCACTTTGCCGATCCGGGCGGCGGCCACTGAGCCGCTGCTGACCGGCCAATCAAGGGCCGCCGGAGCGATCCGGCGGCCCTTTGCTTTGGCGCAATGGTCAAAGCGGCGTTTCCCTGAGATGAATAGCGCTGTTCAGCGGCACATTACGCTGCTGGATCTGGTTATGCCCAGACAGGAATCATTGAAGCGGAGACAGTCGATGGCCACAATTCCCACCCCATCACCCGGTACCGTCGAACCAGCCGCGCCGCCTGTGGAAACCCCGCCACCGCAGCAGCCGGACACGCCGATCGATCCGGCGCCGCCCGAAACCGAACCGACGCCGCCCGACATTGACGAGCCAGGCCGCGGGCCGGACGAACTGCCGCCGGAATAATCCGGCAGTCGCACCTTACCTCAATAATTCCGCGTCAGTAGTTCCATTGGGCCTGCACGCGCACGATCTGCCCTTCTGCCTGCCCGAAGCGCCGCTCGTCCGCTTCCTTGCGCGACGCCCAGCCATAGGTGGTGGTGATCTCCAGAGCCGGATCGAGCTGGAATTCAAAGCCGACTTCCAGCTCCTCCGTCTCCAGCCGCGGCGCGTTGATCGCCGCTTTGAAGCCGCCGCGGTAATATTGCCAGCGGGCGAACGGATAGAACGGGCCGATCGGCGAATTGTCGATCTTGCCCATCATCTGCACGTAGCCGCCATTGAGCGGACGTTCCTCGATCCGGCCAGTGGCGGGGACGAATTCGGGGCCGGTGCCCCAGTTCCATTCCGCCTGCACACCGAAGGGCTGCGGGTAAAGGATTGCGTGAACGTTGACGCGGTTGTCCTTGAACCCGACCGCGCTGACCCCGCCGCTGCGGATTTCCGGGCGAACGCGGTTGCGCATCACTGACCCGCCGAGTTCGAACACCTGCCCGTCCAACCCCAGCCCGTCCAGTTCGAAGGGCCAAGTGGCCAGGCCCACCAGCATGACATTGTCATCAGCCTCGGTGCGGTTGAGGCCCTGCCCGTTGAACGCGCCAAAGCCGAACGCGCCGTAATTGCCGAACAGCTTCTGCCCATCGGCCGACAGCCGATCCCAGATCGCCTGTACCTTGGGTGGGGTGTAATAGGCCACGACCCCGAGATCACGCTCGCCTGCCGCAGCGGAGTTGATGCCGTCAGTACGGTCAAGCGCAAGGCGGTTGGAGGAGGACTGCATGTTCTCCCACCCGTATGGCACCTTTGACTGGCCGAGCCGGATGCGGAACGACTTGTCGCCGGTGGGCGATACGTCGGCATACATATCGCGCAGGGATACGGTGCCTTCGCGCCGTTCGCCAACTGACTGGTTGGCGACTGCTGCCGCGAAATCGGGCTGGAAATAAAGCGAGACGTGATCGTTGAGGTCACCTTGGATGACCATGCGCAACCGCCTGAAGGAAAAGTTGCTGTCGCCGTTTACGGCGCTGTCGTGGATCGTGCGCAGGCGCGACACCCCGGCAGGCGCGCTCGCATCGCCTGAAACGATCTGGCTGGAGCGCAGCTGGGTATAGCCGCGCAGGCGCAGCTTTTCGTACCACGCCTTGCCCTTGGGCTTGGGCGCGGCGGCGGCAAGCTGGGCAGCGGTGATCGAGGTCTTGTCGTCGGAAGCCGCAGGCGCAGGGCCTTGGGCCGGAGCAGCTTGTGCAAATGCCGGGGCGGCAGTTGCAGGATCGGGCGCCGTCGCCGCCATGGGAGGTGCGCTCTGCTGTTGCTGAAGCGCCCCGATCATCGCTTTGAGCTCGTCGATCTGGCGCTGGAGGTCGGCGATGGTGCGCGCCTGATCCGATTCGCCCACTGCCGTGTCAGCGCCTGACTGCGCCAGCGCGGGCGCGCTCGCACCGGCCAGCAGGACGGCAGCGACGAGGCGAATGGATGATCCGGTGGAGACGCGGGACATGACAGGCGCTTTCGCAAGGTGCCCGCTCAGGATGAACCGGCTGCGGCGCGAATATGTCCTGTGAGTGTCAGATATATGACATTTGCGACAAGTTTCATTGCAGGCCGACAAGCCGTGCCGACCTGACGCCGAGCGCCTAAATCATCAATCCCCGCACGAATGGGATCAGCCCGGTCTGGCGGGCCCGCTTCATGCGTTCCGCTTCGAGGATCGCGTGCACCTTGTCGAAGCAGACATCCACATCGTCATTGATGATGACATAGTCATAGCCATCCCAGTGGCTGATTTCGGCACGCGCACGCTCCATGCGGGCGGCGATTACCTCGGCGCTGTCGGTGGCGCGGCCCTGAAGGCGGCGGTGCAATTCGTCGATCGAGGGGGGCAGGATGAACACCCGCACCACGTCCTGCTGGTCTTTCTGGTAAAGTTGCTGGGTGCCCTGCCAGTCGATGTCGAACAGGAAATCCTGTCCCTGTTTCAACGCGGCGCGGATGATCCCCTTGGGCGTGCCATAACGGTGGCCGAACACCTCGGCCCATTCGTAGAAATCATCCTCTTCGATCATTGCGTCAAAGCGTTCTGGCGAGACGAAGTGGTAATGCACGCCGTCGACCTCGCCCGGGCGCGGTGGGCGGGTGGTGGCGGACACCGAAAGCTTGATCTCCGGGTCCTTCGACAGCAGCATCCGCGATAGCGTGGTCTTCCCGGCGCCCGACGGCGAGGAGAGGATAAACATCAGCCCACGGCGGTGAAGCTGGTCTGCCGGATCATGTGAGGTATCGCCCATATCGCCCGTTGCACCAAAGGTGGCGGCGAAATCAAGGGGCGGTCAGGATTCGCTGTTCGGTGTCTTGCGCGGGCGGCGCTTGTTTTCGAGCCGCTTGCCGCGGTCATAAAACACCTTTGCCGCCAATCCGCCGGCAACCACAGCCAGCCCCAGCGGGGAGCGGCGCGCAAGATGGCTGGCGCCCCACAGGGCAACGCTGGCGGCAAGCCCGCGCCCATCGACCAGCTTTTCAGCCTTGGCCGCATCATAGCTTTTGACGATCAGACCCTTTTCCATCCGATCGCGCAGCAGGCCTCCGGCGGCGCGGAACAGGATGTCGGCGATCACCAGATTGGTCGAGGCGACAGGGCTGGGCAGCGGCAGGCCGCCAAGGCCGGTGGGTTCAGGCGGGGGTGCGGAGCCGGTGGTCACTGCCTCCGTTCCGTCGCCCATGTTCGCCCGTTTGCCCCGCGCCATCTGTGCCTATTTCTTGCGTCCGAAATCGACCGAGACGACATTCGAACCATCGGGATCGGTGTCTGGACCGTCATTTTCGGCGTCATCGTGGGCTTCGGGTTCCAGCTCATCGACCGCGGCCTGGAACTGCAGACCGAAATCGACCGCCGGATCGACGAAAGCGGTGATCGCGGCGAAGGGAATCGTCAGCTTGGCTGCCACCTGGTTGAAGGTGAGACTGACCGAAAAGCTGTGCGGCAGCACCTCAAGATCCCAGAACTTGTTCTGGAGAACGATCGTCATTTCATCAGGGAAACGTTCGCGCAGATGCGGCGGGATCGACACACCGGGCGCACCGGTCTTGAAGGTGATGTAGAAGTGGTGCGTGCCGGGCAGCGTGCTGCCGCCACTGACGATAGAGCCAAGCACCCGGCCGACCACGGCGCGCAGGGCTTCCTGCACAATCTCGTCATAGGGGATCAGGCTGTCGGGTGTGTCGCTGGTCATCACCGCGGATTGGTGAAGGGACACGCGGCCTTGGTCAAGCCCCTTGGCGCAACACCTCACCGCTTTCGCAGGCTATCGCAAGAGCATGCGGCGGATGCTTGTCATGGCGGCCCAGCGGACTATAGCGCGAGGCTATGGCCAGCACCCCCGACCAGACCCTCGCCCGCACCGGATCGGTGACCCGCAACACCACCGAAACCGGGATATCCATCGCCGTCAATCTGGACGGGACGGGCGCCTATGACGTATCCACCGGGATCGGCTTTCTCGATCACATGGTCGAACAGTTCAGCCGCCATTCGCTGATCGACATCCGCATGAAGGTGGACGGCGATCTGCACGTCGATCAGCATCACACGACCGAGGATTCGGCGATTGCGCTGGGGCAGGCGATTGCAGAGGCGTTGGGCGACAAGGCGGGGATCGGGCGATATGGCGCGGCCTATTCGCCGATGGACGAAACTTTGAGCCGCGTGGCGCTCGACATTTCGGGGCGTCCCTTTCTGGTGTGGAAGGCGAAGTTCACGCAGGAAAAGCTGGGTGAATGGGATACCGAGCTGATCGAGCACTGGTTCCACTCTGTCAGCCAGAGCGCGGGCATCACGCTGCACATGGAACTGCTCTACGGCACTAATAACCACCACATCTGCGAGAGCCTGTATAAAGGTTTCGCCCGCGCGATGCGGCAGGCGGTCGAACGCGACCTGCGAAAAGGCAGTGCGATCCCCAGCACCAAAGGGCAGCTGGGTGGCTAGCATCTTCATCGCCTCGCTGACCTACACCGTTCCAATCGATCGGATTGACGCGGTCCTGGCGGATCATCTGGCATGGCTGAACGCCGGGCACGAAGCGGGGCACTTCATCGCTTGGGGCCCGCGTGAACCGCGCGATGGCGGATTGATCTTCGTAAAAGCCGCCAGCCGCGCCGAGGCAGAAGGTTTGCTGGCGACCGACCCGTTCATGATGCACCAACTGGCGGATTGCACCATCATCGAATGGACGCCGCGCTATGCCTTCGAGGGGCTTGAGGCGTTCAATGTCTGAAGTTGTTGCCTTGGTCGATTATGGCGCAGGCAATCTCCACTCGGTCCATAACGCGCTGAGAGCCGCGGGGGCGGACGTTACCGTCACCGCCGATCCCTATGTCGTGCGCGCGGCTGACCGGATCGTGCTGCCGGGTGTCGGCAGCTTCAGAACCTGCGCCGAAGGGCTGCACGCGATCCCGCACATGGTCGAAGCCATGACCGAGCGGGTGCACGTCGGCGGCGCGCCGTTTCTTGGCATTTGTGTGGGCATGCAGCTGCTTGCGACCCGCGGGCTGGAGCATGGCGAGACCCCCGGTCTCGGCTGGATCCCGGGCGAGGTGCGGCTGATCGCGCCGTCCGATCCCGCGATCAAGGTGCCGCACATGGGTTGGAACGACGTCGCAGTGTTGCCTCACGCGCGTGACCATGCCGTGATCGAGGAGGGCGAGGCCTACTTCCTCCATTCGTATCACTTCGCGGCCACCGATCCGCAGATGATCGCAGCGATGACCGATCATGGCGAAGGGCTGGTCGCTGCCGTCGCGCGCGACAATATTATTGGCGTGCAGTTTCACCCGGAAAAAAGCCAAGGCTACGGTCTGGCGACGCTCCGGCGTTTTTTGGAGTGGTATCCTTGATCATATTTCCCGCCATCGACCTCAAGGGCGGGCAGGTCGTGCGCCTTGCCGAAGGCGACATGGATCGCGCCACGATCTACGGCGATGATCCCGCCGCACAGGCGCTGATCTTTGCCGATGCGGGGGCGGAATATCTCCACGTCGTTGATCTGGATGGCAGCTTTGCAGGCGAAAGCCGCAACCGTGCGGCGGTCGAAGCGATTGTCGCGGCCTTTCCGGGCTACGTGCAGCTGGGCGGCGGCATCCGCGATGCAGCGGCGGTCGAAAGCTGGTTCAACCTTGGCGTGGCGCGGGTGGTTATGGGCTCCGCCGCGCTCAAGAACCCTGAGTTTGTGAAAGACATGGCCCGCGAGTGGGAGAACGGCATCGTCGTCGCGGTTGACGCGAAGGACGGCATGGTCGCGACCGAGGGCTGGGCTGAGGTGTCCGACGTGCCCGTGACCGACCTTGCCCGCCGTTTCGAAGATGCAGGCGTCGCTTCGCTGCTGTTTACCGATATCGGCCGGGA
>JBEQBX010000066.1:0-16466 GCA_041639595.1 Porphyrobacter sp.
GTTCTGACCGCCGCGGATGAAGAACGACTGGACGCTCATCTGCCCGTTCTTGGCCGCCAGCGCGAACACGTCCGCATCGCCCAGCCCGGCGGCGTTGATCGCCTGCGAGCCCTGAATGAAGGTCGCTGCGCGCAGCCGGTCACGCAGCATCGCCGCTGTTTCGAATTGCAGATTTTCCGCAGCCTCGGCCATCTGGCGTTCCAGATCGGCCTGCACCGCGCCCGATTTGCCCGAGAGGAAATCCTTCGCCTGCCGCACCAGCGCATCATAGCCGCTCTCGTCGATCCGCCCGACGCAAGGCGCCGAACAGCGCTTGATCTGGTAGAGCAGGCAGGGCCGGTCACGATTGTTGAAGAAACTGTCGGTGCAGGATCGCAGCAGAAACAGCTTTTGCAGCGCATTCAGCGTCGTGTTGACGCTGCCAGCGCTGGCAAATGGGCCATAGTAATTGCCCTTGGCCCGCCGCGCGCCGCGATGCTTCTGGATGCGCGGAAAGGCGTGATCGGCGCGCAGCAGGATGAAGGGAAAGCTCTTGTCGTCACGCAGCAGCACGTTGAACGGCGGGCGGAATCGCTTGATGAGTTGCGCTTCCAGCAGCAGCGCCTCGGCTTCGGAATTGGTGGTGATGATCTCCATGCTGCGGGTCTGGCTGATCATCCGCAGAATGCGCCCGGACAGCCCGGCGATCTGCGTGTAATTCGCCACCCGCGCCTTCAGACTGCGCGCCTTGCCGACATACAGCACCTCGCCGCGGGTATCGAGCATCCGGTAGACGCCGGGAACGGCTTTCAGCACCTTCACGGTCTCGCGGATAGCCTGCACGCCGCCTTCCAGATCGGGCTGGGCGCTGGACACGGTATAGGCGGCGCGCTCCTCGTTGAAGCGCTCCGCACCGCGTGGGTCGTGAGGGGTTCCGGCGGGGGTCTTGGCCATGGGGTGCAGATAGGGACTGTGGGGGGCGATTGGCAATTGCCGCAGGCGCGCCTATCGGCAGCGTGGTGGACAATCATGATGTCATTATAATTGGCGCCGGCGCAGCCGGGCTGTTCGCCGCAGGCCAGGCCGGGCAGCGGGGCCTGCGCGTGGCGTTGCTGGAAAAGACCGATGCGCCGGGTAAGAAAATCCTGATCTCGGGCGGTGGTCGCTGCAATTTCACCAATATCGGCGCAGGGCCAGCCAATTACCTTTCCGCCAACCCGCATTTCGCCAAGAGCGCGCTGGCGCGATATACCGCGGCTGACTTTATCGCGCTGGTCGATCGTTACGGCATAGCGTGGCATGAAAAGACTTTGGGGCAATTGTTCTGCGACGGTTCGGCCAAACAGATCGTGGCGATGCTACTGGACGAATGCCCGCCTGACCGGGTCACGCTGAACTGCGGTGTCGATGTGGCCCATGTAATGCGCGGAGCGGATGGCAACTTCACCGTCACCGCTGCCGATGGCCACGTCTGGCGCGCGCCCGCGCTTGTGATCGCCACCGGAGGCCCGTCGATCCCGAAGATGGGTGCGAGCGATTTTGCCTATCGTCTGGCGCGGCAATTTGGCCTGAAAGTGGTCGAGCCCCGTCCCGCCCTCGTCCCGCTGACGCTGGGAGGAGAAGATGCGCTGTTCCGCGATTTGTCGGGCGTTGCCGCACCTGTGCGGGCACGGGCCGGATCGGGCAAGCACAAAGCCGAATTCGCCGAAGCTGCGCTATTCACGCACAAGGGGCTGTCGGGCCCGGCGATCCTGCAAGTTTCGTCCTATTGGCGGCATGGAGAGCCGGTTGGCATCACATTCCTGCCCGATGCATCAACCGACTGGCTGATCGAGGCGAAGCGTGACCGCCCACGTGCGCATCTGCGCACCTTGCTGCGCGAACGCCTGCCCGCCCGCCTTGCCGATGCGCTGGCAGACCGGCTGGCGATGGAGCGCGAATTGGGCAATCTGTCCGACAAGGACCTGCGCAGCGTACAGGCACAGCTTGCAGACTGGCGCTTCGCTCCGAATGGTACCGAGGGGCTGGCCAAGGCCGAAGTCACCGCAGGCGGCATCGCCACCGCCGAACTGTCATCGCGTACGATGGAAGCCGCCAAGGTGCCCGGCCTCTATGCGATCGGCGAGGCGGTGGATGTCACCGGCTGGCTGGGCGGCTACAACTTCCAATGGGCTTGGGCGAGCGGATTTGCCTGTGCCGAGGCCTTGGCCGAGGCGGCCGCTTAAGACACGCTGAAGCGGCCGCCCAGGAGCGCCCTTAAAACAATTTTCTCAGATCAAAACCCAGATACAGCCCCAGCGGATCGATCACGAAGGGTTGATAGTTGATCGGCGTATTGCCAGCCGAATCCCGCACCCTTCGCTGGGCGTCGAGCAGATTGTCGGCGACAAGGCTGACCCGGAAGTCCTTGAGGAACCCTTCATTCTTGCCGGTGACTTCGCCCATATTTGCAAACACCCGCAGGTTGAAGGTGACGATATCGTCGAAGAACAGATCGGTCGTGCCTGCCGCGCCGTCCAGCCGGGTTTCGCCGGTGTAAATGCCGGAAAGGCGGAAGCCCACGCCCTTGCCGAACAGGCCTGCTTCCAGCCTGCTCGAATGGCGCGGCAGTCCAAAGGCGCCGGTTGCCTGACCATCCAGCTGGTCCAGCGGGGCAAGGCCGGAAGCGATCAGGATCTGATTATCCAGTTCGATGGTGTGGGTCAGGTTGGCGAAATAGCGCCAGCCCTGGAAGCTGCGCTGCGCGAGCGGATTGAACGCAGGCCCGCCTGCAGGTGCACCGCCTCCACCGGGTGCAGCGCCCCCTGCCGCAGGTGCCCCGCCAGCGGGCGGAGCCATTGCACAGAACCGCTGCTGGAACTGCGCCAGCGCTTCGGGGGGAATGGTGCCGTCTGGTGCGCGTGAGCGGTCCAAGGCCATCTTGATGAAGGCGGGGTCGACGCCGGGAAGTTCAGCGGAGACATCTTCGCCGCGGTCAATCTTGGCGACCAGTGCCGCGATGGCAGAGGTGCCGTCGGGGCCGCAGGCGCGTTCCCGGAACGCGGCGAGTTGCGGCGGCACACCAGCCGGAGCGCCGCCTGCCGGAGCTGCTGCACCAGCAGGGGCGCCGCCCATCATCGCCGGATCGAAGCTGCAGATGCGGGTGCGGAAACCTGCCAGTCGGGTCATATCGACCTTCCCGTCCGCGCCGCGCAGGCGGGCCAGCATCGGAGCCAGCCGTGCCGGATCGATGCCCGGGAACTCGGCCGAAATATCCGCGCCGCTGTCGATGGCCGCGACCAGCTTTTCAAGAAACGCCAAGCCATCGTCAGCGCACAGGCGCGTGCGGAAGGCCATGAATTGGGCGCGCTGTTCAGGTGTTGGCGCGCCGCCAAAGGCACCTGTCGTGGGCGCAGCCGGCTGCGCCGTGGCGGCCGGCGGAGCGCTGCCTCCGCTGCCTCCGAAACGTCCGCCGCCCGCTCCGCCAAAGCCGCCGCCGGCAGGCGCACCGATCGAACCATTGGTCGACAAGGTGAACTGCACCCGGTTGGCGCGCGTTTCGGCAAAGCTGACTGGACGCCGGTCGACCGCAATCAAGCGGCCGACTTCACCCGGGTTGACAGGTGCAGCGCGGGTTACGCGCCCGGGAAAGGCGGCTTCGATATCGGAAGTGATCTGCGGGAATGCGCTCACCACATTGTCCGACCGGTTGCGGATATAATCCACCTGGAACCGTGAATTTTCCCAGAAAGGCAGCTCCCAGTTGGCGGAGAACTTCCAGTCGCGCTGGGTTTCGGCTGGAAGGCCCGGATTACCGCCGGACGTGACATCCGCCAGCACAGTTTCGCCGCGCACCAGATCGAAGACCGGAACGTTAAGGTTGACGATCTGCGGATTGCCAAGCGCGCCCAGACCCGGCGCCACTTCGCGCCAGATATAGGTCGCCGACAGGTCCAAGCCGTCAAACGGCTGCCAGGTCAGGCCCGCGTTCCAGTCCCCCAGCAAGCCGAAGTCGCTGAGATCCTCGATCCCCGCCTGAAGATTGAGCGTGAAACTGCCCAGCGCATCGGCGAATTCCTCGCGGCTGCTGGTCAGCGGCACCACCAAGTTGGCTCCGGTGGACAGGTTGCGGCGAGTCAGCGCGACATCTTGCGCAGATCGGGTGTCAGCGCTTTCGATCCGTTGCCAGTCCAGACCGACATCGAAAGTCGCACGCACTTCGCCCGCAGGAAGATCGCCAAGGCCGCCTTCCAGCGTGGTTAGCGAACGGCCAGTGATCGATTGGCTGCGGGCGACATCAAAGCCATTGCCGGTGTCGCCCGGCAGGTCGCCGTTTATCGCCAGCGTGCCAGCCAACGCCTGATTGCGAAACGCCTGAAGCTGGGTGTTATCCAGCCGCCGGTCGATCGCCGTCTCGCTTTCGGCGAGCGAGGTATCGAAGGTGCTGGTCAGACGGAAAGCATTGACCGGCCTGGTGATCGATCCCGCCGCCGACAGCGTATCGTTGGAGGTCCGCCGGGCAAGCGGCGTTTCCTCGCCAAAAGTGCGCACCGCGCTCGCGCCGGTCGGCCCGGTCAGCAGCACTGTGTTGAGCCCGTCGAGACTGCGGCTTTCATCGCGCGCAAAATTGATATTGGCGCTTAAAGAAGTGCCGCTGCTGACGATGGCCTTGGCCCAGGACAGGTTCGCATCCAGACCGAAGGTGTCGGCCAGCAGGCTGCGGAAACGAGCCTGATCGGGATCGCCCGTGACTTGAGAGACCGAACCCGGCGTCTGCGGAATGTCCCGCTCCGCTTCTGACAGGAGCGTGGTATCCTCCACCCGGATGCTCGCGTTGATCCGGCCGCCATCGGCGATCTTTAGTATGCCGAGCTGCTGTTCGTTGCGACTATAGCCGCCGCGCGATGGCGCCTCGAATTCCAGATCGACCTGTCTGTTCGAATAGTTATCCTTGAGGATCAGGTTGATGACCCGGCGATCAGGCGGAAAGCCGAAGCGTTGGGCCACTTCTTCGGGGAACACTTCGACCCGGGCCAAGGCTTCGGGAGGGTAGTTGGCGAATTCGCGGAAAGACCCGATGCGAATGCCGTTTACCAGGATCACCGGCCCGCCGCCGCCGCGCCCGCGCGCCGATCCGGTGCGCGCGCTGATCTGCGCGATCAGATCGGTGATCGAGGTGACACCTTCCGATGCAATCGCGGTTTCGTCCAGTTGCAGCAGCGGGGCCTGATCAACGAACAGCTGACCACGCAGCCGCCCCGAACGGACGATGATCTCGTTACCTGTCGCAGCAGTATCGCTGGCGGTATCAGGCTCTTCCTCCGCTGTGCGAGCCGGAACTTCGGGCTGCGGCTGCACGGTTTCGCCGGTTCCGGCGGCCAGCGGCACAGCAAGACACAGGGCAAGGACGCAGGTGCCGGCGCGCAAGTTCGCGCGGTGAAGCGGAGAGAGGTTCATGTGGTCCCTTTGATTGCATTTTCTTAGTCGGGGCGGCTTGTTACCGTCCCCTCACACCCACTGGATGACGCAGAATCCGATCAGGCAGATGGCTTGCATCACCTGAACAGAGCCTGCGCGTGGGCCTGTCGATCATGCCCCTAACGCACGAGCCTTCCCTTTTGGTTCCCGCATCGCTAAAGCGCAGCCGCACATCGACCGGCGTATTGTGCGCCGCCACAGATACACACAACAGAGACAAAGGAATTTCATGGCCAAGGAAGAACTCCTCGAAATGCGCGGGCGCGTGGTTGAGTTGCTGCCCAATGCGATGTTCCGGGTGGAGCTTGAAAACGGCCATGAAGTGCTGGGCCACACCGCGGGCAAGATGCGCAAGAACCGCATCCGCGTGCTGGTGGGTGACGAAGTGCTGTGCGAACTGACGCCGTATGACCTGACCAAGGCGCGCATTACCTATCGCTTCATGCCGGGTCGCGGCGGCCCCGGCCCGCAATAATTGCGCAGCAGCCCTGATGGGCTCGTTTCATCTGACGCTGGCATCGGCTTCGCCGCGGCGGCGCGAATTGCTCGCACGGCTCGGGCTTTCGCCTGATGCGGTCACACCTGCCGATATCGACGAAACCCCGCTGAAGGGCGAACTGCCCCGCGCCTATGCCTTGCGTATGGGACGCGAAAAGGCCCTGGCTGTGACTGCGCCGGGTTTCGTGCTGGCCGGAGACACAGTCGTGGCGGTCGGGCGGCGAATCCTCCCCAAGACCGAATCCGAAGCAGAGGCGCGTGCCTGCCTTGAACTGATCAGCGGGCGGCGCCATCAGGTGCTCTCAAGCGTGGTTTTGCGCTCCCCCGACGGGGATTTGCGGGAACGGCTCGATGAGACTGCAGTGTGCTTCAAGCGCCTCTCGCGCGAAGAAATCGAAGCCTATATCGCCGGCGGCGATTGGCGCGGCAAGGCGGGCGGATATGCCATTCAGGGCGCAGCCGAAGGCTTGATCCAATGGATCAGGGGCAGCCATTCGGGGGTCATGGGCCTGCCGCTTTACGACACGCGGGCGCTGCTGAAGGCGGCAGGATTTGCCATTGGCTGAGTGGCTGATCGAGGAAGGCATCGCCGAAACCCGCGCCCTGCTGGTCGACAACGAACAGGTGCTTGCCGCGAAAATTGGCTGGCCCGGTGAATTATCATCCGGCACGCGCGTCAGCGGCAGACTTACCGCCAAGCTCAAGGGCACGCATCGCGGAGTCGCACTGCTGGACGGCGGTCATGAGGCATTGGTCGATCACCTTCCGCACGGCGTGAGCGAGGGGCAGAGGCTGAACCTCGTCATTACCCGAACCGCGCTTGCCGAGCGGGGGCGGCTGAAGCGCGCGCAGGCACGGGTTGCGGATAATGCCGCCCCCGCAGGCACCGTGCCTCACCTCATTGGCAAGGTGGTGCGCCAGTTTCCGGCCGGGCTGTGGGAAGATGTCTGGCACGCGGCATCTTCGGCCAGTCTCGATTTTCCGCGCGGCGAAATCCTGATCAGCACCACCCCCGCCATGACGGTCATCGATATCGACGGCATTGGCTCCCCGCGCGAGGTGGCGCTTGCCGCTGTGCCGGCCATTGCAAGAGCGCTCGCGTGGTTCGACCTTGCGGGAAATATCGGGATCGACTTTCCCACCCTTGCCGCCAAAGCAGACCGCCGGATCGTCGACGAAGCCCTGGGCGCGGCTCTCGATCACTGGCCGCATGAACGCACGGCGATGAACGGCTTCGGTTTCGTCCAGCTGGCCGCGCGGCTTGAAGGTCCCTCTCTGCTGCACCGATTCGCAAGCCACCGCCTCGGTATGGCGGCACGCATGGCGCTGCGCCGGGCGGAACTGGCTGCTGACGGTTCAGGCCGCGTCCTGCTGATGTCCGTCCACCCAGCTCTCAAGGCGAAGCTTAAACCCGATTGGCTCGCTGAACTTTTCCGCCGCACAGCACGTGAAGTGCGAGTGGAGACTGATCCGGGGGTTGCCATCGAGGCTGCCCATGCCCAGCTAGTTTCAGCATGACGATGTCTTCCAAACCCTGCCCGATCTGCCGCAAACCGCGCCGCCCCGAACACGCGCCCTTCTGTTCATCGCGCTGCCGCGACCGTGACTTGGCGCGATGGTTCTCGGATTCCTATGCCGTGCCCGGCCCGCCAGCCGACCCGGAGGACGTCGCGCGCGAAGACTGGCGCGATCAGGATTGAACCTTGGCAAAGAAAGGCGGCAAGGGAAAATAAAACCCCCTTGCCAACCCCCGCGGCCTTCGCCATAGGGCCGCTCTCATTTGCTCGCCGGGGCAGCCACATGGCTTTTCCCCCGTCGCTCGCAGCGAATGCCCGGGTAGCTCAGGGGTAGAGCAGCGGATTGAAAATCCGCGTGTCGGTGGTTCAAATCCGCCCCCGGGCACCATTCGCTAACGGCCTGAGCCGAGCTGGGAGTGCCGACCTGATGTCCCGCCGCACCAAACTTTACGAAGGCAAGGCCAAGATCCTTTACGAAGGGCCTGAGCCGGGCACGCTTATCCAGTATTTCAAGGATGATGCGACCGCCTTCAACGCCGAGAAGAAGGGCACCATCAACGGCAAGGGCGTGATCAATAATCGCATCAGCGAACACGTCTTCACCCGCCTCGCCCATATCGGCATCCCGACCCACTTCATCCGCCGCCTCAACATGCGCGAACAGTTGATCCGTCAGGTTGAAATCATTCCGATCGAAGTGGTGGTGCGCAATGTCGCGGCTGGCTCGATCAGCAAGCGTCTGGGGATCGAGGAAGGTGAGCCGCTGCCGCACACCCTGATCGAATATTATTACAAGGATGATGCGCTGGGCGATCCGCTGATCGCCGAAGAACACATCGCCTGCTTCAACTGGGCCACGAACGAGGAGATGCACGACATTTCCTCGATGGCGATCCGCATCAATGATTTCATGTGCGGCATGTTTGCCGCGATCGATATCCGGCTGGTGGACTTCAAGCTGGAATTCGGTCGACTTTACGACGGCGATTACAGCCGTGTGATCCTTGCCGACGAAATCAGCCCCGATGGCTGCCGTCTGTGGGATATGACGACCGGCGAAAAGCTCGACAAGGACCGGTTCCGCCGCGATCTCGGCGGCGAGGAAGAAGCCTACCGCGAAGTCGCGCGCCGCCTTGGCCTGCTGAACGGCGAAGATAATGGTCCGGGCGAAGTATTCGACCTGTCGCACGCCCGCTCGCGCCTGCGCGGCCCGCCACCACTGAAAAAGTAAGGCGCTCAAGAAATAGCTGACAGCGCTGTTTCAACCGCTACTCTCGGTACTCTGGCAATCATATCGAGAGTTGCCCTGACATACTTGCGCAAGTTCCCCTTTGCTGCCGGTCTTGTGCTGGCGCTGTCCCCGCTCGTGGCGACCACGGCCCTTTCCGCGCAGGACCAGCCTGCCGCGCCGGGACCGGCTGCACCAGCGGCTCCTGATCCGATCTGGCCATTCGAAGCGAGCGACCTGCCGGTTGATCCGGGCTACACTTTTGGTCGGCTGGACAACGGGATGCGCTACATCATTCGCCGCAACGCCACGCCTGCGGGAACGGCGCTGGTGCGGATGCGGATCGCGTCGGGCGCGCTGGAGGAAACCGATACCGAGCGCGGCTTGTCCCACTATCTCGAGCACATGGCTTTCAACGGATCGACGGGCGTTGCCGAAGGCGAGATGATCAAGCTGCTGGAACGCGAAGGGCTGGCGTTCGGCGCGGACACCAATGCATCAACCGGCTTCGACGCGATCACCTATATGCTCAACCTGCCGCGCAATGATGATGCGCTGCTGGGCACGGCGCTGATGCTGATGCGCGAAACCGCGAGCGAGTTGACCATTTCGCAAGACGCCGTGGCACGTGAGCGCGGAGTGATCCTTGCCGAAAGGCGCGACCGGGCAGGCTTTGCCTCGCGCAATTACGAAGATAACGCCGCCTTCCTTGCCCCCGGAGCGCGTTACGCCAACCGCCTGCCGATCGGCACACTGGAGGTGCTGGACAGCGCCACGGCCGCGCAGATCAGGGCGCTCTACAGCCGCACCTACACGCCCGCAAACACAGTGCTGGTAGTGGTGGGCGACTATCCGGTGGACAGGGTCGAAGCAGCGATCCGCGTCCGCTTTGCCGACTGGAAACCCTCCCCCGCGCCTGCCAAACCGACAGCCGGGCCAATCGACGTCGACCGTAAGGGTCTGACCGATATCCATATCGATCCCGCCTTGGCCGAAAGCGTCACGATCAGCCGTCTTGCCGCGTGGCGCGACGAACGCGACACCGTCGCCAGCCGCCACGCTGCATCATTGCGCGGGATCGGCTATGCCATCATCAACCGGCGGCTTGCGCGCCTCGCCCGCGGGGCAGACGCACCGTTCCGCGGCGCGAGCTTCGGTTCGGGCGACATCTTCGAAGACGCGCGCATCACCAGTCTTTCGGTCAACAGCGCCGATGGCGAATGGACGAAGGGCGTGATCGCCGCAACGCGTGAGGTACATCAGGCGCTCAGCCATGGATTCACGCAGGCCGAACTTGATGAACAACTCGCCAATATCCGCACCGGATTGGAGAACGCGGTCAAGGCAGCCGACACCCGCAGCAATGCCGCCTTTGTCGGCGCGGCGTTGGCGCTGGTCAGCGATCAGCGCGTGCCGACTACGCCTGAATGGGCCCTTGCCGAATTCACGCGGCTGACACCCGAAATCACCCCGGACGCCGTGTGGCAAGCCGTGCTCGCCGATGCCGCACCGCTGGAAGAACCGCTGATCCGTTTTGAAGGTCGTATCGCGCCAGAAGGCGGCAAGGCTGCTTTGCGCCGCGCCTTTGCCGATGCGATGGCGCTGCCCGTCGCCGCCCCGGTCGATACCGGCCCGCTGGCGTTTGGCTATAGCGACTTCGGCACGCCGGGCACCGTAGTGTCCGACATGGTGGAGCCGCGCCTCGCCCTGCGCACCATCCGCTTTGCCAATGGCGTGCGCCTGACATTGAGGGCAACCGACGTGCGCAAGGATCGCGTTGCCTTTTCAATGGCGGTCGATGGCGGCGATTTGATGAACACCGCCGACGCGCCGCTGCGCACCTATCTTGCCAGTGCGCTCGCATCTGGTGGCCTCGGCAAGCATAGCCAGGATGAGCTGTCGAGCGTGCTCGCCGGGCGCAGCGTCAGTTTCGGATTGTCGGGTGATACCGATGCCTTCACCAGCGGCGGCACAACCACCCCGCGCGATCTGCTACTGCAGATGCAGGTGCTTGCCGCGACATTGACCGATCCGGGCTACCGGCACGAAGGGGTCGAACGGTTCCGCAAGAACATCGACAACTTCTTCAACACGCTCGATTCCACACCCGGAAGGGCGCTCGGCGCGGCAAGCGGCGCAATAATCTCGGACAATGATCCGCGCTTCAGCCTGCAACCCAAAGCGGCGTTCTTCGCGCTCGACTACGAAGCCTTGCGCGCCGCAATCGGCGACCGGCTGGCACGCGGCGCCATTGAAATCGCGCTGGCGGGCGATCTTGATGAGGACGCCGCCATCGCCGCCGTGGCCGCAACGCTGGGCGCGGTTCCCCCCCGCGAAGCTGCGTTCAATCTGCGCACGGAAAACCGCACCCGACGCTTCACCGCCGCGCGGGGCGAGCGTGTGCTGACCCACAAAGGCGAGCCTGATCAGGCGTTGCTGCAATGGCAATGGCCCACCACCGACGACAGCGATCTTGGCGAGACGCTCCGGCTGGATTTGCTGTCGCGCATCGTCAGGCTGGAACTCACCGACCGGCTGCGCGAGCGGTTGGGCCAGGCCTATTCCCCCTCGGCCGCATCGCAGCCGAGCCACTATTACCCCGGCTACGGCAGTTTCATCATCGGCGCTTCGGTTGCAGCCGATCAGGTGGCAGCGAGCCGCGCGGCGCTGGAGAGCCTGATTGCTGACCTGCGCAGCGCCCCACTGGATGCCGATGTGATCGCACGGGCGCGCAAGCCCTATCTTGAAGAATATGGTAATATTCTGAAGGATCTGGGCGGCTGGATCGGTCTTGCCGCACGAGCACAGAGCGAGCCGCAGCGGCTTGCCCGCTTTGTCGCCGCGCCTGCGATCATGGCAGCGATCACACCAGAAGATATTCACCGGACGGCGCTGAGATATCTCGTCCCCGGCGGTGCGGTGGAATTCGTGGTGCTGCCTGAAGCGTCAGCCGTGGCCGCAACGGCGGAATGAAAAGCGGCGAAAGCTGCCAAGCCGTCGTGCAGAAGCCAATCAGGGCGATTGCGCCTGCGCGGCGGCACGCTATATCGGCCCCGCATCGGCGCAGTGCCGATCCTCGGGATAATGGAGCATCCGGCCATGCAAGTGCGCGTCCTCGTCCGATTGAAGCCCGGCGTGCTCGATCCGCAGGGTCGTGCGGTGCACCATGCACTTGAAGGACTCGGCTTCGAAGGCGTCGCCGATGTCCGCGTTGGCCGCCTGATCGAACTCGATGTGGCCGATGGCACCGACCAAGCCACAATCAACGCGATGTGCGAAAAGCTGCTCGCTAACACTGTGATCGAAAGCTTCTCGATTGAAACAGGAGCGGTGGGCTGATGGCGTTCCGGGCGGCGGTCATCACCTTCCCCGGCTCGAACTGCGACCGGGACATGGCAACGGCGCTTGAGGCCGTGTCCGGTCAGCCGGCCATCCGGGTTTGGCACGGCGATGCCGATTTGCCATCGGGCCTTGATCTGATCGCTCTGCCAGGCGGGTTTTCGTATGGCGATTATTTGCGGTCCGGCGCGATGGCAGCGACCAGTCCGATCATGCGCGCGGTGGTGTCCGCGGCAGAGCGGGGCGTGCCGGTGCTGGGCGTATGCAACGGCTTTCAAGTCCTCACCGAAGCGCGCCTGCTACCCGGAGCGTTGCTGCGCAATGCGGGCCAGCGGTTCGTCTGCCGGACCGTCGCGCTTACGGTGGAAAACACAGCTTCGCCGTTTACCGCAGCCTATGCCGCTGGTGAAACGATCCGCATTCCGGTCGCCCATCATGACGGTAATTTTTATGCCGATGGCGAGACGCTTGACCGGCTTGAGGGTGAGGGGCGCGTTGCGTTCCGCTATGCCGAAGGCTGCAACGGATCAGCGCGCGACATCGCTGGCGTGCTCAGTGCCAATGGCCGGGTGCTCGGCATGATGCCGCACCCCGAACGTGCGATCGAACCGGTCGCGGTTGCGTCGCTTGGCGGTGCGGATGGGCGGCGGCTGTTCCAGAGCATCCTGTCGAGCTTCGCCACGGCCTGACCCGTCGGGTTAGGCGCGGCGCGCCTGCATCAGGGAGAATAGGCCGCGTGAATCATCCGCGGTCATTGGGCGCCCGAAATAGAACCCCTGAATTTTGTCGCAGCCGAGTTTGCGGATCAATTCCGCCTCCTCGCTGGTCTCAACGCCTTCGGCAGTGGTGGTCATCTTAAGGCTCCGCGCCATCGCCACCACGGCATTGATGATTGCGAGGCTTTCGGCGCTGCCCTGCGCGGCGCCTTGCACGAAGGTGCGGTCCACCTTGATCGTCGAGAATTTCAGCTTGCGTAGATAGCCGAGCGAGGAATAGCCGGTGCCGAAGTCATCAAGCGCCACCGAACAGCCAAGCGCCATGACCTGTTCCAGCGCATTACGCGCCACGCTCGCATCGCGCAGAAATATGCTTTCGGTCACTTCAATTTCGAGCCGTTCGGGCCGCAGCCCGGTGGCAGCGAGCACCCGCACAACGTCTTCGTGGAAGCCGGGCTCCAATAGCTGTTCGGGCGAGACGTTGACGTTGACCTTGACGTGTTCGGGCCAGTTGCGCGCCTCTTCGCACGCCTTGCGCATCACCCATTTACCGATCGGCACGATCAGCCGGGTTTCCTCGGCGAGCGGGATGAACTTACCGGGGCTGACGAAGCCGTGTTCGGCACTGTTCCAACGTATCAGCGCCTCGAAGCTGACCACGCTTTCGGTCGCAGCATCGACCACGGGCTGATAATGCAGCAGCATTTCATCGCGCCCCAGCGCCTTGCGGAGCGCCATTTCAAGCTGGCGGCGTTCTTCGGCCGACGCGTGGAGCATCGGTTCGAACAGGCAATGTTCAGCCCCGCCGCCATCCTTGGCGCGGTACAGCGCAAGGTCGGCGTTGCGCATCATCTCTTCAACGCTTGAACCATCGCGGGGCCCTTCGGCAGAGCCGACGCTGGCCCCCACGTATAAGGTATGGTGATCCACCTGATAGGGTTCTGACAGCCGCTCGATCACCCGCTGAGCCAGATCGCGCACCGCCCCGGGCGTGCTGGCGTCACGGATGACGATTGCAAATTCGTCACCGCCCAAGCGTCCGCACAGCTGGTTGTCGCCCATCAGCGACTGCAGCCGCGCAGAAACCTGCGCCAAAAGTTTGTCGCCGGTCATGTGGCCCAGCGAATCGTTGACGGACTTGAACCGGTCGAGGTCCACCATGAGCAGCGCGCACCGCGTGCGCCACTGCACGGCATAACGCAGGGCCTCGCCCAAGGCTTCGGTAAGTTGCAAACGGTTTGGCAGCTGGGTCAGCGTGTCATACCGCGCAAGGTAGGCGATTTTCTCCGACGAAATACGCGCCTCTGTCACGTCTGATCCGACCCCGCGAAAGCCGGTGAAACGCCCTTGTTCGTCGCGGATCGGCGTTCCGGACAGCTCCCACCAGCGTTCCTCGCCAAGGATGAACACCTGCACCAGCATGTTGGAGAAATTTTCACGGTTCTTGAGCCGTTCGGCCAGATCATGGAGGCTGGGCGGGAATTGTCCGTTCGCCCACTTGCTGCCGGCCACCATTTCCAGCAGCGGTTGCCCCTCAATGTCCGCTTGCGACCGGCCCAGCGCGAAGGCGAAACGCGGGCTGACGGCACGCAGCCTGCGCGCGGGGTCGATCTCCCACAGCCAATCGGCTTCATTCTCCTCGAATTCACGCAGCAGCAGCGAGACGACTTCTTCCTTCTCAGCCACTGCGGCTTCGGCAAGCCGCGCTTTGAGGAAGACCATCCGCACCTGCACAGTGGCGACCAGGCTGGCGATGGTGAACAGGATTACCCCGCCCATTGCCTGCAATTGACCTTCCAGCCCCAGCGAAAGCGCTGCGCCAAGACCAAGGATCGCGATGTAAATCAGGACGCTCAGGGGCGAAGTGGAGAACACAAACGTCGACGCGGTCATCAGCGTCAGAATGATCAGCAGCAACGTGATCGCCTGTGTCTCGCCGCCCAGAAGCGGGAAAGCCAGCAACGCGCTCACCCAGCACGAACCGGCGGCGACGGAGTTGATATTTTGCCTGCGCGCCAGTGTTGCCAGCCCGGCCCGGAAGCCGGGTTCGACCAGCAGCAGATCAGTGCGGCGCGCTTTCAAAAGTATGAAGCACAGCAAAATGGCCCATGGTCCGACAATCGCCAGTCCAATCAACGGTGCGAATACCGAAACGACATAGGCGGCCGCCAATGCATTGGCGAGTAATCGGTTGCGGGTCGTGCTGACCAATTCGGCATGGTCATCGCCGCGCAGTCGCGTCGGATCGAACACCGGATTGCGCGACAGGCCAAGAACATCGGCGATCGGCAGTTCAGCAGGCAGCGTCGGCGCAGGAGAGAGGACGGTCTTGGCCACAACGCGTTGATAATGCGTAATGGTTAGATTGTGGTAAAGCCACAGGGCTTTAAACCTTGCCGAACATAGTTAAGCGCGGTGCGATCCCGCGCCGCACCTATTCCACTGTCACCGACTTGGCCAGATTGCGCGGTTGATCGACGTCGGTGCCCTTCACCACGGCCACGTGATAGGCCAGCAACTGCACTGGGACGGCATACACCAGCGGCACGATCAAGGGATGAACCACCGGCATTTCGATCGTGGCGATGCAGCCTTCGCCCGCCTTTGCAATACCCTCAGCATCAGAAATCAGCACCACCTGCCCGCCCCGCGCGCGCACTTCTTCCATATTGGAGACGGTCTTTTCAAACAGCGGCCCCGAAGGCGCGATCACTACCACCGGCACCGCTTCGTCGATCAGCGCGATCGGGCCGTGCTTCATCTCGCCCGCTGCGTAACCTTCCGCGTGAATATAGCTGATTTCCTTTAGCTTGAGCGCACCTTCGAGCGCTAGCGGGTAATCCTGACCGCGGCCCAGATACAGCACATCTCGGGCTGGCGCGACAAGGTGTGCCATGGCAGCAATATCGTCATCATGCTCAAGTGCCGCATTAAGCGCAGCGGGCGCTTCCAGCAGGTGGCGGACGATTTCGGCCTCCTCATCCAGCGACAGGCGCCCCTTCCTCACAGCCATATGCGCCGCAAGCGCCGCAAGCACGGCAAGCTGGCAGGTAAATGCCTTGGTGGACGCGACGCCGATTTCCGGACCGGCGTGGGTCGGCAGCAGCAGATCGGCTTCGCGCGCCATGGTGCTGGTCGGCACATTCACCACCACGCCGATGGTCTGCCCGTTGGCTTTGCAATGGCGAAGCGCCGCCAGTGTGTCCGCCGTTTCGCCGCTTTGCGAAATGAACAGCGCCAGGCCGCCGTCTTCCAGCACCGGATTGCGGTAGCGGAATTCGGATGCGACATCGATATCGACCGGAACGCGGGCGAATTGTTCGAACCAGTATTTCGCCACCATCCCGGCATAGAACGACGTTCCGCAGGCAACGATGGTCAGGCGGCGCACGGCAGACAGATCGAAATCGATCTGCGGCAAAGCCACCGAATTGTCCGAGCGGCGCAGATAGGAGGCAAGCGTCTGCGCCACGACGGTGGGCTGCTCGTAAATCTCCTTCTGCATGAAGTGGCGATAATTGCCCTTCTCCACCGCTGCAGCCGAAGCGCCCGAAGCGCGAATTTCGCGCGTCACCGGATTGTTGTCGGCATCATAGATTTGCGCGCTGTCACGCCGAAGCACGACCCAATCGCCTTCTTCGAGATAGGCGATGCGCTGCGTCAGCGGCGCGAGCGCCAGCGCGTCGGAACCCAGATACATTTCCGCGTCGTCACCTTCCGGCCCATAGCCCA
>JBEQBX010000067.1:0-15897 GCA_041639595.1 Porphyrobacter sp.
CCTTGTATTCGACCATCTTGATGATGCGGCCATCATCATCCGCGATCACCCGGCCATAGGCGAGCGGGTCAGCCGGTTCGAAGCCGAGCACCACGGCAGCCGGCGCATCATCGCCATGCAGCCGCGACAGCATCGCGCCCATCGTGCTCGCTTTCACGAACGGCACATCGCCATACAGCACCAGCACATCGCCCGTGAAATCCGGCAGCGCGCCTTCGGCCTGCTGCACCGCGTGCGCCGTGCCAAGCTGCGGTTCCTGAAGGCAGGTCGCGGCGCGGGTTCCCACCGCCTTCTCGATCTGTTCACGCCCCGCGCCGACCACCACTGCCAGACGCTCCGGGCCAAGCTCGGCAACGTTCGCCATCAGGTGTTCGAGCATCGCCCGGCCCGCAATTTTATGCAGCACCTTGTGCGTGTCGCTTTTCATGCGGGTGCCCTTGCCAGCGGCAAGGATGATGGCGGCGAAGGGATGTGTCGTCGTGGTCATGGCGCTGTCCTTAGGGAAAGCTGGGCCTGCCAGCAATTGCTTGCGATTTGAAGTGGGTTGCTTCACCTCGGCCGCCATGATTACCATACCTTTCGGCGCAATCGGCTTCGACCTTGACGGCACTCTGCTGGATACCTTCCGCGATCTGGGCGCGGCGGTGAACCATGCGCTGCAATTGGGCGGTTTTGCCGAAGTGTCGGTGGAAAGTTCGAAAGACCTGATCGGCGGCGGGGCCAAGATCATGCTGGCCCGCGCGCTGGACGCACAAGGCGGCGTGCCGGAGGACGAATTCAAGCGGCTCTACAAGGCGATGCTGGGCTATTACGAACAGCACAACGCCGTCCATACCGCCCCCTATCCCCAGGTGCGCGAAGTGCTGGCGGAACTGGCCGATGCAGGCATCCGCATGGCGGTGGTCACCAACAAGTTCGAAGCCTTCGCCCGCTCGGTGCTCACCCAGCTCGACCTGATCGGCGCGTTCGAAACCGTGATCGGCGGCGACAGCATGGGCAAAGGCCCGGACGGCCAGTTCCTTGCAAAGCCCCACCCCGACCCGGTTATCGCCGCGCGCAAAGCCACCGGGAGCGGCCGTTTCGTGTTCATCGGCGATTCCACCTATGACGTGCGCGCCGCCAAGGCAGCGGGCGTTCCGGTGATCGCGGCGGCTTATGGATATTGCGACAAGCCGCCGCACGAAATGGGCGCAGATGTGGTGATCGATTCGTTTGCGGACCTGATTCCCGCCCTCTCAGCATGGCGCGGCGCTGACTGACCCTACGGCATCGCCCCCTGACAGTTGGGATATTGCAAGAGCCTTGCGAAAGTGCCACGCAGCGCCCGCTTATCAGCTTTACGCAGGCGTAAACCGCGCCGCATCGCTAGGACAGGAGAACACGCATGACCATCAGCTTCAAGGACAAGGTCGCCATCGTCACCGGTGCCGGCGGCGGGCTCGGCAAGGCCTATGCACTGGAACTCGCGCGCCGCGGCGCCAAGGTTGTCGTCAACGATCTGGGCGGATCGCGCGATGGCACCGGCACGTCTGACGCAGCCGCACAGGTCGTCGCCGAAATCGAAGCCATGGGCGGCGAAGCTGTCGCCAATGGCGGATCGGTCACCGAATACGAACAGATGGAAAAGATGGTCGCCGACGCCAAGCAGAAGTGGGGCGGCGTCCATGTGCTGATCAACAACGCCGGCGTGCTGCGCGACAAGACCTTCGCCAAGATGGAGCCTGCCGACTTCGAATTCGTGGTCAAGGTCCACCTCACCGGCTCGGCCTTCGCCACCAAGGCGTGCTGGGAGTTGATGCGTGAACAGGGCTATGGCCGCATTCTGATGACCGCGTCCTCGACCGGCCTGTTCGGTAATTTCGGCCAGGCCAACTACGGCGCGGCCAAGCTGGGTCTGGCGGGCCTCACCAAGACGCTCGCACTCGAAGGCGCGAAGTACAACGTGCGCTGCAACACCCTGTCGCCGGTCGCGGGCACCCGCATGACCGAAGACCTGTTCCCGGAAGAAGCCTTCAAGCTGTTCGCGCCCGAAAACGTGGTGCCTGCCGCGCTGTTCCTCGTCAGCGAAGACGCGCCGACCAACGCCATCGTTGGTGCGGGCGCAGGCGGCTATCACTCCTCGTGGACCGTCATGAACGACGCCGTGTGGCTGCCGGAAGAAGACCGCACGCTGGAAGGCTTTGCCGCACGCTGGGAGGAGATCAATTCCTTCACCAACCTCATCGCCCCGCAATCGGGCAGCGAGCAATCGGGCAACATCCTGCGCGCGATGCAGAAGGTCACCGGCGAAGGCCCCGCCAGCGCGCGAGGGTAAGCCCGAGCTGTATTGACAAGCTAAGACACCGGGTTCATCCTCCTGAGAAACAAGGGGATGCCCGGTGTATAGCGACGAAGATCTCAATTCCGCCGTCGCCGCAGGCGCATTGAGCGCAGAGGCGGCGGCGAATTTCCGGGCACATATGAGCGCGATGCGCGCTTTGCCGCACGCGTCGGAAGAAGATTTTCGGCTGCTCAATTCCTTCAACGATATCTTCGTCAGCATCGGGATTGTGATCCTGCTGGTTGCGCTGGGCGCGATAGGGCAGGCGCTGCCGGGGCTGATTGCACCCCAACCCGATTGGAACGTGCTGTTTGACGCCAGCGGGGTCGCTCCCTCGGGCAAGGCGTTGGACGAATACTCGGCCGCATCGCGGGTGAATGACGCATGGGGCATCTTGCTGTCAGGCGTGGCCGTTGCCGCCGCCGCGTGGCCGCTGGCCGAATTCTTCACCCGCAAACGGCGCATGGCATTGCCTTCGATCCTGCTGCTGCTGGCCTTCGTGGGCGGTATGTTTGCCGCCGCAGTGGGCGGCGTGATGCTGGCTGTCGATGATGGTGGCGAAAGCAAGCTGGGTGCGGTGCTGATTGCAGGCGCGGCCTTGCTGGCGGCAGGTGCCGCATGGCTGCACTGGCGGCGCTTCATGGTGCCGATCACGGTGGCGGCAGGTTCCGCGGCAATAGCTGGCATGGCGCTGGCGCTGGTCACCGCAGCAATCGGGCCGAACGATATCGACAACACCGTGATGCTGCTGCTCGTGCTGGCTGCGGGCCTCGGCGTGTTCGCCTTCGCGATGCGCTGGGACATGTCCGACCGGGCGCGCACCACCCGCCGCTCCGACGTCGCCTTCTGGCTGCATCTGACCGCCGCGCCTATGATCGCGCACCCTATATTTGCACTGTTAGGCGTGACTGGAGGCGACAATCCCGGCATCGGGGCAGCGCTCGGGGTGCTGGGTGTCTATATCGCCTTCGGCCTTGTCGCGCTGGCGACTGACCGGCGCGCATTGCTGGTTTCAGCGCTGGCCTATGTGCTGTTCGCGCTGACCTTCCTGTTCCGGGAATTCGGCGCGGTCGAGCTGAACTTCGCGCTGACGGCGCTGGTGATCGGATCGGCGTTGCTCAGCCTTTCGGCGTTCTGGCAGCCGATCCGGCGCGTGGTAGTGACGTTGCTACCGCCGGGCCTGCAGGCAATACTGCCCGCGACCGAAGAAACAGGCTTCGTGCCGGGCAGCGCTGCCAGCCCGGCCTGAGCGCCTATTCCTCCACTGCCTTCAGCAGCCGCCGTTCCATCGGGGCGAGCACATTTGCCAGATCATGGCCGCGTTTCAGCACCTGCCCGTGTTCGCCGAACAGCGTCCACATGCCCTGCTTGCCGCGCAAGGCCGGGCACTTTTCGATCCGGGCTTGCGGGCGTTCGGCGGCGCGGCGGAAGGCAGCGAAGGTGGCTGCCTGCCGGGTGAAATCCATCGCGTAATCGCGCCACTCGCCCGCCGCGACCATCCGGCCATACAGATCGAGGATGCGCATCAATTCGGGCCGTTCGAAGCCGACCTGATCCGCGCCACGCCCGGGAAAGGGAAGCACCTGTCCGGCGCCGCCAGCTGTCTGCATACTGGTTTTCAAGCGGCCTCTCCGGTCAATCCTTGGTGCCGTTCTTGCGAAGCTTGACCGCCGCAGGCTGCGCGGCATCACGTTCCGCCAGCAACGCTTTCATTACCGCCATGTCATCGCGCATCGCGGCGATTTCCGCCTCCAGCTTTTCAATGCAGTCGCGGCTGGGGCGGCCCTGTTCGTCGCAAGGGGGATCATCGCAAGGCGTGCCATAGGGGATGAATTCGCGCAGCCATTCCTCGGCCGGGACCAGCGTCGAACGCGCCTTCAGGCCGACCATCGTCGCGCCTGCGGGCACATCGTCGGTTACCACCGCATTTGCGCCAACGCGGGCGCGTTCGCCCACCACGATCGGGCCGATGATCTGCGCGCCCGAACCGATGATGACATTGTCCTGAAGCGTCGGGTGACGCTTGCCGCCCTTGCCATTGGCAGGGTTGGTGCCGCCCAGCGTCACGCATTGGTAGATCGTCACATTGTCGCCGATCTCCACCGTTTCGCCGATCACGGTAAAGCCATGGTCGATAAAGAAATTTTTACCGATGGTCGCGCCGGGATGGATGTCGATGGCGGTCAGCAGCCGCGCAAAATGATTCACAAACCGCGCAAGGAAATACAGCCGCGCTTCAAACAACCAGTGCGCCACCCGGTGCAGGCCCAGCGCCAGCACCCCGGGATAAAGCAGGATTTCCCAGCGCGAACGCGGCGCGGGATCGCGGGCGCGCACGGAATCCAGATAGCTGATCAAACGCTCAAACATCGCCCTTCACATTCCCACCAAATGCCCGGCGATGCAACTCGCCAAGGGTTAGAGCAGGCGCTGCTGCTGCGGCCCGTGCAGCGCATCCAGCGCAGCGCGCCACACAGACATGGTGGCGGGCGTCTGGCGTTCAAGGGAAATGCGGTCAATTGTCGCCACCAGCGCCTCGATCGCGGCAAAGCTGCGGGTGGTGCGCGGGACAAGGTAATCGGCCGCCCCGTCGGGCAGCGTCAGCCCGCGATGTTCGCCGTGGGCAAGGATCAGGTCACCCGCCATCGCATCATCGGGCGCGCCGATTGCCAGTTGCAGCGAACCACCGATGCGTGACGCAAGATCCGGCAGGGCAATGCGCCAGCCAACCCCGTCCGGGTTCGTATCCGGATCGACATTGGCAATCAGCAGCAGCGCCCCGTCGTCATTGGTGCCCCCTTGCTGAACGGCGTTCCAGCGGTGGAACAGGGCCGTTTCGTCCACCTGTTCGGCATCGTCGATCACGTGAAGCCGCTCTGCCCCGTGGAGCCCTTGCGCCCAGCGGCCCAGCAGGCTTTTGCCCGAACGCGGCGGGCCAGTCAGCACGGCGACATGGAACGGCCAGCCTTCCGGGTGTTGCAACGCCTCGATCACCTGCGCGTTGGCATTGCCCACCACGATCCGCTGCGCCGCCGATGGTGCGCGCGCCGCCAGTGGCAGGGCGATCTGGGACGGTTCGCTCATGGGCGCGGCGCCCTTAGCGGCTGATGGCGAGCGCGTTCGCCCCGCGCCGGACGCTGAACCCGCGCGCTTCGAGCGTGGCGGCCAGTTCATCGATCGATCCGGCGAAGGTCACGCTCATCACCGACGTGCCGCCGATGGCCGTGCTGGTCACACCCACGCCGCGCACGCCGCCCGCACCGCGTACCGCGCCCAAGGCACTGTCGAACGCCGCTGCGTCAGGCGTGGCGAACTGGACGGTGATATTGCGTGATGCCGCTTCGCCCGGCTCGACACCGGTGATCGTCTGCGCCTCGATCCGCGGCACTGCGCCGCTGGCGATGGCCGCCTGGGCGGACCGCCGCGCCTGCGCCGCACGGCCAATGTCGATCAGCCGCTGGATAGCCGGATCAATGACCCCGCCCGCCCCCAGCCTGAGCGTGGGATCAGGCCGCAGCTTCCCCGAAGCGAGCGCGCCGGTGAAGATCTGGTCCATTCGCTCGACCGCCTGCGCCAGCATGGCAGGCACAGCATCAGGATTATCAGCATTGAGGGTGAAAGAATCGAGCGGTCGGCTGTCCGGGCCGTAGCGCGCGGTGAAGGTCGCGCTGACCGGCCCGCCCGGAAACTGGTGATCCATCCGCGCATAAGCCATCAGCACGTCGGTCGCGCCGTATTGATCCAGCGTCGAACGCCACCACGCCCGGCTGCGCCGCCCGGTCTGACCGAAATTGACGAGCAGCGAATCGCCCCCGGCACCCGAAAGCCGCACATAATCGATCCGGCTTTGCCCCGGATTGAATTCGGCCCAGGCGCGCTGCCAGGGATTGCGCTGTTCAAAAGTGATGTAAGCGCCGCCGATTTCCTGCACGGGGATCAGCAACAGCGGAGCAGACCGCACCGCCTGCGCGCCTCCGCCAAGATAGCTGCCCGCCCGCTGGCGATCGAACACCACGCCCAAGGTTGCGATATAGCGCCGCGGCCCCAGCCGCTCCCGCTCGATCACGATGGCAGACACGATCCCGTCCAGCTGGCTATCGGAGAGTTTCGGGCCTTTCAGCTTCTCCCACGCCTTGCGCTGCGCTTCGCGCCAGCCATTGGCGCGTGCGTCCTCGGCGCTTTTGCCCTGCACATCGACGCTGATTCCCTTGACCTCGATGTCCGCGCTGGCGGCGGTCGGCGCGATTCCGCGATCACCGGCGACCTGCGCAATCACGGCATAGGCGCCGCCCATCAAGGCGAGCGCAAGCCCTGCGGCGGCAAGCCAGCGCCGCATCGGACGAGAGGGGGCCGCCACCGGGCCGGGAAGGGAAAGCGATGCACGCATGGGGAAACGCCAAACCCTTTGCCCAAAGGCGGGTGGAATTCCAAGCGCGAAAGGCTATGGCGATGGGCATGAGCATCAAGAACTCCTCCTACACCTATGCCGATGCCGGCGTATCGATCGCTGCGGGCAATGCGCTGGTCAAGGCCATCGCCCCTTTGGCAAAGGCCACCGCACGCCCCGGCGCAACCAGCGAACTGGGCGGATTTGGCGGGTTCTTCGACCCCAAGGCCGCCGGTTACACCGATCCGCTGCTGGTCGCCGCCAATGACGGGGTGGGCACCAAGCTGAAGCTTGCCATCGAACACGACCGGCACGATCGCGTCGGCATTGATCTGGTTGCGATGTGCGTCAACGATCTGATTGTGCAGGGCGCCGAGCCATTGTTCTTCCTGGACTATTTCGCAACCGGCAAGCTGGAAAACGGCGTCGCGGAACGCGTGATCGCCGGGATCGCCGAAGGCTGCAAGATCGCGGGATGCGCACTGATCGGCGGCGAGACGGCGGAGATGCCGGGCATGTATGCGGCAGGCGATTACGACCTTGCCGGTTTCTGTGTGGGCGCGGTTGAACGCGGCGAGCAGCTGACCGGGGACAAGGTTGCGCCGGGCGATGTGCTGATCGGCCTTGCGTCCTCCGGCGTCCATTCCAACGGCTATTCGCTGGTTCGCAGGCTTGCCGCGGACAAGGGGTGGAAGCTGAACCGCCCCGCCCTGTTCGATCAGGAACAATTGCTGATCGATGCCCTGATCGCGCCCACCCGCATCTATGTCGCCAGCCTGCTGCCGCTGATCCGCGAAGGCCACATCAATGCGCTTGCCCACATCACCGGGGGCGGTTTGCTGGAAAACATTCCGCGCATTTTGCCCGATGGCGCGCACGCGCGGGTCGATGCCGATCTGTGGGAACAACCGCGTCTGATGGCCTTCCTTCAGGCGCAAGGCCATATCGAGCCGGAAGAAATGGCCCGCACCTTCAACTGCGGCGTCGGCATGGTGCTGGCTGTCAGCGAGGACAAGGTGGCCGAGATCACCGCGCGACTCGAAGCCGCTGGCGAGACGGTGGTGCCGGTCGGCCGCATCGAAGCTGGCGACAAGGGCTGCACGGTTCGCGGCAGCGTCGAAACGTGGTCGGCCAAATCCGATTGGAGCGCGACGCATCTTGGCTGAAAAAGCCCGCATCGCCGTTTTGATTTCCGGCGCTGGCACCAATATGGCGGCACTGGTCTATGCCAGCCGGATTGGTGAATGCCCCTATGAAATCGTGCTGGTCGCCAGCAATGATCCGGCCGCCGCGGGCCTAGGGCTGGCGCAGGCAGAAGGCATTGCCACCTTTGCGCTTCCCCACAAGGGCATGACCCGCGATGCGCATGACGCCGCGATGGAGGCGGCCGTGCTGGGCGCAGGCGCCGAATATATCGTGCTGGCGGGATATATGCGCATCCTCTCCGATGGGTTCGTGGAACGCTGGGCGGAACGGATGCTGAATGTCCATCCTTCGCTGCTGCCGCTTTACAAGGGGCTGGACACCCATGCCCGCGCAATTGCGGCAGGCGACAGCCACGGCGGCACCAGCGTCCATCTGGTCACGCCGGAACTCGATGCGGGGGAGGTGCTGGCGCAAGTGCGCGTGCCGATCATCGCGGGCGACACACCGGACACGCTGGCGGAGCGGGTGAAGCTGGCCGAACACCAGCTTTACCCGCGTGCGGTGGCCGAATATGTGGCGCGCTGGCGCGATCCGGCGGTGTTGCTGGCGCGGGTGCGCGCCCTCGCCCTTGCCTTGCCGGAAGCTGACGAGCGAGAAAGCCACGGCAGCCCCGGCTTCCGTGTCGGCGGCGACAAGACCGGCAAATATTTCGCCTATTTCGCCGATCAGCACCACGGCACGCCGCATATCGCCCTGCTGGTGCGCACCGGCGGGATGGACGAGCTTCTCAGCCTCGTCGAAGATCAGCCCGAGGTCTATTTCAAGCCCGCCTATTACGGCGCAAGCGGGTGGGTGGGGATCATCCTCAACCGCCCGGGCGTGGATTGGGACGATATCGCCGCATGGCTCAAGCGGAGCTGGCGCAGCGCCGCGCCCAAGCGGCTGACGCGAATGATGGACGCAGCGGACGAATTCTGATGGCGCCCCGTTCCGTTCCGACCCGCGATCACCTGCTGACGCGCGGGCGGCTTGCCGATCAGGCCAATGCCTTTCTGGGGAAGGCCTGGGACAAGGGCTGGCTGCCCGCGCCCGACCTTGATCCGGATGCGCTGTGGGCGCTGGCCGCCAAGCCCTATGGCACGCGGGCGGGGGCCGCAGAACATGGCGGGCGCAGTTCCGGGGACGCCGCCGATTTCCGCGAACGGCTGACCCGCCTGTGCGCCGCAGTGGAGGCAGAGGCTGATCTCAACCCGCTGGGCCGGGCAATGGCCTGGGGCCAGCTATCTCGGGTGGTGAAGAACCGGCTGGCGTTTGGCGCGCTGTGGCTGGAACGGCCCGAACTGCTGGAGACACCGCTCGCCCCGCCGATCATCGTCATCGGCCATATGCGCAGCGGCACGACCCGCATCCACACCCTGCTGGCCGCCGATCCGGCGCATTCGCACACCCGGTATTGCGATGCCTACCACCCGGTTCCGGCCCCCCTCGGCATGAACCGCATCAGGGCCGCGCTGGAACTGGCGATGCTGGGCAAGATCAACCCGTGGATGCAATCGATCCACCCGATGCGGGCCGGCGGCGTCGAGGAGGAACTGGCGTGGATTTCCGCCGCGCTCCACCATTCGATTTACGAATCGCAGTGGCATATCCCGGCCTATTCAGCGTGGAGCGAGGCCCGCGATCCCGCGCCCATCTACTGCGAATTCCTGCGCATCCTGCGCACCGACGCAAGCCACCGCGGGATCGCGGCCAAGCCGCGCATCCTGAAAGTGCCGGCCTTTGCCGAAGACCTCTCCACCCTGCTCACCCTGCTGCCCGATGCCCGGCTGGTGATTGCCGAACGCGCGCAGGACGCAGTGTTGAAAAGCGCCATTTCGCTGGCGGCAAACCAGATGGCGGTTCAATCGGATAGTTGCAGCCTTGACGCCATCGAGGCCCGCTGGCGGCACAAGATCGCGCTGCGCGAGGCGCGCATGGCCGATGCGCTGGCGCATTGGCAAGGGCCGGTTGCGCGCGCGTCCTTCGATGATCTCAACACCGATTGGCAGGCCGCGATTGCCCGCGTCTACGCCGATCTGGGGCTGGACCTTACCCCTGACGCCCTTGGCCGGATGCGCAAGACGATGGCGGCCAGCGAAGGCGGTCATCACCACGCCCATGCGGCCCAGCTCGCGCGGTTTGCCGACACCCCATAAAGCAAAAGGGCCGCCTCCTTTCGGAAAGACGGCCCCTGGCAATGCGTCAGGTCTGAAAATCAGCCGACGATTTCTTCAGGCTTGAAGAAGAAGGCGATTTCGATCGCGGCGTTTTCTGCCGAATCCGAACCGTGGACGGTGTTTTCACCGATCGACAGGGCCAGTTCCTTGCGGATCGTGCCGGGAGCAGCGTCAGCCGGGTTGGTCGCGCCCATGATGTCGCGGTTGCGGGTCACGGCGTCTTCGCCTTCCAGCACCTGCACGACAACCGGCTCGCTCATCATGAAGTCGACCAGTTCGCCAAAGAACGGACGCTCACGGTGCACGCCGTAGAAGCCTTCGGCCTGTTCGCGGGTCATGTGGATGCGCTTGGATGCGACAACGCGCAGGCCGGCGTCTTCCAGCATCTTGGTGACCGCGCCGGTCAGGTTGCGGCGGGTGGCATCGGGCTTGATGATCGAAAAGGTGCGGGTGGCCGCCATGAGTATGCTCCTGTGAACGTCTTTTTGTTAATGGGGGATCGTGGCCGCGGCCGTTATATGCTGCGCTGCAAAATGGCAAGCTTCGGCGCGCTCGAAGGTCTGCCGGTGAGCGGCGGACTGCTGTGTGTCAGCCGGTCTTGGCCGCGATCATGATCTGTCCGGTGGTCGGATTGCCAGCCGTGGCGGTGACGGACATCGTCGCACCGTCCGTCTCGCGTTCGGCCCCCACCATTTGCGTGCCGTTGGCGTCCATTTCAATCCGGATATCGAACCCGGCTGCTGCCGCCGCATCGCGGTAATGGGCGACGACCTGTTCGGCAGGGGCATCGGCTTCGAAGGTGATCAGCGCGCCCTGCCCGCCCGGCTGCGTGACCACGGCGTTGTCCACCACTCTGGAACCGGGGAACAGACTGAACCCGTCCGGCAAAATGACCGGGACCGCCGCGCCCGCCCGCAAGGTGGCATCGCCGCCCTTGGACGTGATTGTCATTCTGGTTTCGCCGGTGGTTTTGTCGATGGAGTATCCGGCGCTTTCGCCCTGATCGGCGTGATGCCCGTCCGGCCCGTCCGATCCGCACGCCGCCAGCGCCAAGGCGGCTACGCCCACCATTGCCTGTGCCCGGTGCTGCATTTCGCTGATCCCCCGACTGCCGATGCGGCGAGCATCACTCATCACCTGCAACAGCGCAAGAACTCAGCCCTTCTTGACCCAGCGCCCATCTTCCTGCGCGTAATAGGCGCGTTCGATTTCGTCGCGGCCATCCTGCTCGCGCCATGCCTGCCGCGCCTGCGGGGCCAGGTCGGGCGGGAACAGCAGGAACACGCGGGCGTAGGCGGGGCAATCGCGGAACATGCCATCGGCAAGGATCAGATGGCTGGCGCCATTGGCGGCGGCAGGTTCTGCGGACAGCAGGATCGGTTGGCGATCCGCACCCGGCGCATCCGCCTCGCCATTGGCAAGGAAGCTGTCCGGCCCGGCTAACCACAAAGCGCGGGATATGGCTGCCCGCTGTTCGGGATCGGCCGACACGACCAGCACCCGCTCCCCCTGCCCGATCGCACGCTTGGCAATCAGGGTGACGACCTTCTCGATCGGATCATCGGTGACCTGCCAGAAATCGAGTTTCATGAGGCGGAGTCCTTGTTGCCCTACCACTGCGCTGCTTGAGGGCTGGTGCCCTTGGCGCTCCGGCAGCGGTCGGAACAATACTTTACATTGTCCCAACCCCGCTCCCACTTCTTGCGCCACGTGAAGGGCAGCCCGCAGGCGAGGCAGGTCTTGGTCGGCAATTCCGACTTTTTCCGCATCTTCGGCATTAGTTATGCCTCAAGCGCCGGCGGGCGCGTCCGCGCCCTTGGCTATCCTCGCTCACGCGGCCCAAGGGCCGGATGTCCCGCCTGCGGCGGTTCAGCTTCGCTTCCGCTGCGGGCGCGCGGTCGCGCTTGCGGCCCTTCGGTCCGATTTGCGCTTCGCCGATCAACCTTCGACCACATCCCGCACAAACTGGTCGAGCAGGCGCACGCCGTATCCGGTTGCGCCCTTGTCCCACGTCTGGCCCGGCTTGTTCGACCAGACCATGCCCGCGATGTCGAGGTGCGCCCACGGGGTGCCATCCTTGACGAAGCGTTGCAGGAACTGCGCCGCGGTGATCGAGCCGCCTTCGCGCGGGCCGATGTTCTTCATGTCGGCAATCGGCGAATCGATCAGCTTGTCGTAATTGGCCCCGAGCGGCATCCGCCACAGCTTGTCACCGCTGGTCGCGCCTGCTGCGGTGAGTTGGGCCGCCAGCGTATCATCATTGGCGAACATCCCGCCATATTCGGTGCCGAGCGAAATGATCATCGCCCCGGTCAGCGTAGCCAGATCGACGATGCGAGCGGGTGCATATTGTTCCTGCGCCCAGTGCAGCGCATCACACAGCACCAGCCGCCCTTCCGCATCGGTGTTGAGAATTTCCACCGTCTGCCCGCTCATGGTGGTGACCACATCGCCGGGGCGCTGTGCCTTGCCGTCGGGCATGTTCTCGACAAGCCCGATGACGCCGATGACATTGGCCTTGGCGTTACGGTTTGCCAGCGCCAGCATCGCGCCCGCAACCGCGCCTGCCCCGCCCATGTCCCACTTCATGTCTTCCATGCCGGGGCCCGGCTTCAGCGAAATCCCGCCGGTGTCGAAGGTGACGCCCTTGCCGACGAACACGGTCGGCTTGTCGCCAGCCGCGCCGCCGTTCCAGCGGATCGCGAGCAGCTTGGATTCGCGCTCGGAACCAAGGCCGACACCGACCAGCGCGCCCATGCCCAGTGCCGCCATCTCGTCTTCGCCCAGAACGGTGATGTCCGCGCCGGTGCCGGCAAAGGCTTCTTCGCAGGCGGCGACGAAGCTGGCGGGGTAGATGATGTTGGCAGGTTCAGTGACCAGCCCGCGGGTGAACTCCACACCCTTGGCCAGCGCAGCTTCACGTTGCCATGCCGCTTCGGTGCCTGCGGGCGCACCGGTGACATGCACGGTGGTCAGCGACGGGCGCTTGTCCGCGGCAAGACGCGTGCGATACTTGTCATGTCGCCAGCCGCGCAGCCGCAGGCCCAGCAGCAGCGCCGCAGCAGCATCCGCCGACAGACCGGCCTGCCCCAGATCGAGCACGAGCGCGGTTTCACCGGACACCAGATACTTGGCCGTCAGCGCCGCGCCTGCGCGTTCGAGGTTCACCAGCCGATCAGCGGCCGCCGGCTCGCCCGCGCCGGCCAGCGCGATCCGCTTCACGCCGCCATCAATGCTGGCAAAGCCTTCAAACACCTGCCCCGTCCGCCCGGTGAAATTCGAAGCCGCCGCACCTTCGACGAAGGTTGCATCCAGCCCGCTGATCGCAGCTCCCTGGTTCATTACGCGCGCTTGCAGGCGGATATCTGACGGCGGGGTGGCGGTGAAATGGATCTGCATGAAAACTCCGAAAGATACATCGAGCACGAGGTTGACCCCCGGCTGACCCTTGACTGACAGGACGCGTTCAGCCTGCGACGAACCGCGCACCGCAGGGCCGCAATGGCGATTGCGATTAGGCGCGAGCGGTGCAATAGGCAAGGCCATGTCGGGAGGCTCGCCAGTGGATACGCGCAAGGCCGCGGACCCAGCCCTGCGCGTGCCGACGCGGGGTGTTGCCGCACGTCTGGCGCTGGCGATGGTGCTGGCCGCCAGCCCCGCCGCCCTTGCCGCACAGGATGCCCCCGCTGCTCCTGCTCCGGTCGAAGCCGCTGTCTCTGAACCTGCCCAAGCGCCCCGGCAGATCGACTTCGAAGCGACCGAACTCAGCTACAACAACCAGACCGAAACCGTCACCGCCCGCGGCGATGTGATCCTGCGGTCCGAAGACCGGTCGGTGCGCGCCGACGAAGTGACGTGGGATCGTACATCAGGCCGGATCATCGCCAGCGGCAATATCCGGCTGGTGGACGAAGCGGGCAACCAGCTGTTCACCGATCAGGTTGAACTGACCGAGGAATTCGACACCGGCGCAATGAGCGAACTGCTGATCGCGATGCGCGCAGGTGGCCGCCTCGCCGCGCAATCGGCCCAGCGCAGCGCCGATGGCAATGCCGTGCTCACCAACGCCGCCTATTCCGCCTGCCCGGTGGTCGATGAAGAAGGCTGCGCGAAAGACCCGTCGTGGCGCGTCACTGCCCGGCGGGTGATTTATGACCAGACCGCCAGCCGCGTGCGGTTTGAAGGGGCGATGCTGGAACTGTTCGGCGCGCGCATCCTGCCGCTCCCCGGCCTTGCCATCCGCACCGATGGCCGCGCGGAAAGCGGGTTTCTCGTGCCCGATGTGCGGGTGACGCAGGTCAACGGGCTGGAATTATCAGGCGAATATTACTGGCGCGTGGCCGAAAACGCCGATCTGGCGCTGGGTGCCTATGTCTTTTCCAACGTCGCCCCGATGGCCAGCGCCAAGTGGCGGCACCTTACCGAAAAGGGCGCTTACCAGATCACCGGCTATGCCACGGCCAGTGACCGATCCACCGATCTGACGGGCGAGCAAAGCTTCCAGCGCGATCCGCGCGGCTATTTGGACGCCAACGGGCGTTTCCAGTTTTCCCCCGACTGGAGCCTGACCGGATCGATCCGCCTCGCCAGCGATCGCACCTTCCTGCGCCGCTATGATATCAGCCGCGATGACCGGCTGCGTTCGACCATCAATCTGGAACGCATCACCGACCAGTCCTATTTCTCGGTCGCAGGATGGGCGACCCAGACGTTGCGGCTGAACGCCGATCAGGGGCAGGTGCCTCTCGCCCTGCCCGCCATTGATTACCGTCAGAAGCTGGGACAGCGGATCCTGGGCGGCAACCTGATGTTCCAGGCCAACAGCCTCGCCCTGCTGCGCAATGACGGGCAGGACACCCAGCGCGCCTTTGCCGGGGCCCAGTGGGATATGCGGCGCCTGACCGGCACGGGCCAGTTGATAACCCTGACTGCGCTGGTGCGCGGCGATGTCTACAACACCCGCAACATCGATGAAACGACCACGCCCGCCTATCGCGGCACCGAAGGCTGGACCGCGCGCGGCATCGCGACGGCCGCGATCGACGTCGAATGGCCGTTCGTGGGTGAGGCATTTGGCGGGACGCAGGTGTTCAAGCCGCGCCTGCAACTGGTCGCCAGCCCCAAGATCAAGAACCTTGCCGTCCCCAATGAAGATGCACGGGCGATCGATCTGGAAGATTCCAACCTCTTCGCCCTCAACCGCTTCCCCGGATATGACCGGGTCGAAGACGGCAGCCGCCTGACGTGGGGCGTGGACTGGGAATTGCAGCGCCCCGGCTGGCGGATCAAATCGACAATCGGGCAGTCCTTCCGGCTGGATGACCCGACGCCGGGCCTGTTCCCCGTGGGCACCGGCCTGTCTGAACAGGTCACCGATTTTGTCGGGCGCACCGAAGTGCGGTTCCGCAATCTGGTCAGCTTCACCCACCGGTTCCGGCTGGACAAGGACAATTTTGCGGTCCGCCGGAACGAGATTGACGCAACCGTCGGATCGCGGCGCACCTATGTCGAAGTGGGCTACCTCCGGCTCAACCGGGATATCGCCACGGTCGAGGATCTGCGCGACCGCGAAGAACTGCGCGCAGCCGCCCGGCTGGCCATCGGGCGCAAATGGTCGGTGTTCGGCTCGGGCGTGTTCAACCTGACCGACCGCGAAGAAGACCCGGTGTTCCTGCCTGACGGGTTCCAGCCGATCCGCACACGATTGGGCGTGGCATATGCCGATGACTGCATCGAATTTGGCGCAACGTGGCGGCGCGATTTCATCGACGCGGGCGATGCGCGGCGCGGCAACGCGTTCCAACTGTTCTTTGCCCTCCGGAACCTCG
>JBEQBX010000068.1:0-15868 GCA_041639595.1 Porphyrobacter sp.
CGAGTGTCGGGTGAAAAGATCGGACCGCACGTGTGGAACAGCATCATGCGCTTCCTTCAAAGCCACGGGGTTACGCCGCCCAAGTGAATCCGGCGGCGCGGACGAATAGGTCTGCATACCAAGGTTAGCGGTTGCGCTCGGGCGAGCGCACGCTATCTCGCAGGCGCGAAGCAACAGGAGAATGCCAAGTGGGTTACCGGGTGGCAGTGGTCGGCGCGACCGGGAATGTCGGGCGCGAGATGATGCAGGTCTTGGCCGAGCGCGAATTTCCGTGTGACGAGGTGGCTGCGGTCGCCTCCAGCCGGTCGGTCGGCACCGAGGTCGAATTCGGCGACACGGGCAAGATGCTCAAGTGCCGCAACATCGAACATTTTGACTGGGCTGGATGGGATATTGCGCTGTTCGCGGCGGGCTCTGGTCCGGCGAAGGAATATGCGCCCAAGGCAGCCGCCGCCGGGTGCATCGTTATCGATAATTCCTCGCTTTACCGCATGGATCCGGACGTGCCGCTGGTCGTGCCGGAAGTGAACCCCGAAGCGATCGACGGCTACACCGCGCGCAATATCATCGCCAATCCCAACTGCTCGACCGCGCAGCTCGTGGTGGCTCTGAAGCCGCTCCATGACTTCGCGAAAATCAAGCGCGTGGTCGTGTCCACTTATCAGTCTGTCTCCGGCGCGGGCAAGGCGGGGATGGATGAGCTGTTCCAGCAGAGCCGCGCGATCTTCGTCGGCGATCCGGTCGATCCCGCCAAGTTCACCAAGCAGATCGCCTTCAACGTGATCCCGCATATCGACAGCTTCCTCGATGATGGTTCGACCAAGGAAGAATGGAAGATGGTGGTTGAGACCAAGAAGATCCTCGATCCCAAGATCAAGCTCAACGCCACTTGCGTGCGGGTGCCGGTGTTCGTCGGCCACTCCGAAGCGGTGAACATCGAGTTCGAGAACGAGATCAGCGCCGATCAGGCGATGGACATTCTGCGCGAAGCACCGGGCGTCATGCTGATCGACAAGCGCGAAGACGGCGGCTACATCACCCCCGTGGAATGCGTCGGCGATGCGGCGACCTTCATCAGCCGGGTGCGCGAAGACCCGACGGTGGAGAACGGCATCACGCTGTGGTGCGTCTCGGACAATCTTCGCAAGGGCGCAGCCTTGAACGCAGTGCAGATTGCCGAACTGCTCGGGCGGCGGCATCTGAAGAAGGGGTAAGGCCATGCGGATCGCTTTTGCCGCGCTGGCCGGCGCGTTGGTTCTTGCAGGCTGTGATAGCGGCGAGGTGCCGAGCCCGGCCGAACGCCAGCAGGGCGAAGCGGTGCAGGCTCCCGTCGCGGCCAATGCCGTCGAACTGCGCGGCGAAGGGCTGACCGCGGGCGCTGAAGCCTTTTACTTCGCCGCCGGACAGACCGAGGTCGAGGCAGCGCTTGGCGCGTCGCTGGGCGCACCTCTGCGCAGCGGCAAGAATGCCGAATGCGGCGCAGGCCCGATAACCTTCACCGATTTTGCAGGCGGGTTGACCGCGCATTTTCAGGAAGGCCGCCTGGTCGGCTGGAACTGGCACGCGCCGCAGGATGGCGATGCCCCTGCATCTGGCACTGTCAGTTTGCCGGGCAATGTGCAGCTTGGCTCGGCGCGCGCGGTGGTGGAGGCCGCACCGGGCTTTGCCAAGGTGGAAGGCAGTACGCTGGGCGAAGAATTTGCAATGGGCGGCAAGATCGGCGGGTTCATCGGCGACGACAAAATTGAAATGCTCTACGCCGGGACTCAGTGCTTCTTCCGCTGACATCTACTCCGACAGCGTGATGGGCCCTGCGGGCCCCACGTTCTTGCGCATCAGCAGGGCGAGCGGCGCGGCGGCCAGCGTGATCCACATCATCAGCCAGAAATCGTCGACGTAGGCGATCATCGCTGCCTGCCGGTTTACCTCGGCATCAATGACGGTCATTGCCGTGTCGCCCAGCGCCTGAAACCGGTCCATGGTCGAGACGTCGATGGTGCTGCCGTTCGCCCCCGTGACATGCGTGGCAAGGTCGGCATGGCTGGTCTGGATGTTGCGCGCGAGTAGCACCGTCATCCACGCGATCCCTGCCGATGCGCCGAGTGACCGGAACAGGTTCAGCAGGCTCGACCCGTCGGTGCGCAGCGCCGGACTGAGCGTAGCAAAGGCACTCACCTGCAAGGGGATGAAGACGAGGCCCATGCCAAGCCCTTGGAGCAGACCACTGACGATCACGTGCGCCTCGTCCACGGCCAGCGACCAATGCGCCATCTGCCATAGCGAATAGGCGCAGATCGCAAATCCGCTGATCACCACGGGCCGCGCATCGATTCCGCGGCGCATCAGAAGGCCCGATATCTGCATCGAGACGAGAATGCCCACTCCCCGCGGCATCAGCACAATACCGGTGTCGATCACGCCGTAGCCGAACAGGTTCTGTAACATCGGCGGCAGTAACGCCATGACCGCGAACATCACGATCCCGATCACGACCATGAAAGCAAGCGCGATGGCAAAATTGCGGTCGGCAAACAGAGCGCGGTCGAACATCGGGGCTGGCGCGGCGGCAAAGTGAATGACCACCATCCAGGTCGCCGACAGGGTGAGCAGCAGATAGACCCAGATCTCCGCTGAAGCGAGCCAATCGACATGCGCGCCCCGGTCCAGCATCAGCTGGAACGCCGCCAGCGCGACCGCCAGCAGCAGAAAACCGGTAATGTCGAAGCGGCGCTTACGCTGGGGCCGTTTGGGGAGATAAGCGATCAGGATCGCCAGCGACGCCAGACCGACCGGCAGGTTTACGAAGAATACCCAACGCCAGTTCGCAGTTTCAGTCAGCCACCCCCCAAGGATTGGGCCAAGGATCGGGCCGATCATAATCCCCATGCCCCAGATCGCCATGATCTGCGGGTGACGACTGGGCCGCGTCGCATCAAGCATGAATGACTGGCTGAGCGGAGCGATGAACGCTCCCGCCACGCCTTGCAGCGCGCGAAAAGCGACCATCTCCGTCAGGTTCTGCGCCAACCCGCACAGCATCGAAGCAAGGATGAAACCCGCGACCGAGCCGATGAACAGCTGCCGCGCGCCGATCCGGTCGGCCAGCCAGCCGGTGATCGGCAGGGCGACGGCAGAAGCGATGATGTAGCTCGTCAGGACCCAGGTGATCGTGTCGACGGTCGCGCCAAGCGAGGATTGCATATGCGGCAACGCGACGTTGGCGATGGTGGTGTCGAGGATCTGGAGCAATGATGCGGCCATCACCCCGATAATCATCAGCGGGTAATTGCCGGTCACCACTTCTGGCGCATCAGGGACGGGCACGGCGCGGCTCGCCAAGTCAGCTGGCGCCTGTAAACACGGTCACTTCGCTGGAAAGCCCCGCGATAAGCCGCCGCGGGCTGCCACCTTCCAAAGCGATCCGCACCGGCACGCGCTGTGTCACTTTGACCCAATTGCCGGTCGCATTCTGCGCAGGAAGAACCGAGAATTCCGCACCCGTGCCAGCGCCGATGGAGACGACCCGTCCTTTCAGCACCAGATCGGGATAGGCGTCAAACCGCACCTCGGCGCGCTGACCGATGTCCATATCGGCAAGGTCAGTCTCCTTGAAATTGGCTTCAACATAGGTGGAGGATGATCGCACCAGTGTCAGCACGGGCAGATTGGGGACGACCTGCTGGCCGATCTGCAAGCGGTCGGCCTGCGCGATCCGGCCTGCGGCGGGGCTGCGCACTTCGGTGCGGCGCAGGGCAAGCTGGGCGTTGGCGCGGCGGACCTGAGCCGCGGCGACTTGCGGGTTGACGCCGGGGACGGCGGCCCCGGTGGCCAGCCGCGCGCGGGCCTCACGCCGGCGGTCCTCGGCCTGCCGCACGGCCTCGCGCGCTTGCACGACTGCCTGTTCAGAGGCTTCGTAATCCGCCTTGGTTGAAAAGCCCTTTTCGCGCAGCGCCCGCACCCGTTCAAACCGTGCTTCGGCGAAAGCGACGTCCTTCTCAGCGGCGGAGATGTCCGTGCCGGTGAGGTCGGCATCGTTGCTCAAGGCAATGACGTTGGCCTGCGCCCCGGCAATGGCGGCGTCGGCTTCCGCGATCTGGAGGCGGAAAGGCTCGGCATCGATGCGGAACAACAGCTGATCGGCGGTCACATCGGCTCCGTCCGCCACCAGCACCTCGACAATTCGTCCGCCGACTTCTGCGCTGACAGCAACCATGTCCTGCTTGATGTAGGCGTTATCGGTTGAAACTTCGCCCGCAAGGCTTTGCCAGTACAGCCATACCCCCGCAGTCAACACCAGCGGCACAGCCAGCATCAGCACCCACCGCCGCCATGCCTTGCGGGTGGGCGCGCTGCGTGGGTCAGCGGGGGCAATTGCGGGGTCGGCTTCAGTCATGGGCCGCCTCCGGCTGGCGTGCGACGACCAGATTGGCTGCGATGCGGCCCAGCATTTGGGCAAACAAATCGCGTTCGGCCGGAGCAAAACCGTCCAGCATCTCCTCGAACAGACCCTCGACGCTCACCCGCAAGCGCGTCACGATCCCGCGGCTTTTATCGGTAAGGTGGAGGATCCGCGCGCGGCGATCGGCCGGATCGGCCTGACGGGCGATCCAGCCTGCGTCTTCCAGTCGGTCCACAATGCGGGTGAGGGTGATCGGCTCGATCTCGAGCCGCTCGGCATAAAAAGCCTGATTCTGATCGGGATGGCGTTCCAGCGAAAGCAGCAGCCGCGCCTGCGGACCGGTGATGCCCAACCCGCGCACTCGTTCATCGAAGAGGCGGCGCAATCGGCGCGAATTGTCAGCGAGTCGGTAGCCGGTCCTAATGGTCATACGTGCACTTATAATAAGTGCGCTTATTATCGGCAAGCACCCGCTGGCGGTCTGCGCACAGACCGCGTCCGATCTGGCCCTGTCCGATGAAGCACGCTAGCAAGCAACGCATGACCTATTCGACTGAACATTTCGCCAGCTTCGATGGAGTTCGTCTAGCTATCCATACCGAAGGCCAGGGCCGTCCTGTGATCCTGCTGCACGGTCTGTTTTCCTCTGCCCAGATGAACTGGATCAAATGGGGTCACGGCGCGCGGCTGGCGGCGGCTGGGTTCCGTGCGATCATGCTGGATTTTCGCGCTCATGGTGACAGCGAGGCGCCTCAGGACGCCGCCGCCTATCCCCATGGCGTGCTGGTGCGCGATGCGGCGGCGCTGGCCGAGTATCTCGGGCTGGAGGCGGGCGACTTTGACCTTGTCGGCTTCTCATTGGGCGCGCGCACCGCGATCCACACCGTTGCCCACGGTATTCTGGAACCGCGACGTTTGGCTATCTGCGGCATGGGGGTTGAAGGCTTGTCCGAGTGGCAGCGCCGCGCGGGGTTCTTTAAACGGGTGATCGATGAATTCGATACCATCGGGGCGGGCGACCCCGGCTATACCGCACGCACGTTTCTGAAGTCGCAAAGGGTGAACCGGGGCGCTGCGCGGCTACTGCTGGATGCGATGGATGATTTCGACCTTGCCCGCCTGTCTGGGATCACCATGCCGGCGGCGGTGATCTGCGGGGATGAGGATCACGACAATGGTTCAGCCGAAGATCTTGCCGCGCTGCTGCCCGATGCTCGCTATATCACCGTGCCCGGAACCCATATGAACAGCGTGACGAAGCCCGAACTTGGGATTGCCATCGCCGATTTCCTTGCTGGTTGATTCAGGCGCCGCACAGGTTCACTCAGGCAAAAGTATCGCACAAATGACTGACGGGATTTTTCGATGAGATTATCTTCCAGACTGCTGACCGTGTCGGCTGCCGCCTTGGCGCTTGGTTCGATTGCCGCGCCTGCCGCCGCTCAAGACGCCGTGCCTGCTGCCACTGAGAACGCCTACCCCGAAACGCCCGAAGGCGCGAAGGCGTGGCTGGCTTCGGTCGAGGCTGATTTCGCCGAATTCTCCGAAGAATTCAGCCACGTGTCGTGGCTGAACGCGACCTATATCAATCATGACAGCGATACCCTTGCCGCGAAGTACGGCGCGCAGCTGACCTTGAAACAGGTCGCCTATGCCAACGAGGCGGCACGCTTTGCCCGCGTGTCCGGCCTTGATGCGGAAACGCAGCGCAAGCTGGATATCCTGCGCAATGGCATCACCATGCCGGCGCCTGCCACCCCCGGTGCGGCTGAGGAGATGAATGATATCGCCACCCGACTGGGCTCTGCCTATGGACGCGGGAAGGGCACTTTGAACGGCCAGCCGGTCAACGGATCGGATATCGAGGCTGAGATGGGCAATCTTGAACGTTCGCCCGAAGAATTGAAGGAAATGTGGGCTAGCTGGCATGACAATGTCGGCGCGCCGATGCGGTCCGATTACACCCGCATGACCGGGATCGCCAATCAGGGCGCCAAGGAACTGGGCTTTGCCGATCTGGGCGCGATGTGGCGGTCCGGATACGACATGAGCCCCGACCAGTTCGCCGCCGAAACAGAGCGGATGTGGCAGGAGGTCAAGCCGCTCTACATCGCGCTTCACACCTATGTCCGGGGCAAGCTGAACGATAAGTATGGCGACGGTGTGCAGCCGCGCAAAGGTCCGATCCGGGCCGACCTGCTCGGCAATATGTGGGCGCAGGAATGGGGCAATATCTACCCGCTGGTCGCCCCTGCAGGCGCAGGCGATATCGGTTACGATCTGACCGATCTGATCGCGAAAAAGAACCTTGATGCCAAGAGCATGACCAAGGTGGGCGAACAGTTCTTTTCGTCCTTGGGCTTTGCACCGCTGCCTCAAACCTTCTGGGAACGCAGCCAGTTCGTAAAGCCCGCCGACCGCGAAGTGGTGTGCCATGCTTCGGCCTGGAACATCGACAACGTTGATGACCTGCGCATCAAGATGTGCATCAAACCCAATGCGGACGACTTCACCACGATCCACCACGAACTGGGCCATAATTACTACCAGCGAGCCTATAACAAGCAGGACTTCCTGCACATGAACGGCGCCAATGACGGCTTCCACGAAGCCATCGGCGACATGATCGCGCTGTCGATCACGCCCGAATATCTGGTGCAGATCGACATGCTCGACCCCAAGGACGTGCCCAGCGCGGACAAGGATATTGGCCTGCTGCTGCGTCAGGCGATGGACAAGGTTGCGTTCCTGCCGTTCGGGCTACTGCTGGACCGCTATCGCTGGGGCCTTTTCGATGGGTCGATCCCGGAAAGCGCCACCAACACCGGCTGGAATGATCTGCGCCGCGACTATCAGGGCGTAATCCCGCCAGTGCCGCGCAATCCCGCCGGTTTCGATGCCGGGGCGAAGTATCATATCCCTGGCAATGTCTCCTACACCCGCTACTTTCTGGCGCGGCTGCTCCAGTTCCAGTTCTACAAGGCGGCTTGCGATACCGCCGGGTGGAAGGGGCCGCTGCACCGCTGCTCGTTCTACGGCAACAAGGAGGTCGGCGCGAAGCTGAACGCGATGCTGGAGATGGGCGCGTCCAAGCCGTGGCCCGATGCGCTGGAGGCCTTCACCGGCCAGCGTCAGATGAACGGCACTGCGATGGTCGAATATTTCGCGCCGCTGAAGAAGTGGCTCGATAAGCAGAACAAGGGCGAGAAGGCCGGTTGGTAGCCGCTCGCCCGCCGCTGGTAGTTGGCTGGCGGGAGTTGGTGAGCCTGCCTGAACTCGGGCTCACCGCCATCCCGGCCAAGATCGATACCGGCGCGCGAACATCGTCGCTCCATGCCGATGTGCTCGAAGATTTCCTGCGCGACGGCGAACGCTTCGTGCGCTTCGCCGTCGATTGGGACGGCACCCGCCATCACTGCGAGGCGGTGCATGTCGATGTGCGAGGTATCACCAGCAGCAATGGCGATCAACAGACCCGGTTCGTCATCAAAACGCCGCTTACCATCGGTAATCTCACCTTCCGCGCGGAGATCAGCCTTGCCGACCGCTCGCAGATGCAATTCCCGATGCTGATCGGGCGCACCGCACTGCGACGGCGAATGGTCGTGGATAGCGGTCATTCGTGGCTGCAATCACCTGCGATAGCGCATATGGGGCGCATCCGCCGGTAACGTGTTTTTCAGCCGGGTGTATTCACCCGGCGGCCGGAAAACGCGACAACATAATGGTTTTATGCGCCGGTCTTGAAAGGGTCTTCATGAAAATCGCGATGCTGGCGCGCAACGCCAACCTTTATTCGCACAAGCGGCTGAAGGAGGCTGCCGAGGCGAAGGGGCACAGCCTCGACATTCTGAACACGCTGCGTTGCACGGTGCATATCGCCAGCCACCGCCCGCAGGTGTTTTACAATGGCGCACCGATTGCCGCCTATGACGCGGTGATTCCGCGCATTGGGGCATCGATCACCAACTATGGCCTTGCGATCCTGCGCCAGTTCGAAATGGCCGGGATCTGGTCGCTGAACGAAAGTGTCGCCATCGGGCGCAGCAGGGACAAGCTGCGGTCGTTGCAGATACTTGCCAAGCACGGGCTGGGCCTGCCGCTGACAGCCTATGCCAATGATCCCAAGCAGGCCGAGGAGATCATCAAGGCGGTAAAAGGGCCGCCTGTTGTCATAAAGCTGATCGAAGGCACCCAGGGCATCGGCGTGGTTCTGGCCGAAACGATGAGCAGCGCCAAATCGGTGATCGAGGCGTTTCGCGGGGCTAACGTCAACATTCTGGTGCAGGAATTCATCAAAGAGGCCGGCGGCACCGATATTCGCGCACTGGTGGTGGGCGGCAAGGTAGTCGCGGCAATGAAACGCACCGGTGCAGCCGACGACTTCCGGTCGAACCTCCACCGCGGCGGCAGCGCCGGCGTCATCAAGATCACGCCCGAAGAACGCTCCACCGCCGTGCGTGCGGCCAAGCGAATGGGTCTGAATGTCTGCGGGGTGGATATGCTGCGTTCCAATCACGGACCCGTTATCATGGAGGTCAATTCCTCACCCGGTCTCGAAGGTATCGAGAGCGCGACTGGCAAGGATATTGCGAGCATGATCGTGGATTTCGTCGTGGCGAATGCGAAGGACGGGCAGACCAAGACCAAGGGGCGGGGGTAGGGGCCTCTACCACTTTTGGGCCGGCTGTTTCACGTGAAACCCATTGCAACGTGGGGTTGAGAGGGGTCTGACGGGGGCAAGCTAGGGTCTAACGGTGTCAGGCCACGCTCAGGCCAGGCTCAGGCGTTGCGCGCCATCAACCCGCCATCGACCGGGATCGCCACTCCGGTGATGTAGCTGGCCGCAGGCAGCACCAGCGACAATGTGATGTGCGCCACCTCCTCAGGCTCTCCGTAACGGCGCAGGGCGGTGCGGCGCTTGGCAAAGATCGTTTTGTGCTCTTCGGTCACGGCGTCCGTCATGGCGGTGCGGATCGGGCCGGGACAGATGCAATTCACCGTGATCCCTTCCGAGCCGAGATCGACCGCCAGCCCGCGCGTCAGCCCGATCACCCCGGTCTTGGCCGCGACATAGGGCGTGTCGCCCGGTGTCGCACCGAGGCCTTCGGTCGAGGCGATGTTGACGATGCGCGGCGCATCGCTTTGGCGCAGCCACGGCAGGGCCGCGCGAACCATGCGTTGATGCGCGGTCAGCATGACTGCGATCGCGCGGTGCCAGATGTCTTCATAAGCCGGATCATCGAGAGCGCAGAAGCTCGACACCCCGGCATTGTTCACCAGTATGTCAATGCCGCCAAAATCTGCGGCGATCTGCGCCGCGATGCGGGAAATCGCCTCCCCGTCCGCAACGTCCAGCGCATAGGCCCGCGCTCCGTCGCCGCATTCCGCTGCCACGGCGGCACAGGCGGCAAGGTCAAGGTCGATCAGCGCGACACGGGCGCCCTCGGCTGCAAACAGCCGGGCGGTCGCGCGGCCCATCCCGCTGGCCGCACCAGTGATGATGGCGATGCGTCCGGCAATGGAAAGCAATGGATGGGTATTGGGCATCGGGCATCTCCGGCTGGGCTTCCTGCTGAAGCTAGCGCAGTGTCTTCGGCGCGTCACCCGCCTGCGGGCAATGCGGAAGTTCGAAATATTCAAACAAAGTGGGCGCGGAACCGGCTACCGCACCCAGCCGATTTGTGAACGGAGGGAATCACATGAACACATGCCGTGCCTTGTCGCTGTCTACCTGGGCGGGACTTGCTTTTGCCGCTGCCGCGCCGGCCGCAGCCGAGGACGCGAGCGTCGCGACGCGGCTCGACCGTGAGGGTCTTGAATATGAGGTCGATAGCGACGGCGATTATAAAATCACATTCAACTACACCGACGAAGGCCGCACCCAGTTGGCGTTCGTTTCCGGCGAAACCCAGACAGTGGCCGGCCTCACGATCCGCGAGATTTTCTCGCCCGCCGGCCGCGTGAAACAGGATGGTATCGGCGGCAAGAAGGCGCTCGAATTGCTTGAGGGGTCGGCTGAAATGAAGCTGGGCAGCTGGGAAATTCGCGGAGACGTGCTCTACCTAGTGATCAAGGTGCTCGATGGCGCATCGTCTTCGGAACTGAGTTCGCTCCTCGACATCGCAGCCGGGGCTGCCGACGACATGGAAATCGAACTTTCGGGCGAACGGGACGACCTTTAAGGCCGTCCCGGCGCCGAGGCTTACCGGAAGGGTGGTTCGTTGAAGGCGCGCAGCTTGCGGCTGTGCAACCGGTCGCCTTCGTCGCGGAGCATGGCGCAGGCGACGATTCCGATCTGCAGATGGGCCGCGATGGCTTCCTCGTAAAACTTGTTGGCCTGTCCCGGCAGCTTGATTTCGCCGTGCAGCGGCTTGTCCGACACGCATAGCAGCGTCCCGTAAGGCACGCGGAACCGGTAGCCTTGCGTTGCGATGGTGGCGCTTTCCATGTCGATTGCGATGGCGCGGCTTTGCGAAAACCGCTTGGCGGATGACGAGTAACGCAGTTCCCAGTTCCGGTCATCGGTGGTGACAACCGTGCCGGTGCGCATCCGCTGCTTGAGATTGGCGCCCTGCGCGCCCGATACCTTCTCGGCGGCGGCAGCCATCGCCTGCTGCACTTCGGCAATCGGCGGGATCGGCACTTCGGGCGGTAGCACGCAATCGAGCACGTGATCATCGCGCAGGTACGCATGGGCGAGCACGAAATCGCCGATTTTCTGGGTGGAACGAAGTCCGCCGCAGTGCCCGATCATCATCCATGCATGGGGCCGCAGCACGGCAAGGTGATCGCAGATCGTCTTGGCATTCGACGGGCCCACGCCGATGTTCACGAGCGTGATCCCGCGTCCGTCTTCGCGGATCAGGTGGTAGGCGGGCATCTGGTGGCGGCGCCATGCCGTGTCGTTCAATTGATCCTGCGCGTGGGCGGTGGGTTCACGAATGTCGAGCCCGGCTGCGCCGGTCAGCGCGATATACCCATCCTCGCCGATCTGGGTTGCCCCCCAGTTCACGAATTCATCGACATAGCGGTGATAGTTGGTGAACAGGATGAAGTCCTGAAAGTCGCTGACTTCGCTGCCGGTGTAATGCTTCAGCCGCGCCAGTGAGTAATCGGTGCGTAGGCCATCAAACAGCGAAAGGGGGATGTCGGTGGCGCTGTCGATCTCGATTCCGTCAGCCAGCTCGTCACCGATCAGGGCAAGGTCTGTCGAGGGGAAATGCGCAGCGATATCCTGCGGGGAAATGCCGACCATCGCGGCGCCGGCCTCACCATCGAGGACATAGGGGAAAGGGATTTCCTGCCGCGACCGGCTGACGGTCACCTCGACTTCGTATTCGGCGGTGATCAGTTGCAGCTGTTCGGTCAGGTATTGCGCAAACAGATCGGGGCGGGTGACGGTGGTGGTATAGGTGCCCGGCATTTCCAGGCGGCCAAACGCCCGGCTGCGGTCGCGCGGGGCGCCGATGCCGGCATAATGCAAGGTGACCTGCGGATAGACATAGCTGCCATTGGCACGGCGCGCGGGCGGCGGCACGGTGCCGTCACGCCCGAAGGCAATCACATCGGCGCGCAAGGTGCGCACGGCGTCGTCGTAATGCTGCTGCAGCTGGCTGAGAATGGCAGGAATGTCGATCATGGCAGGTGTTTCTGCTCCTTTGTTGTTATCGTTGTGGGTCAGCACCTTCGCGCGAAGCGGCGCCGTTTACAAGAAGGGCGCGGAGATCGCATCTGATCCCCGCGCCCTTCCGCTTGTTCATTTGGCCGCGTGGCCGAGGAATTAATCCTCGTCGTCGCTGTCCAGCAGTTCAGCCGGGATTTCGCCCGGTTCGAGGTTGGTGTCGATGCGGGTCGCTTCGGCCTGTTCCTCGATCTCGCGCTGTTCGTCGGCGAACATCGCCTTCAGCACGTCCACGCCTTCGCTCTGCAGCTTGGCTTCGTCGTCCGAACGGGCGACATTGGCCTTCACCGTCACGCGAACTTCGGGGTGCAGGGCAACGGTGACGTTGTGCATCCCGATGTTCTTGATCGGCGCGTCGAGGATGACCATGCGCTTGTCAACGGTATGGCCCTGATCGGCGAGGCCCGACACGATGTCGCGCACGCTGACCGAACCATAAAGCTGGCCGGCGTTCGAAGCGGCGCGGATCAGCACCACTTCTGCGCCTGCAACCTTTTCACCCTGCGCTTCGGCCGCAGTGCGGCGTTCGGCGTTTTCGGTGACCAGACGTTCACGGTTGGCTTCGAAGACCTTCTTGTTGGCTTCGTTGGCGCGAAGGGCCTTCTTCTGCGGCAGCAGGAAGTTGCGGGCGTAGCCGTCCTTCACGGTGACAACGTCACCGATCGAGCCGAGCTTTTCGATACGCTCAAGGAGAATGATGTTCATGATATCGTCTCCTACTTCACGATGAACGGCAGCAGGCCGATCTGGCGCGAACGCTTGATCGCCTGGGCCAGTTCACGCTGCTTCTTCGCCGAAACGGCGGTGATGCGCGAAGGCACGATCTTGCCACGCTCGGACATGAAGCCCTGCAGCAGGCGCACGTCCTTGTAATCGATCTTCGGGGCATCCTTGGCCGCGAACGGGCAGGACTTGCGGCGGCGGAAAAACGGGCGTGCCATCAGTCGCGCTCCTCACGGGTTTCGCGGCGCTTACGCTCGCGTTCGTTCTTGCGCATCATCACGGACGGGCCTTCCTCGTGTTCTTCCACGCGGATGGTCATGTAACGGATGACGTCTTCGTTGATACGGGTCTGACGCTCAAGCTCGGCAATCACGGCGCCGGGGGCGTCGATGTTGAGAAGCACGAAATGCGCCTTGCGGTTGCGCTCGATCTTGTAGGCGAGCGACTTGAGGCCCCAGGTTTCGGTCTTGGTGACCTTGCCCTTACCGGCCTCGACGATTTCGGTGGCTTGCGCCGCCAGCGCGTCAACCTGAGCCTGGCTCAGATCCTGACGAGCGAGAAAGACGTGCTCGTAAAGAGCCATCTTCGCGTCCTTTCACTTTCATGCCGATCGCTGGCTTGTCCGTTCGGATAGAACGGGGCCCCTCCGGCTTTCTTCGATCAATCGCACGGGCGGTTCCCATGCGAAGCGGCGGCCCTTACAGGATCAGCGTGCAATTGCAAGTCTTGCCGCGCGGGAACCGGACGTGCAGGCGCGGGGTTAGCGTTCGCACGATTCGCAAAAGGGGTTGAATATGCCATCAGGTCTGGTCGCACTTCTCGATGATATCTCGGTGATTGCCAAGGCGGCTTCGGCCTCAATCGACGATATCGGAGTGGCTGCCAGCCGGGCCGGGGTGAAAACCGCGGGCGTTGTGATCGACGATGCTGCGGTCACGCCCAGCTATGTCACCGGCCTTTCCCCGGCGCGCGAGTTGCCGATCATCTGGAAGATCACCAAGGGCAGTCTCAAGAATAAGCTGTTGTTCCTGTTGCCCGGCGCCTTGTTGCTATCGGAATTCCTGCCATCGGCGATCATCTGGCTGCTGATGATCGGCGGCGCTTTCCTGTGTTACGAAGGCGCAGAAAAGGTGTTGGAGAAGCTCGGCGCGGACAAACACGGCGCAACGCTTGAGGATGAAATCTCCGATCCGGTCGCGTTCGAGAATGAACGTGTGGGCGGCGCCATTCGCACCGATTTCATCCTGTCAGCAGAAATCATGGCTATCGCCCTCAATGAAGTGGCCGATGAAACGCTGGTGATGCGCGGCGTGGTGCTGGCGGTGGTCGCCATTGCAGTTACCGTTGCGGTTTACGGCGCGGTGGCGGGCATCGTGAAGATCGACGATCTGGGCCTCTACCTCACCAAGCAGGCGAGCAATGCCAAGCAGGCCTTCGGGCGGTTCCTGCTCCGCTTCGTGCCCAAGCTGCTGGTTGCGCTGTCGGTAATCGGCACGCTGGCGATGCTGTGGGTGGGCGGCGGGATCATCGTTCACGGCACCCACGAAGTCGGCTTTCATCTGATCTACGATGTGATCCACGGCGCGGAATATGCGGTCAAGGGCGCAACCGGCGGCGCGGGCGGCGTGCTGGGCTGGCTGACCTACGCCGGTCTTTCGGCGGTGCTGGGGCTGGTGCTGGGCAGCATCATCGCCTTCGTCCTGCACAAAGTGCTGGGTGTGGGCGCGGGTGAGGGGCATTAGGCCGCCCCCATGACCAAGCCTGTTCTTTACACCTGCGCGCATTCTCGCGGGCTGCGTGCGACATGGGCGGCAGAGGAAGTGGGCGTCGATATTGACCTCAACATCCTGCCGTTCCCGCCGCGTTTCCTCGCGCCGGAATATATGGCGCTGAACCCGCTGGGCACGGTGCCGATGCTGGTGGACGGCGAAACGCCGATGACCGAAAGCTGCGCCATCGCCCATTATCTGGCGACGCGTGACGGTTATACCGACCTTGCGATTGCGCCGGGGGAGCCGGATTACGGCGCCTATCTGGATTACACCTACCACGCTGATGCGACGATCACCTTCCCGCAGACGGTCTATATGCGCTTTGTTCTGTTCGAAAAGGACAAGGGGCTGCAGGATGCGGGCCACGCCTATGCCAAGTGGTTTCACAAGCGGTTGGTGAAAATCGAACAGCGGCTCGAAACGCGCCATTTCCTGTGCGGCGACCGGTTCACGGTGGCCGATATCTGCGTCGGCTATGCCCTGATCCTCGCGCAAAGCGTGGGGCTGGATGACGGTGTGCCTGACACTCTCAAGGCCTACAGGGCAAACCTGACCGCGCGCCCCGCCTACCAGCGGGCGGTCGCGCGGGAGGATGCCGGACGGCGCGCGCTTGAGACGGGGGCGCGCTGAACGGCGGCTTTGGGAGTGATCCCGGGGCGGGGTGGATGGCGGAAAACCACAGCGGGCTGATTCCGTCGCTACCAGTTCCCGTCCATCTGACTTGGCCCCACGCACTTCCAAGCTGGCGCCGATCCGCGCTGGCGCCTATTGCAGGGCGGCGCTTTGCCCCGAACCGGTTGCCTCGCCGGGGGGACTGCCGCATTCTTGCGGCGAGACCGCGGCCATCCTCACGCGAATGGAACCACACCCACGTGCGTCTTCAGATCAACGTGCATCTCGATTACGGCCTGTCCCGCCCCTGCGATCTGCTGCTCCAGATCGAGGCTGCGGCGATTCCCGAACAGCGGATCGAGGAAGCGCGGATTGACCTGTCGCCTTGCGATCATTTCGCGCGGGTGCCGGCGCAGGATCATATCGGAGAACGGATCTGGCTGCGCACCGAAGGGCAGTTCCTCGTCGATTACCGCGCTACCGTCAGCATTGACCGGATCGTGCACGATGTGGCGACAATGCCCGCGCTGCCGCCGCACCGCTTGCCGGGGGAGACGGTGCAATACCTGCTGCCGTCGCGCTATTGCCCGTCGCACCAGTTCACAGATTTTGTCGACGGCAAATTCGGCCAGCTTGCGGGCGGGGCAAAGCTGGCGGCGATGCGCGACTGGGTGGCCG
>JBEQBX010000069.1:0-15515 GCA_041639595.1 Porphyrobacter sp.
CTAGCCCCCTTGCCGTTTACGTCAACGCAATTCGTCGAGCTGCGCGACGAACCGTTCCGGATCCACGATATCCACCTCGATTAACCATATATCTTGGTCTTGTTGGCGCAGGCGGGCCAGATACTCAAGAAATTCTGTAGGATTTTCAGGGTTTGCACGTTTCGCTGCAAGAAACTTACGCGTGCCATCAAGTTGAGGCATTCTTTCGTAAAGGATTGCACCTGCACCGCGATACAGGGTTACCAAAAGGATCGTGCCCGCATCCCGCTCCCCCTTCGCCAGCACGGTGCCGAACCCGCCTTGCGATTCGGCCAGTCGCAGGATGGCGCTCGCTTCAAGATGAGCCGGCAGCCGGTCGTGCATGGTCAGAGGCCCGAAGGCCCGCCCGCCGCGTAACCCGGCAGGCTGGACAGCGCGATGCGTGATCGCATGAAGGTGCCGGTGCCACGCCCGATCTCCTCCCCCTCTTCGTCCACCAACCGCGCTTCGGCGACGAACACACGGCGGCGGCCACTGACCCAGCGCCCTTCGGCGGTGACCATCCCGGCGCGCACCGGCTTGCTGAAGAACAGGTTGAAGCCGGTGGTCAGCAGGAATCGGTCCGTCACCAGCGAGTTGGCGGCATAAAACGCTGCGTCGTCCAGCATCTTGAAATAGATGGTCCCGTGCGCTGCACCCGCGGCGTGATAGTCTTCGGGCGTGACCGTGAATGTCAGACGCGAACGGCCTTCTCCGGAGATATGCAGCGCGCTCGCAAATTTCGTGTTGACCGGCGCGGAGGCATAAAGCCGCTCCAGCGCCCGGTAATGCTGCCCGGCGCCGCTGGCCGATAGGATGTCATCATTCGCAGGCATGGCAATTCAGTTCGGATCAGGCCGCGTCGCGCAGAAACTGGTTGGTGAGCAGGGCATAGACCGCATCCGTATCCGGCGCATCGGCCAGCATCTGGAGCGTCGTTTCATCCCGCGTCAGGCGCGAAATTGCCGCCAGCGCATGAAGGTGCGTCGCCCCGGCATTTTCAGGCGAGACAAGCCCGCAAACCAGCGTCACGGGCCGCGCATCGGCGGCGGCGAAATCGATCGGCGCTTCCAGTCGGATCAGCGCGAGTGAAGGGCGGCGTATATCCTTGCTGCGGCAATGCGGGATCGCCACTCCGCGGCCAAACCCGGTGCTGCCCAGCGCCTCACGCGCTTCGAGGCTTTCCATAACCTCGTTTTCGACCAGCCCGTAAGCTTCGGCAAGAAGCTGCGCTGTTCGCGCCAGCACTTTGGACTTCGTATCCAGCCGGGCGAAAGCGATCGCCTGCGGGGAAAGAGCGAGGTTGACGTCCATCGTATTACTGATCCCGAATGAAAGCGTCCCGGCGTATGTGATCGACCGGCAAGGATCCGTTCCGGTCTGCCATCCAAGGCATCGCCGGTCCGGGGCGGAGCCCCTCCTGCTGCCGCCCCATGAACCTTCGAAAACTTGGCCTTTTCCCGTTACGGTTCAGGCCGTTATGGTTCTATCTCGGTTCAACCCATCCGATTGATCCGTCGGCGCGCCTGTAAACCATATTATGCCGCTGCGTGCCAGCATTTTTGAAAAACAGCGCGGTGGTGTTTCGCAGGTCCATCATCATCACTGCATCGGCAACGCTGGCGGTGGGGATGTCGACACGGGTTTCCGCGATTACCAGCGGCGCATCGGCGACGATTTCCTGCTCTTCATCATCCTCGACAGCGAAGATCGTGTAAGCTGCCTCTTCCTCGTCCCGCGCGTGATCGGCCTGTTGGTGGCGATCAGTCAGGCGGCGCTTGTAACGGCGCAACTGCTTTTCGATCTTGGCGGCGGCATTGTCGAAGGCGACATGCACATCATGCGCGGAACCCTGCGCCTTGAGGATCAGACCCTGCATCACATGGGTTATGATGTCGCAGGTAAAGGCGCCCGCAGGGGCCTTGCCGAAGGTTACCTGGCTGGACAGGGCGCGGTCAAAATATTTGTCGACGATTGCGCCAAGCCGGTCGGCAGCGTGGCTTTGAAGCGCGCTGCCGGTGTCCAACTGGTGGCCGGAAATCCGAATATCCATGAAGCGTAGTCCTCCCGTCGCTGATGAGGATCCTGAAATTGGGAACTGGCGGTGCGTCGGGCCTTCAGCTGGCCCAGATCGCGCCGGCAATCCCTGCGATGAATTCGCGGTGACGTTCCAGCTCCTCCGGGCTGGCAACATGGGGGCGAGGTTCGCGCCGTGGCTTGTCGGCAGAAGGCCGGTGCCAGGGTGCATTGGTGGTGGGCGTAGCGGTGATCATATCGCCCGCCGGATTATCGACCAGACCGAGCCCGATCTGGCGGCCGCCAGTCAGTTCGACATAGACCTGCGCCAGCAGTTCAGCATCCAGCAGCGCGCCGTGTTTCACGCGGTGGCTGCGATCAATCCCGTAACGCGTGCACAGCGCATCAAGGCTGAGTTTCGCGCCCGGGTGCCGTTTGCGGGCAATGGCGACGGTATCGACCATCCGGTCAAGGCTGATCGGAGCGCGGCCAACCAGCTCCAGCTCGTTGTTCAGAAAGCCGAAGTCGAACCCGGCATTATGCGCGACAAGATTCGAATCGCCGAGGAATTCCAGCAGATCATCCGCCCCTTCCGCAAAGCGCGGCTTGGTGGACAGAAATGCGGCGCTGAGGCCGTGGACCCGTTCCGCTTCAACCGGCATGTCGCGGTCCGGGTTGAAATAGGCGTGGAAGGTGCGGCCCGTTTCGACCCTGTCGACCATTTCGACGCAGCCGATTTCCACCATGCGGTCCCCTGTCTTGGGATCGAGTCCGGTGGTTTCGGTATCGAAAATTACCTCACGCATTTGCAGGACTATCCTCCCAACTCAGGGCACTTGCAAGCGCTGGTTTCGATCAGATCGTCGCAATCAGGGCTTGTACCTGAGCGCGCGTTTCCTCCAGCGAAAGGCTGGTATCGATGACATGATCGGCGCGGTCGCGTTTCTGCGTGTCGTGGAGCTGCAGGCTGAAGATGTGCTCGAATTTCTGGACCGTCATGCCCGGCCGGGCAAGCACGCGGGCGCGCTGGACAGCTTCGGGCGCGGAGACGACGACAATGGTATCGACCGCCTCGTGCCCACCGCGTTCGAACAATAGCGGGATGTCGAACACCACGGCGCGTTTGTCATGGTGCGCTTCCAGAAAAGCAGCGCGTTTGGCGGCGACGGCGGGATGGACGATGCTTTCCAATCGCGCCAGCGCCGCCTTGTCAGCAAAGACCTGATGGCCCAGCCGGTCACGGTCAACGCCGTCCGACCCGGTCGATCCGGGAAACGCCGCTTCGATGGCGGGAATCAGTTCGCCGCCCGGTCCCTGCATCGCCCGTACCTCGGCATCGGCATCGAACACCGGGATGCCGGATTCGGCGAACATCGCCGCGACGGTGGATTTGCCCATCCCGATCGAACCGGTGAGGCCAATGATCACGGGCCTGTTCATCGCGTCAGCAAGGCGCGCAATTCGGCGTCATGTTCGCGCGGCGGCGATTGGCCGAAGAATCTTTCGAAAGCGGTCGCTGCCTGACCGATCAGCATCGACAGACCGTCAATGGTTTGATGCCCGCTGGCGCGCGCGCCTTGCAGAAACGGCGTGTCGAGGGGGTAGGCGACGATGTCATAGGCGATGCTGCCGGGCGGCGCATGGCTCCAGTCAAAGGGCAGGGGGGGCTGCCCCTCCATCCCCAGCGACGAGGCATTGATGACGAGATCGAGGCAATCCGCACGGTCATCGAAGGCAAAATCGGTTGCATCGGCGAAATGGGCGAGGTCGATCGCGTGGTGCTCTCCCTTGGGCGCCAGTTCATCCAGCAGCGCGCGCGCCTTGGCCGGATTTCGGCCCGCGACCACCATGGTGAAGCCATGCTGGCCCAGCGCGGCAATGATCGCCCGGGCCGCGCCGCCCGTGCCGATGATCCGCGCCATCCGAAAATAGTGGGTCTTTGCCAGATCGGCTTTGAGTGGCTCCAGAAACCCGCTTGCATCGGTGTTGGTGCCTGCCAGCCCCCCCTCAGCCCCCCGTAGCACGGTGTTCACAGCGCCGATTTCGCCGGCGGGGGGATCAATGCGGGATAACAGGGGCATCACCGCCTGCTTGTGCGGCATGGTGACATTGCACCCCCGCCACAAGGGATCGGCGCGCCGGCCGGCGAGATATGCGGGCAAGGCGGCAGGCGTCACATGACAGGCGCGGTAATCCGCCTCGATCCCAAGCTTGGTAAGCCAGAAGCCGTGAATTATCGGGGACTTGGACTGCGCGATAGGATCGCCGATCACCTCGGCATAGGGGGTGGTCATGCGATCAGCACTCCGGCCTCACGCAGCGCGCCAAGCAAAGGGAGCAGCGGCATTCCGAGCACGGTGAACTGGTCGCCGTCAATGGCCGTGAACAGTTGCACCCCAGGCCCCTCGATCCGGAAAGCGCCAACAGTGTGGCCGATAGCAGGCCATTCAAGGTCAAGATAATGTTCGATAAATTCATGCGACAATGGGCGCACCTGCAGACGGGCGAGGCTGGCATGGCTCCATTCGCACCCGCCATCTTTTACCAGAGCGGCGGCGGAGTGGAGTTCCATCACATTGCCGGAAAAGAACCGCAGATGCTCTGCTGCTTCCTCTCGGGAACGGGGCTTGTCGAAGCGCCGGCCGGAGCAGACCACCAGCGAATCCGACCCCAGCACCAACGCGCCGGGGTGAGCCTGCGCCACCGCCGCCGCCTTGGCGACGGCCAATGCCTCGGCCACCTCGGCAGGGGCAGTGCCCGCCAATCCGGCCTCGACCGCGCGTTCGTCGATATCGGCAGGGATGCTCTGATAGGCCACACCCGCCGCATCGAGCATCGCCCGGCGCGACGCGGATTTGCTGGCGAGGATCAGCGATGCGGTCATATCGGCTTATCCACCCCGTCTATTCGCGTCGGGCGGCGATCACGTTCTTGCGCGAGCCGGATGATCGCCGCAGCGGTTTCCTCGATCGATCGGCGGGTGACATCGATCACCGGCCAGCCATTATCGCCGAACATCCGCCGCGCAAATTGCAATTCGGCCTTGACGCGGTCATTGTCGACATAGGCTGTTTCAGTTGCTTCGTTTAAGGATAACAAGCGATTACGCCGTATCTGGATCAGCCGTTCGGGGCTGGTCGTCAGCCCCACCACCAGCGGATGGCGCAGGCCGAACAGCGCCCTTGGCGGCGGGCTTTCAACCACCAGCGGAATATTCGCGACCTTGAAACCGCGATTGGCAAGATAGATCGACGTCGGCGTCTTCGACGATCGCGACACGCCGACCAGCAGGATATCGGCCTGCTCCCAATCCTCGTGGGCCAGCCCATCGTCGTGCGCGATGGTGAACTGGATGGCATCGACCCGCTTGAAATAGGTCTCATCCATCATGTGCTGACGGCCAGGACGGCCATGCGCCTCCTGCCCCAGCTGTGCTTCCAAAGCGGCGGTCACCTGATCGAGCACCGGCACGGCCGGCAAGCCAAGATGGCGGCAATGCTCCTCCAGCCGCTTGCGCGTTTCCGGGTTCACCAGCGTATAGAACACCAGCCCCGGATGCGCGGCGAGATCGGCGACGATCCGGTCAAGATGCTGGAGCGAGCGCACCATGGGCCAGAAATGGCGGGCAACGCTCGGATTATCGAACTGCGCCAGCGCCGCCTTGGCAATCATTTCCAGCGTTTCGCCGGTCGAATCCGATACAAGGTGCAGGTTGAGTCGGTTCATGGTGCCGATCGCGGAGTGCCTGTGGACAGAACGCTGCATAAACCACGGGAGCAATTGCCGGACAAGCTGGGGAGCAATTTTCATGCCCGCTACCGGCCTTTTTGCCGGGGTATTTGCCCACATGGGACAAGTTTTGTCGACAGGCTGGGAAGAGTGGGGATAAAGCTCGCTTGACGTCCAATCCATGCGGATTCGATGGGTGTTTGCAGCGCAGGGGCAAGCTGGGGGTAAACGGGCTGGACTCGGTAACCCCCGCTTTCCACAGGGCCAACAGACTCCATCAGTCCTTTAAAATATTATTAGTTTTAGTCTAAGGAACCCTATGCCAGGTCCGCTTCTCGATACGCTCAAAGGTGTCCGCCAACCCGTTGCCCCCGTGTGGCTCATGCGGCAAGCAGGACGCTATCTCCCTGAATACCGCGAACTTCGCGCCGAAAAGGGTGGGTTCCTTGAGCTTGTCTATGACAGCGAAGCCGCGGCTGAAATCACCGTGCAGCCAATCCGGCGCTTCGGTTTTGACGGGGCGATCCTGTTTTCCGACATTCTGATCGTGCCGCATGCAATGGGGCAGGGGCTGACCTTTGCTGCGGGTGAAGGCCCGCACCTTGCGCCAACGCTGCTGGAAGCGGGGCTGGACAGCTTCACTCCTGCTTTTGAACGGTTCGAACCGGTTTACGAAACCGTGCGCCTGACCCGGCAACAGATCGGCCCCGAAGTGACCATGCTCGGCTTTGCGGGGAGCCCCTGGACGGTCGCGACCTACATGATTGCGGGTGAAGGCTCCAAGGATCAGGGCCCGGCACGGCTGCTGGCCTACCGGGATCCGGCGCACCTTCAGGCGATCATCGATGCGATCATCGATGTTTCGGTCACGTACCTGCGCGGCCAGATCGATGCCGGTGCCGAAGCCGTGCAGCTGTTCGATAGCTGGGCTGGCAGCCTGGCGCCTGACCAGTTCGAGAAGTGGGTGGTCGCCCCCAATGCTGCGATCACCGCCAAGCTGAAGGAAACGCACCCGGATACGCCCGTAATCGGCTTCCCCAAGGGCGCTGGCGCCAAACTGCCTGCCTATGCGCGTGAAACGGGCGTTGATGCCGTGGGTCTTGATGAAACGCTCGATCCTGCCTGGGCGCATGCCAGCTTGCCTGCCGGGATGCCGGTGCAGGGTAACTTTGATCCCCTGCTGCTTGAAGCCGGCGGTCCGGCGGTCGCGGCGCGGGTCAAGACCATCATCGATGCTTTCGAGGATCGTCCCCACGTCTTCAACCTTGGTCACGGGATCGGCCAGTTCACGCCAATCGCCCATGTCGAGGAATTGCTTGCTGCCCTAAGAAATCCGGCGCGAGGCTGAACCGATGCAGGAATTGCTCTCCTCGATTTACCTGTTCCTCAAATCTGGGCACGTGATCTTCATGGTGTTCTGGCTGGCGGGGCTGTTCATGTTGCCGCGTCAGTGCATCTACATGCTCGATCATGCGCCGGGATCGGCGGGTGAAGCGAAGTGGGCAACCCGCATGGGCAAGCTGCGCAAGATCATCCTCACCCCCAGCATGATCATCGTCTGGGTGCTGGGGCTGAGCATGGCGTATTCGGGTGGCTGGTTTGCGGCGGGCTGGCTGCATGCCAAACTGACGCTGGTGCTGGTGCTGACTGGCTATCACGGCTGGCTGGTCGGTCAGACCAAGAAAATGGCCCGCGGCGAACGGCCACTGTCCGAAGCGCGCCTGCGCATGATCGGTGAGGTTCCCGGGCTGTTGCTGATCGTGATCGTGCTGCTGGTTTACCTCAAGCCGTTCTGAGCGGGGGGGAGCGTTTGCGCGATTGACCTCGCGCTTGCCCGCTCCTATCTCGCTAACACCTATCCGGTATCGGAGCGTCATTTGCTCCGCCAAGGTCTGCTTTCTCCAAGCCCAGCCCTGTCTGATACGGGGCGCCTCTGTCACGCAGAGGTACTGACCAGCCGGCCGCTCTAAGACTTTCGGAAAAAATTACCCATGCATCTCAAAGACCTCAAGCGAAAGACCCCGGCCGAACTGGTCGCGATGGCGGAAGAACTGGGCGTTGAAGGCGCTTCGACCATGCGCCGTCAGGATCTGCTGTTCAGCATCCTGCGCGAACTGGCCGAGGATGAGGAATACGAAGAAAAGATCATGGGCATCGGCACCATCGAGGTGCTCCAGGATGGCTTCGGCTTCCTGCGCAGCCCCGAGGCGAACTATCTCGCCGGCCCGGACGATATCTACATTTCGCCTAACCAGGTACGCCGCTGGGGCCTGCGCACCGGTGACACGGTTGAAGGGGAAATTCGTGCGCCACGTGACGGGGAGCGGTATTTTGCGCTCACCACGCTGTCGAAGGTCAATTTCGATGATCCCGACGCGGTTCGCCTGCGCACCAATTTCGACAACCTGACGCCGCTATACCCGGACCAGAAGCTCAACCTCGACACCCTCGATCCCACGGTGAAGGACAAGAGCGCCCGGGTGATCGACATCATTGCGCCGCAGGGCAAAGGCCAGCGCGCGCTGATCGTCGCGCCGCCGCGTACCGGTAAGACTGTGTTGCTGCAGAACATTGCCAAGGCGATTACCGACAATCATCCCGAAGTGTTCCTGATCGTGTTGCTGGTCGACGAACGCCCGGAAGAAGTCACCGATATGCAGCGGAGCGTGAAGGGAGAAGTGATCTCCTCGACCTTCGACGAACCGGCCAATCGCCACGTCCAAGTTGCCGAAATGGTTATCGAAAAGGCCAAGCGCCTGGTCGAGCACAAGCATGATGTGGTGATCCTGCTGGATTCGATCACACGTCTCGGCCGGGCCTACAACACTGTGGTTCCGTCATCGGGCAAGGTGCTGACCGGCGGTGTGGATGCGAACGCCCTGCAACGTCCGAAGCGGTTCTTCGGTGCGGCACGGAATATCGAGGAAGGCGGTTCGCTGTCCATCATCGCCACCGCGCTGATCGACACTGGCAGCCGCATGGACGAAGTCATCTTCGAAGAATTCAAGGGCACCGGTAACTCGGAAATCGTGCTGGATCGCAAGGTTTCCGACAAGCGTATTTTCCCGGCACTGGATGTCGGCAAGTCCGGCACCCGCAAGGAAGAACTGCTGGTCCAGAAGGACAACCTCAGCAAGATGTGGGTGCTGCGCCGCATCCTGATGCAGATGGGCACCGTAGATGCGATGGAATTCCTGCTCGACAAGATGAAGGATTCCAAGACCAACGAAGATTTCTTCGCGACGATGAACCAGTAGGACGCAGTTTTAACGGGCCGGGGGGTCGGCCCGCTATCGACGGACGGGAACAGTGCTTAGTCAGTACCTTTACATCAGCACCGCGCCGACCCTGCCGCGCGAGGAAGTGGACGCTATCCTCGCCGCCAGCGCGCGCAATAATCCTGCGCGGGGGATCACCGGTCTCCTGCTATTCAACGGGCGCAATTTTCTCCAGCTCCTTGAAGGCGAGGAGGGGGAAGTATCGGCGCTGATGGATACGATCACTGCCGATCCGCGACATTCGGGCGTTTCGGTGCTCGACCGGCGTGGGATCGTGCAACGCACTTGTCCGGATTGGGCGATGAAGCGCGTACTGATCGCGGAAAGCATCGCTAGTCGCCGCGAAATGCTGGAAAGCGATCTACCTCAGGGTCTCGATCCCGAAGTGCGCAAGATGATCGTCAATTTCGCCGTTCTGAACTAGGATTTGGCGGCGGCGAGCTGCGCTCCCATCATCTCCCAGACCTTGTTGATCGCCTTCAGCGGCCGCACCATCACCTTGAAGTCGGTGATTTGGCCATCAGCGTTCCAGCGGATGATATCGACGCCGTTGACGGTGATGCCGTCCAGCTCGGTCACGAATTCCAGCATCATGTCGTCCCCATCCACCAGTTCGCGGACATAGTGGAAGCTGTCGTTCCCCAGCACATGGGCCGCGGCGACGAGATAGGATGTCACCACCGCCTTGCCTGCCTGCGGCGTATGCACCACCGGCGAATGGAAGACTGCATCATCGGCAATCAGGTCGCCAAGCAGCGCGAGATCCCCGCCGCTCTCCATGTATGCGTGCCAGCGGGTCAGGCCACTGTGGGCTGTGGTCATTATCAATTCTTCCCTCAAAATCCGCCGCCGGGCCATCCGAGCAGATCATCCCCGCTTGGCGAATTTTCCAGCCGCAGCGGGCGGCTTCGTTTCTTCCGTCGGCGCTTGTCGACCTCGTCATAGGCGATGTCGCTATCATCCTTGCGCAGCCGCATGGTGTGGGTGTGCAGATCACCTGTCAGGAGGTTCCAGCTGGCCTTCTTCCCGTCATGCGCGAAGGTGCGGCTGTAAAGCATCGCATCAAGACCGATCAGCCGCATCGCGCCTAGCTGGCGATCCAGACGGAAGCGATATGTCGAGAGGACCGCCGTCGTCCCGCCGTTCAGTTCCTCCACCACAAGAACCTTCCCCGATTGGTTCGTGCCGGTAACCTTCAATGAAGCATCGGTGAGGGGGTAGGGGTCAAGCGCCAAGACCTGTGCGCGGAGCTCGCCGAAGTCGGTCTCGTTCACGAAGGTGAGTATCACACGTAGCGCCCGCGCATCTTCCTTCGCGGCGATATAGGCAAGGTCTGGGTTGCCATCGGCGTTGAGATCGGCGCGCAGTTCGGTCTCGAGCGTCTCGCCCTCCTCAAGCCGCAGCAGCGGCATCTCTTGCGCTGCGGCGGGCGTGGCCAACAAAAGCAGTGCGAGGAGAGTGGGGCGTATCACCCGAGATGCTCGGCGAAAAAGGCGGCAGTGCGACTGTCAGCAAGATTAGCGGCTTCTTCGTCGCGTCGCTGGCCATGTTCGGTGGCGAAGCCGTGATCGAGCCCCACATAATCGTGCAGTGTCACCTTGGGGTGATCGCCGAGCCCCGCGTGCATCGCGGCCTGTGTTTCACGTGGAACAAAGCCGTCAGCCGTGGGGATGTGCAGCATCACGGGATGGGCGATGGCGTGTTTCTCACCAAGCAATCCGTCAATCCCGACGCCGTAGTACCCCACGCTGGCGTCGATATCCGTGCGTGCCGCGCTCATGAAAGCGAGCCGCCCGCCGAGGCAATAGCCGACGCAGCCAACCTTGCTGACGCCAAGGGTGCGGCGGATATGGTGGATGGTCGCCTCGATATCGCGGATGCCGGTGTCCTGATCGAACTCGCCGAACAGACCCAGCGCGCGCTGGAATTCGGGCTCGACATCGGGGTCGAGTTCGATGCCGGGCTCGATACGCCAGAACAGGTCCGGCGCGACGGCAAGATAGCCATCTGCGGCCAGCTTGTCGCATTTCTGGCGGATGCCTGGGTTTACCCCGAAAATCTCCTGGATGACGATGATTGCAGCCTTGGGCGTACCCTCGGGTTGCGCCACATAGGCGCCGAAGCTGGTATCGCCTTCAAGGGTGGGAATGGTGGCATTGAGGCTCATCGGGTGTCTCGCTCGTGATTAGGGGCTAGCGCTGGTCTATCTCTTGCCATGCTCGGCTGCCAAGCCCAAATGAGAGAGGCGCGAGCGGGAGAGGAGATCAACCCCATGAAGATCACTATCGAAGTCGATTGCACGCCCGAGGAGGCCCGCACCTTCATGGGCCTGCCTGATGTGAGCGCGGCCAATAACGTCTACGTCGATAACATTGCCAAGGCGATGCAGGGCATTTCGAACCCCGATCAATTGCAGCAGTATGCCTCTGCTCTGGCGCCGATGGGGCAGGTGGGTTTGAAGATGTTCCAGAGCTTCGTGGAAAACGGCATGAAGGCTGCGTCACGGGGCAGCGAAGGCTCGAAGGCTGCCGAATAATCCCCCATGAGTAACGGCCCGACGATTTTCGCGCTTTCGAGCGGTGCGCCGCCTGCTGGCGTGGCTGTGATCCGGGTGTCCGGGCCGCAATCCGGACCCGCCTTGCAGGCCTTGGCGGGGAGAATCCCGCCGCCGCGCCGCGCTTCGTTGGCAAAGCTTCGCGATGCGACTGGGGCGCTGTTGGACGAGGCGCTGGTGCTGTGGTTTCCCGGACCAAACACCGCCACGGGGGAGGATCTGGCGGAACTGCACTGTCACGGCGGCCGGGCGGTGGTTGCGGCTGTCGAGGGAGCGCTGGCTGCGCAACCGGGTCTCCGCCGTGCGGAACCGGGTGAGTTTACCCGGCGGGCTTTTGCCAATGGCCGCATCGACCTCGCCGAGGCGGAAGGGCTGGGCGATCTTCTTGCTGCGGAAACAGAGCTGGCGCGGGCTGCTGCGCTGGCCAATCTGGGGGGCGCTTTGTCGCGGCAGGTCGGGCTTTGGCGGGAAACCGTGCTTTCGCTGTCTGCCGAGATCGAGGCCGTTCTGGACTTCTCGGACGAGGAAGATGCCTCGGATCTCCCCGAATGTTTCACGTGGAACATTTCTGCGCTCGCTGCTGAATTGCGCGAATGGCTCTCCCGCCCTCGTGCCGAGCGGTTGGGGGAGGGGTTTCGCGTGGTGCTCGCCGGGCCGCCAAACGCGGGTAAATCGACATTGTTTAACGCACTGGTCGAGAGTGAAGCCGCCATCACATCGCCCATTGCCGGCACGACCCGGGACGTCATCGAACGCGGCGTCGCGATTGGCGGCGTACCGTTCTCCTTCGTCGATACCGCTGGCCTGCGGGACGGTGCTGAGGCTGACCAGATCGAAGCGATCGGCATCGCCCGTGCCGAGGTGGAGCTTACCCGCGCCGATCTCGTTCTGTGGTTGGGGGAGGAGGGCAAAGGGCCTCCTGATGCATGGGAGATTGCCGCGCAGTCTGACCGCAGCGGCTTTGTCCCGAAGCCGGCGGCCCGGTTTACATTATCGGCCACAACAGGCGAGGGGGTTGCGGCGCTGAAGACTGCGTTGGTGGGGCTGGCGCGCGAAGCTCTGCCCAAACCGGGAGAGGCCGCGCTTAATGCCCGCCAGCACGCGCGCCTTACCGATGCTGCCGACGCATTGGTTGCTGCTGTTGAACTGACTGATCCGTTGCTGGTCGCTGAGGAGTTACGCCGCGCCAGACTGGCATTTGATCGACTGATCGGTCGGGCAACGACCGAAGACATGCTCGACGCCCTGTTTGGCCGCTTCTGTATCGGCAAGTGATGGGTATCCCGGAAATGTTTCACGTGAAACATTCGGTTTGATCGGCAGTCCGGCGAATCCGCTTTGACGATTCCGCCAGCGCAGCCTATCTGCGCGGCCATGCATTCCTTTGATGTCCTGGTAATTGGCGGCGGTCACGCCGGGGTCGAGGCTGCGTGTGCCGCAGCCCGGATGGGTGCGCGCACGGCGCTCATCAGTTTTGATCTTGATGCCATTGGCGCGATGAGCTGCAATCCGGCGATCGGCGGGCTGGGCAAGGGCCACCTGGTGCGAGAAGTCGATGCGTTGGATGGTGTTATTTCCCGCGCGGCCGATGCTGGCGCGATCCACTACCGGATGCTCAACCGTTCCAAAGGCAGCGCCGTTTGGGGACCGCGTGTGCAGGCGGACCGTGTGCGCTTCAAGGCGGCGGTTCAGAACATCGTGCGCGCTCAGGCGGGCCTGACGCTGGTGCAGGGTGAGGCAGCGGCGCTGGTGATGAGCGGCGGGACGGTCGCCGGTCTCGAACTCGCCGACGGCACAATCCTTCATGCTCCTCGCTTGGTGCTGTGCACAGGAACCTTCCTCGGCGGAGTCCTGTTCCGGGGTGAGGAGCGGTTCGAGGGCGGGCGCATCGGTGAACACGCGGCCAAACGCCTGGCTCAGCAGCTTCGTGCGGCGGATTTGCCGATGGCGCGCCTTAAAACGGGCACACCGCCGCGGCTTGACGGGCGCACGATCAATTGGAGTGTGCTGGACGAGCAACCCTCCGATGGCGAGGCATGGACCATGTCCTCGCTTACCCCCCGCCGCACCAACCCCGAAGTGTTCTGCGCGATTACTCGCACTACCCATGCGGGCCATGATGCGATCCGCGCCAACCTTCACCGCTCACCGCTATTCTCCGGTGCTATCGGGGCGGCAGGGCCGCGTTACTGCCCTTCGATCGAGGACAAGATCCACCGCTTCGGTGACCGGGAGGGGCATCAGGTGTTCCTCGAACCGGAAGGCTTGGACACGCCAATGGTCTATCCCAACGGGATCAGCACATCGCTTCCCGTGGACGTGCAGGAAACCGTTGTGCGCACCATGCCGGGCTGTGAGCGGGTGGTCATCGTAGAGCCGGGCTATGCTGTCGAGTATGACCACATCGATCCGCGCGCTTTGTCCCCTGACTTGCAGGTTCGGGCAATTCCGGGGCTGTATTGCGCAGGTCAGATCAACGGGACGACAGGCTATGAAGAGGCAGCGGCCCAGGGCCTGGTTGCAGGGTTGGAGGCAGCGGCAGCGGCGCTTGGCAAGAACGCACCAGCGCTTGACCGGGCCAACAGCTACATCGCGGTCATGGTCGATGATCTGACGTTGCAAGGCGTGACCGAGCCTTATCGGATGCTCACCGCCCGCGCAGAGTATCGCCTGCGTCTGCGGGCCAACAATGCCGCTACACGCCTGACAGGGCTGGGGATTGAAGCTGGCTGTATCGGTGAAGAACGCCGCGCATGGTGGGAACGGCGCGAAAAGATGCGTGAATTGTTTCACGTGAAACATTCGCAGAAGGTCCATGCTCGCGAACTTGCAGACCGGGGCCTTCCTGTTCGACGCGATCACGGCGAGAAAACATTGGGTGAATGGCTTCGATACGACGGCGTGACCCCGGAAGGTTTAGCGCCGTGGATAGGAGACACCACGTCGCTCGACCCGGTTTTGGCTGAGGAGATGGCGGAAGACGCTGCCTACGCGCCATACCTTGCGCGACAGGATTCCGAGTTGCGCGATCTGCGTGCGAGCGAGGGTTTACCGCTGGTCCCGAATTTCCCTTATGCAGAGGTGCCGGGCCTCTCGAACGAGATGATCGAGCGGCTGACCAAAGCCGCACCAGGCACGCTCGCGGCCGCCGGGCGCGTTCCGGGCGTGACGCCTGCGGCGCTCTCTGCCTTGCTGGTCCATGCGAGGCGCCGGCAGAATGAAGGACATCGTGCGGCATGATCAGCACTGAAGAACAAGCCCGCGCCTATGTCGCGACGCTGACCGATTCCAATGGAATGAATCGGATTGAGCAGTTTGCTGCATTGGTGATCGCCGAAAACCAGCAGCAAAATCTCATTGCCAAAGCAACGGAGCCGCATTTGTGGCAGCGGCACATCGCAGATTCCGCGCAGTTGCTGGAAAATGTTTCACGTGAAACATTGGGAGCCAATGCAGGGGGGGCGTGGCTTGATCTTGGCAGTGGACCGGGATTTCCCGGGGTGGTGATCGCTGCGCTTTGTCCGAACATGCCGGTCGTTTTGGTGGAGTCCCGTGCGCGCCGTGTCGAGTTTTTGCAACGGGTTGTCGCGGCCCTCGGTTTGACGAAGTGCACTGTTGAAGGTCAACGGCTGGAGCGAGTCACGCCTTTTGCTGCACGCGCCATTTCTGCGCGGGCGTTTGCCCCGCTGGCAAAACTCCTCACCTTGTCCGCACCCTTCTCCACAAGGCAAACTGCCTATGTGTTGCCCAAAGGGCGTTCTGCGGCGCAAGAGTTGCAGGACTTGAAGCCTTCGCTCCGGGCAATGTTTCACGTGAAACATTCCTTGACCGATCCCGAGGCCGGGATCATCGTGAAGGCCTGACGCGAAACGCTGGCGAATTCTGCGGGATTGCCAGCGGGAAGGACGGGAACCACCATG
>JBEQBX010000070.1:0-14545 GCA_041639595.1 Porphyrobacter sp.
CGGCGATCAAGGTGGAACCAGCAAGCACACCTGCCAAGCCCAGTGCGCGGAAAGTCAGAGCCATTGTTGCCCTCTCCTGTTGCTATGATGAGCGCCCACCAACGCTGCGAAGTTGGCAGGATTAAACGTGCAAGGCTTGCGCTCGGATGAACCGGACCAAGCAGAACAAAGCCGCCCCGCGACCCCTGAAGGGCAGCGGGGGGCAAGGATGCGCAGCGCAAAAAGGCAACGACCACACGCGCATCGCAGGCGAAGGGATCAACGCAGTCCGCGGATGCCGTCGAAGTCGATCAGTGGCTGACCGCGCCCGTCGAGCCGGCAGGTGAAGTTGCCGCGGTCACTGCCGCGCCGGTCCCAACCGCCGCCAACATCCATGCGTCCGCGAACACGGAACCCGTCCCTGGTGCGATCGACATCGCGGACGTCGATCACATCGGCAAAGCGATACCCGCCAAAACGGCGCGCCTGATTTTCGGCGGCGCGGACACAGCGATCAACTGCTGCACGCGGGCCGCCAGCAAAGCCGAACCCGCGGCGATCCCAGCGGTCACCGCGAAAATCGCGGTATTCGTGCCTGTCCCAGCCGCGTTCATTGTCAAAGGCGCCTGCGAGCGCTGCAATGCCACCGATCACCACGGCACCTGCAATGATCTCGCCTGCGCCGATGCCGTCGCCGTCACGATCGCGGGCCGTAGCTGGCGTGACAGAGGTTGCGGCCAAGGCAGTCGCAGCTACCGCACCGAACACGAGCCGGGCCGATTTGCCGGAGGCGGGCCTGTTGGTCATGGTAATCATCGAAGCGTTCCTCATACTCGGCTCCGCAGTCGGGATTGCTGGCGGGCTGGACGAAGTCATGCGCGACTCGCACTGAGGCTTGGCTGAACTGTAGTGACAGGAAATGTTCATCTTGAGGGCGCGCAACATGAACAACTCGCTGCAGTTCAAAGTGCTGGAAAAGTTGCCCCAGCCACCGACTTGCTACGTAAAAAGCGCCGCCAGCACATCGCGCGCAAAGGCAGCGATATCGAAGCTGGTACGTGGCTGGAAGCGGTTATCCGCGCGCTTAACCTGCATTATGCGGTGATTGACGACGCGACACCCAGATGCCGCATCGCCCGCCAAATGCATGCGAAAATGCAACACGAGCGATTACTTTCGAGGGCAAAACCGCGATCTTGTCGCGTATTGCGCAATACCATTTGACGTTTTCTACGCAATGTTGCAACGAGCACCCACATGAACGCCGGAAAGGCGTCAACATGAGGAGGGGATTTTCATGAAATCTGTTATTTGCCGCGGCACCAAGACCCGGCTTCTCGTTGGCACGTGCCTGACGCTGATGGCGGCACCACTGTCGGCTCAGGATGCGGAAGAAACTTCCGGCAACACCATCGGCGAAATCGTCGTCACCGCACAGAAGCGCGAGCAGAACCTTCAGGAAGTGCCGCTGGCCATTTCGGTGATTGGCAACGAAAAGCTACAGCAGCTGCAGGTGAATGACGCACGCGATCTGACCGGTCTTGCCCCGAACGTGACGGTGGTCACAGGCACGTCCAGCAACAATGCCGCGGTCATTTCAATGCGCGGAATCACCAGCCCGGCGAGCGAGACCTTCGGTCTTGATACGGCTAACGCGCTTTATCTCGATGGCATCTACATTGCCCGTTCCGGCGCGAGCGGCATGGACATGTCCGAAATCGAGCGTGTCGAAGTCCTGCGCGGCCCGCAAGGTACGCTGTTCGGACGCAACACCACCGGCGGTGCGATTGCCTTCGTGACGCGCGCTCCGAGCGACAAGCTGGGTGTGCGCGGCGAGCTGGGCTACGGCAATTTCGATGCCTTCAACGGTCGCATTGCGCTTGACACCGGCCTGATTGGTGGCGCGATCAAAGCCACCTTGTCCTATGCGCGCCGCGAGCGTGACGGGACCGTGGATGACCTGATGGAAGCCAGCGATTCGCGCGACCCCGGCTCGTTCAAGACCGACTCTTTCCGCGCTGCTGTGCGCGCCGACTTCGGCGAAAGCGGCTACGTCCAGTATATCTTCGACTGGACCAAGACGACCGGCACACCTTTTGCCTTCCAACTGACCAATACGGCCAATGGCACTCCGCGTCCGCCGCTGACCGTGAACGGGGTCCAGATCGCGCAGACCCAGCAAGCACCGGTTGCACAATATCTGGCTGGCGCGACCTTCGCCGATCCGCGCTGCGCCGCGCTGGCGGTGCCGACCCGTGAATTCCGCGACACGATCTGCCTTGATGATAACGAGCCCACCACCGACAAGATCTGGGGTCACAACTTCCAGATCTATAACGATTTCGGCGGTGTGGCAGCCAAGTTCATCACAGGCTACCGGCGCTGGGACAATTCGATCGTCAGCACCGACTTTGATGGTATGGGCGACTTCCGTGGCCCAGCCTTCTCCCAAGCGACCGTATTCAACGGCTTCGGCGGGACGGCAGCTGCGCCCTTCCTTCCTTTCGTTTTCCCCGCGGGAACGCCGCAGGCAAACATCAATTTCGTCGCCAATTCGCCGGTGCCGACTACGAATGCTGGCCTGTTCACCACCAGCAACGAGCGTAGCCACGAGCAGTTTCAGGCTGAACTTGAACTGTCCGGCGAGACAGACACGCTCGACTGGGTGGTCGGCGGGTTCTATTTCTGGGAAGAAGGCTCGGAAAACAACCCGCAGCTGAGCGGCTTTGTGCTCGACACGAACCAGGCGGTATACAGAAACTTCGGCGCGCTTTCCGGTGCATTCCAGGCCGCAAACCCGGCACGTTACCGGTTGGTCGTGACCCCGGCGACATTGGCCTACAGCTCCGATGCTGAATCCAAGGCTCTCTACAGTCAGGCAACCTATTACCCCGGCGGCCGCGATAGCGGTGCCAGCATTACGGCCGGCGCGCGTTATAGCTGGGATGAAAAATCGATCTTGCGGACCCAGAACGGCGCCGCACCGCTGGCCAACCCGGAGCGTGGTGCCGAGGATTTCAGCAAGTTCACCTGGAACCTGATGGGCCGCTACGAATTCACGCCCGATGTAAGCGCCTATGCCCGTGTCGCCACAGGCTATCGTTCGGGCGGCTTCAATGCCTCCGATCCGGTTGCACCGGGCGGCTCGACAGTGCCGAACTTCGGCGAGGAAACGGTAACTTCCTACGAGGTTGGCCTCAAGTCGCAGCTGTTCGACAACCGCCTGCGCTTCAACCTGGCCGGTTATCATAACATCTATGAAGGGCTGGCAGTGTTCCAGCCGGTTTTGACCGGTCAGGGTACGTTCCAGACGGTAATCAGAAATGCGGGCAAGGTGAAGTACACCGGGATCGAAGCCGATTTCCAGGCGATCCTGTCGGACAATTTCTCGCTCGACGGAGCGATTGGCTACGTTGATGTGAACTTCAAGGAACTGCTCACCGGGCAGCCGGTCAATCCGGCTGACGGAGTGCAGAACATCGCCCAGTTTGCGAATCCGGGCTACACTTCGCCGCTGACCGCCAACCTCGCGTTCAACGCGGTATTTCCGATCAGTTCCAACGGAACCGAATTGCGCGCCCGGGTCGGCTATACCTATGAAGACGGCAAATACAGCTTCAACAATGTCATTTCCTCGCCCTTCAACGAGGAAATCCGCGGCGATAACATGAACCTGGTCGATGCCCAGATTGTGATCGACAAGATCCCGATGGGTGGTGGCGATGCACGGGTGATGATCTGGGCCAAGAACCTGACCGACGACAACAACTTGGTGCGGGGGATCGATTTCGGTCCGCTGGGCTATGCCGGGGGCATCTTCGGCCTGCCGCGCACCTATGGCGTGACGCTCGGCTTCAACTACTGATCTTTGCGTTCCGCATGAAAAAGGGCCGGAGCGAGTTGATCGCTCCGGCCCTTTTTTGCGCCTTTCGTGCGGGCTCTATGCGGCGAGCAATCGGCTGACGGTGTCCGCTGCCCCCCGCATTGCACCTTCGATATAACTCACGCCGTTGCAATCGCCGACCGTCTCGACCGCGAACCCTGCGGCGCGCAGATTGTCAGCCAGAATATTGTCTCCGCTTGCACCCATGGCGACGATGACATTGTCGGCCGGGACCATGCGCGCTTCCCCGCCAACATCGGTGAAGGTAACGTGGCTCTCGCCGATCACCAGATCGTTGATCCCGCCATGCAGCTGCACGCCATGTTCGCGCAGTTCCGCGATCAGCCGCATCCGGCGCACCAGCAGCAGTCCTTTGCCAAGCCGCGGTGCCGGTTCAAGCACTGTCACCTCGCGCCCGCGCTCATGCAGGAATTCGGCCAGTTCCAGCCCGACCAGCTCGCCGCCGATGATCGTGATATGCTTGCCCAGCGGCATCCACCGACGGGTGGCGCTGCGGACGAAATCAAGGTTGGCGGTGATCCCGGTAGCAGCGCCGATTTTGGTCGCCAAGCGCGTCGCAAGGCCGGTCTTGCGTTTGAGTTCCTGCGAACCTTCACCCATCATAAGGTTGCGCATATCGTCGCCGCTGAACACGTGGGCCTGATCCGCGCCGGGAATGTCCGGCATATCCCGGCGTGCGCCGGTGGCGACAATCACTGCATCGGGAGCCAGTTGGCGCAGCAGTTCGGGTGTGGCGTCCGTATTGAGCCTGACATCGACCGACGACCACGCAATCTCGCGGGTCAGCCAATCGAGCAGGCCTTCATTAGCGGGATACGCCAGTGCGGCGATCCGCAGCGTTCCGCCGAGACGCGGCCCTTGTTCGATCAGGGTCACGCGGTTGCCTTCGGCGTTGAGCCTGCGGGCAGCTTCCATCCCGCCGGGGCCACCGCCGATGACTACAAAATGCTTGCCGCTGGCCGTCGCGGGCACCTGTTCACATTCAAATCCGGTTTCGGGATTGACCGCGCATCGCAATGGCTGGCGCACATAAGCGGTCGAAACACAGGTGTAGCAGTAGATGCAGGGGCGCACGGTTTCCGGCGCATTGCCCGCCAGCTTTGCCGGAAGCGCCGGATCGGCCAGCAGTTTGCGTCCCATCGCAAGAAAATCATAGACGCCCCTGGCGATATGCCTATCCCCCGCTTCAGGCTCGACCCGGCCCGAGGCAATCACCGGCACGCCAACCGCTGCCTTGATCGCGGCGGCGGCGGGGATGTTGGTTTCCGGTTCGTGCGGAATGTTCGAGGCCGAATGCAGTTTGCCCTGCCCGCTATCGTGATAGGCGCTGACGGTGATCGCATCGACGCCTGCCCCTTCGACCAAGCGTGCGGTCTCGATCGCGAGATCAAGCGTGATCCCGCCATCCTTGCCGACCTCGATCGAATCGAGTTTGACCCACAACGGGAAGTCGGCGCCCACCGTCGCGCGGATGGCCGCAATCACCCGCAGCAACAGCCGCGCCCGGTTTTCCAGCGGGCCACCATATTCATCGGTGCGGGTGTTGGTCTTGGGCGAGAGGAAGGACGAAATCAGGTAGCCGTGGCCGCCATGCAATTCGATTGCGTCGAACCCGGCTTGCTTCGCCCGCCCGGCCGCCGCCGCGAACTGTTCCACCACGCGGTCGATATCCTCGTGGCTCAGCAAGCGCAGCGACGGCATCTTGCCGCTGAAGCCGGTCATCTCCTCAGGCAAGAAATAATCGAGGAAATCGCCCTTGAACGGCGGAGGATAGCACGGCGCCCACAGCTCCTCGTTAAAGGCATCTGCGGAATAACCCGCCACCAGCCCGCCATGGTGCAGCTGCGCCGCAATTTTCGCACCGTGGGCGTGCACCCGCTTCACCAAGGCAGCAAGGCCGGGCAGAAAGCGGTCATCCGAAATCGCGGTCTGGTTGGGCTGCACCGCACCTGTGGGCCAGGCCACGCCCGCCACACCCGAAATGATCAGGCCCGCCCCGCCTTTCGCTTGCGCTTCGTGATAAGCGATCAGCCGTTCGCCAACGGTCCCGTCGGGCTCGGACAGGCTGACCCCCATCGCGGTCACCAGAATGCGGTTGCACAGCTCCAGCGAACCGATCCGCCCTGTGGAGAGCAAGTGGGGATAGCGTGTCGCCGTGGCTTGGGCGGTCATGCGTGTTCTCCTGCAGTGATGGCGGGGTAATCGATGTAGCCGCACTGTTCGCCGGTGTAGAGCAGGCTATAGTCAGGCTTGGCCAGCGGCGCACCTGCAGCAATCCGTTCGACCAGATCGGGATTGGCGATGAAAGCGCGCCCGAAGCTAATGGCGTCAGCCCGCCCATCGGCCAGTAAGGCAGCGGCGCTATCAGGCTTGAGATTGTTGTTGGCGATGATCGGCCCGGCGAAGTGGCTGCCCACCATCGACAGCGCATCAAGCTCGGCAAGGCCCATGTCGACCACGTGGCAATACGCAAGGTCAAGCGCGCTTGCCGCCATGAGGAACGGCACAAAGGTCGCCGCCGGATCAGCCGGATCCATGCCATTATAGGGGTTGCCCGGCGAAATCCGGAAACCCACCCGCCCGGGCCCGACCGCTTCGGCAAGAGCGCTGAGGACCGCAACCGGAAACCGGATGCGGCCTTCAGGCAAACCGCCATAGACATCCTTACGGTAATTACTCGCCGGGTTGAGGAACTGGTTGATAAGATAGCCGCTGGCGCAATGCAGCTCGACCCCGTCCATCCCGGCTGCGACCGCGTTGCGAGCAGCCTCGGCATATTCCGCAATCAAAGCGGGTATCTCGGCCGCATCGATTTCGCGCGGTACGGCGCAGGGAACAGGTGTTCCATCCGGCCCGGGCACCGGCACCGGGCAGGGAATGGCCGACGGAGCGATCACATCGGCGGCAAATCCGCGATTGGCCGGAACCACCACGCGGCCGCAATGCATCAATTGCATGACGATGCGGCCGCCACGCGCATGAACCGCATCAGCAACCTTGCGCCATCCTTCGACCTGCGCTGCCGAATAAATGCCCGGTGTACGCCAATATCCCTTGCCCGCCGCACTTGGCTGGACGCCCTCGGTGACAATCAGCCCCGCGCTTGCCCGCTGGGCATAATATTCTATCATGTGGTCAGTCGGCACATCGCCCGGCCCTGCGCGATCACGCGTCATCGGCGCCATGATAATGCGGTTGGCGAGATGGATGTCGCCAAGTTGCAAAGAGCGCGAGAGGACCTCTTTCATTCGAATCCAATCCCCATATTCGGCCATTGACCATTCTTTGCGTTATCTTATAGCCTTATCGCTACGCATATCAAGGAGAGGTGGGGATGAATTACGGGTTTGATGGCAAGGTCGCGCTGGTCACCGGAGCAAGCGGCGGGATCGGTCGTGCCACCGCGCTCGCCTTTGCGGCAGAGGGCGCCGCCGTGGTCGTGTCCGACGTCAATGACCCTGCTGGCGAAGAAACGGTCGCGATGATTATCGCTGCCGGGGGCAAGGCCGCCTATCAACGCTGCAACGTCGCCGAACCGGGCGAGGTCAAGGCGCTGGTCGCCCGCGCGGTGCAGGAATATGGACGTCTCGATTTCGCGCATAACAATGCCGGCATCAACAACATGGGCGCCAACGAATATGACGATCCAGTGTGGGACCGCGCGATTGCCGTCAATCTTTCAGGCGTGATGTATTGCATGCGCGAGGAGGCCGAGGTGATGCTGGCGCAGGGCAAGGGTGCGATCGTCAACACCTCGTCGATCAACGGGCTGGTCGGCAATGGCGCGCAGCCCGGCTACACCGCTACCAAGCACGGTGTGATCGGCCTCACCCGTCACGGTGCGCTACGCTGGGCCAAGGCGGGCATCAGAGTTAACGCAGTGTGCCCCGGCGTGATCGAAACCCCGATGACAGCGCCGCTCGCCGCCAATGCCGATATGCGCAAGGTGATCGACGGGCTCACCCCGATGGGACGGATGGGGCAGGCAGAGGAAATCGCCGCGGCGGTGCTGTGGCTATGTTCCGATCACGCAAGCTTCGTAACCGGCCATCCGCTGGTGGTCGACGGGGGCGCAACCGCTTTCTAATGTCGGCAAAAGGGCCGCACTGCAGTGATGCAGGCGGCCCCCTTAGCTGCTTCCAACCAAACCTTCGGTCAGGCCGCCGTATCCCACGGCGCGGACTTGGTGCCGCGCGTGGTATACCGCCCATTGACCCGCGCCTGAAAAGTCTGGGCCTGCGCACGCGGATTGTAGAACTGACGATACCATATCCGCACTTTGTCGAACGGACCATCGCCGCGCACCATCATCGGATGGATACAGGGCCGCTTGTTCGACCAGATTTCGAAATCCTGCGCAAAGGCAGCAACGCCGGCTTCCTCGTAGGACGAAGCAAGCGCGCGGTCTTCATCGGTGGGCTCGGCATTGTCGACCTTGACCATGAGCCCGTACCAGACCTTGATTATGCCATCGTCAATCGGAGTATGCGCGATCAGCATGTGCGAGGGGTTGGCGCCGACCATCACCGACTGGAGAATGCCGGGACCGGTGTACCAGGTGTCATTGGTCATCGCCTCACCGCCATCGGCGGCGAGCGTCTTGTGCCCGGCGGAAAGGATCTGGCGGCAGACGTGGTCCTCGAACGCGTTCTCGAACGATTCCATCGCAATCGATCCGTGCACAGGTTCTAGGTGCGCCTTGTCCGCCATGTTATCGACCACTTCCTGCGGATGGCAGGCCAGTTCGCCAAGCTCGCGCACGTTCCAGTTTACCCAGTGCGGTGCATCATAGGCTTCAAATGGCGGGAGATCGTGATCGGGCTCCATCCCTTCGGGATCGTGCCAGGCCCACAGGCACCCTGCCCGTTCCACTACCTTCCAGCTTTTGATACAGGCCGATTTGGGGATCGGTGCGGGCGAATAGGGGATCTGGTTGACTTTGCCATCCGGCCCGAACCGCCAGCCGTGATAGGGGCAGCGGATGTTGTCACCCTGGACGTGCTCGCCATCCTTGACGACATAGGACGTGGTATTGCGCGCAAGGTGCGTGCCCATGTGCGGGCAATAGGCCTCGATCATGAAGACCTTGCCGCTCTGCCCCCCGCGGTAGAGAACCATGTCTTCACCGAAGTAGCGAACCGCCAGCGGCGTTGAAGCCACCTCCGCCGATTGCGCAACCATGAACCAGCCGCGCGGGTAGGTGAATTCACCCAGGCCATAATCTGCGGTCTTCGCCATATCTCTCCCTCCAAAGCCTTTCCCATAGGTATAGGAAGCGCAGAGGTTTGACAAGAGACCTACGTAAGATCGATGGGTTTTAGACTTATCACATCATTACGCGTAACTAGAATTATCAAAATTTACGCATCTTCATCAACGGCGTCAAGCCGGGCGCGGTCAGCATCGGTGATCCGCACCACCCGCGCATTGTATTTCACTGTCTTGACCGCGATCGAGGTCTCGACGTGATGCACGCCAGGCATCGACAGTATCTGGTCAGAGGCGAGCTCGAGCAGGCTGTCGAGCGAGTTGAAAAGACAGATCGCGAGCACATTGAAGCGACCCATGGTGATCATCACAGCATTGACCGAAGGCAGTTCGGCAATACGTTCGGCCACGCCGCGGGCCTCGCTGACGTTCACCTCCACCCCGATGAATGCCATGCGCGCCGAATCCGCCAGACCGAAGCTGGTAATCGCCGTGAACGAGATCAGCCCGTCCTGCTGCAAACGCTTGATCCGGCCCCGTACTGTGCCTTCGGTCACACCAAGATCGATGGCGATCTTGCGGTTCGACACCCGCGCATCACGGGCCAGCACTTCGATCAGCTGGCGATCGAGATCATCGAGTTGCGGCGCGCTCATACCTCGCCCCTCGCATCGATCGGCGCGACGTCGAACTTGTACTTGATGACGTCGACCGCGATCGCCGGAACCATCGAACGGATTCCGTCAATCTTAGCAAATTTCGTCAGGAACAAGTCTGGCAGCTCATCGAAATCGCGCAGCACCACCAGCATGTCGATATCGTAACGGCCTGTCACCAAATGCGCGGCGAATACTTCGGGAAACTGCACCAGCTCCTCGACCACCTCGACTGCAGGGCGCCCGTCAACCTCGATCGCGACCTCCATCAATACGTTATAACCATGCGCGGAAAAATCGGACACTGCAACGACCCGCAGCTTGTTGGCATCTTCCATGCGCCGGATGCGCGCAGAGACGGTCGCCGCGGTCAGGCCGAGCGTGTTGGCGATCTGCTGGTTGGTCGCCCTGCCATTCAGGCGCAATTGTTCAACAATCGCACGGTCGGCATCATCAATCGTGAAGTCATTTGACATGGCGTTTCACAAACCCCGAATTTTGCAACGCGTCAAGACAACCGCAATCATTGCGCAGCCGCCAGCGCGATCCGGTCGCGTTCCAAACGGCTCGCTGCAAGAAAGGCGAGCAGCGAGGCAAGCACGCCGACTGGCACGATAATCGTCAAGGCGAGCTGCAGCGAAGCCGCGTCGTCGCCGAACGCCTGGCTCAGCGCTCCGGTGAGCCATGGTCCGATGAAATATCCGATCAGGGTGTTCACCGCAACGAACAGCGCGGTGGCGCTGGCCCGGTAGGCGGATGGCAGCATGTATTGCAGCGCGGCAAACAGCCCCACCGACCACCCACCACCAAGCAGACCGCACGGGATCGCCAGCCACTTCGCCATCACGAAGGTCGGTGCCCAGACGGTCGCGATCACCAGCAGGGTCGCCGCCCCGAGCGCCATTGCTGAAAGCAGTGCGGGCCAGGCCCGGCTGCGGCGCGACATCCGATCGGCAAGAAAGCCGAAGCCGAGCATTCCGACTAGGCCCGACAATCCGAAATTGAGCGCAAATGCGGTTTTGGCCGCCACCGGATCAATCGCATAGCTGCGGGCGAACAGCTCCGGCCCCCAGTACCCGAAAGATATGCCTGACATGACCCCAAGACCAAAACCCATTGCCATCAGCATGAAGCTGGGCGTGCGCACCAACCGGGCAACCAAGGTGCCTAGCGGGATGATCACCTGTGCCTCGCCTTCGACCTGCCCTTCGCGCTGCGGTTCGCGGATCAGGGCAAGGGCAATCAGACCCAGCGCAACACCGGGAACCCCAATGGCGAAGAAGGCCGCGCGCCAGCCATGTTCTGCTGCAATCATCGGCCCGCCCGCCTGGCCCCCGATCTGGCCGATATAGGTCGCAAGGCCGAGGATCGCGAAGGCCATTCCGCGCCGTTCCGGCTTGAAATAATCGGACAGCAGCGAATAGGCGGGAGCCACAAAGGCCGCTTCGCCAAGACCGACCGCAACCCGCGCCAAGGCGAGGGTTACATGACCAGTGGCCAGCCCTGTCGCTGCAGTGGCCAAACTCCACATCATGCAGCCGGCAGCAATGATCCGAACGCGCGAAGAACGGTCCGCCAGCCGCGCAAAAGGTACGCCCATCAGGACATAGAACACCACGAAGGCTGGCCCCATCAGCAGGCCCATGAGGTTGTCGCCCACCCCGAATTCAGCCTTGATCGGCCCCACCAACCCGGTCAGCAAATACCGGTCAGCAAAGTTGAAGATGTAGATCGTCAGCAGGATGCCAAGCACCAGCCACGGGTTCGAACGGGTTTTTACGGTTTCCATCAGTCGCGCTTGATCATGCCGCCGTTGACGTGCCAGACCTGCCCGTTGACCCACTCGCCATCGTCAGAGGCGAGAAAGGCGACTGCGCCGGCGATGTCCTCTGGCTGCCCCAGCCGGGTGTGCGGCACGCTCTTGAGAGCCGTTTCGACATATTCATCCGAAAGGTGCTGTTTGACCGCTTCGGTCAACACCACGCCTGGGCTGACGCCGTTGGCGCGGATGCCTTTCTTGCCGTACTTCGCCGCGACATGGCGCACCAGCGCATGGATCGCGTTCTTGGTCATCGGATAGGCGACCTGAAAGGCGTTGCCCCCGATCGCTGCGCCGGACGAAGTATAGATCATCGCCCCGCTGCCGCGTTCGAGCATCACCGGAAGTGCCGCCTGCGTGGCAAAGAAGTGGCTCTTGGTGTTGATTGCGAACGAACGGTCGAGCACCTCTTCGGTGCAGTTCAGCGCGTCGATATCGCCTTCCGTGCCGCCTGCGAGGTTGGAGTGATAGAAATCAAGCCCGCCGAATTCCTCCAGCGCAGCAGCAACGATAGCCTTTTGGGAGTCGGCGCTGGTGCCGTCGAGATAGACCCCGATTGCGCGTCCTCCGGCTGTGCGGATCGCCTCCGCTGTTTCCTTGGCCCAGTCCTCGGCGATGTCCCCGATGACGACAGCGGCCCCTTCCTCGGCCAGCCGCCGTGCCGTGGCTGCGCCGATTCCGCGCCCGCCCCCGGCGACAACGCCCACCTTGCCCTGCAATCCCCGCATCAATTCCTCCTGAAATCCCGAATATTGACCGGGCAAGTCACAATTGCGGACGCCGCGCTGACCACGGCGCTGCCCGTTCAAGCTGCCCGGCGAGGCGGTAAAGCAGAGCCTCTTCCCCGTAACGGCCGGTGAACTGGATCCCGAGCGGCAGTCCGTCCGCTGACATGCCGAGCGGCACAGACATGCTGGGCTGGCCCGTGAAATTGGCGAACTGAGTGAAGGGCGAGAACATCGCCGCGCGCTGGCCCCATTCGGGGAACGGCACGCCGGGCGAAAGATTGATCTTGCCCAGCATCAGCGGCGGCGCAGCCAGTGTCGGCGAGAGGATGACATCGTATTCCGCCATGAACTGCGCCACGGTAACGGCAGCCGTCTGCATGGTATTGTTGGCGCGCGCGAAATCCGCTCCGCTGGTGGTCTTGCCATAGCCCACGAAAGCGAGCGTGATCGGCTCCAGCACATCCGGGCCAAGCTCGATCCCGAGCCGGCTGGCCTGATCGGTGAGATCAGCAGCCAAGGACGAGGCAATCAGCACAAAACTCGCTTGTCCCATCGCGCCCGCATCGAGTTTCGGTGCGGCCTCCTCGACATGGTGGCCCAGGCTTTCGCACAGGCGCGCAGCCTGATCGAGCGCGGCAAGGCATTCAGGATCAACCGGCGCGCCGCTCAGGGGCTTGCGCATCAGGGCAATCCGCAACCGACCCGGCTTGCGTTCAAGTTGTGCCAGAAATGTGCCGTCGGGCGTGGGTGCACCATAGCGCGACCCAGGCTCGGTCCCATGCGTGGCGTCCAGCAAAGCGGCTGAATCCCGAACCGACCGGGTGATGACGTGATGGGCCGAAAGTCCCGCCCACCCCTCCGTACGGTTTGGCCCCATGGGCGTGCGCCCCCGGCTGGGCTTCATGCCAAACAGGCCGCTGCACGAGGCCGGGATGCGGATCGAGCCGCCGCCATCGGTGGCGTGCGCCGCAGGGATAACCCCTGCCGCCACCGCCGCCGCCGCTCCGCCGGACGATCCGCCCGTGGTACGTTCCGGATTCCACGGGTTGCGGGTCGCACCTTTCAGCGCGCTTTCGGTCGTGCCGGTCAAGCCGAATTCGGGCGTGGTGGTTTTGCCGAACACCACCAGGCCGGCGCGACGGTAGCGCTCCACCAATTCCGAGGTAAACTGCGCGGCAGTACCCTTGTTGATCCGGCTGCCCCCTTCGGTCGGAAGGCCCTCGATAAAGGTGCCCAGATCCTTCAGCAGCCACGGCACCCCGGTAAACGGGCCATCAGGAAGCCCGCGTTCGATTTCTGCACGAGCAAAATCGTAATGCTTTTGCGCCATGAAATTGAACCGCGGGTTCAGGGCCTCGGTGCGTGCGATGGCCGCCTCAAGCAGTTCGCTTGGCGAGACCTTGCGCTTGCGCACCAACCCGGCAAGGCCAATCGCGTCGTGAGTGTCCAGCACATCGCCGGGCGAGGCCGCAGCCCTGGCCTTGCCTGCCCCTGACAGACCAAGCGCTGCTGCTGCTGCCCCGCTAACGAGGACTTCGCGCCGCGTTGCCACCGTCAAGCTGCCTTCTGCCTGGACGCGGGAACCCCGTCACCCGCAGCATAAAAACGAGAATAGAACTTGCGGAAATGCGGGATCGGGCCGTCTCCGTCGCAGATAATCGGATTGGGCTCGTAGCGCATCCGGTCCCACACCACCTTGTCCTGATCGAGCTGCTTGTTGACGTCCTTGATGATCGCCCGGGCAAGGCCGGCCATCGGCCCTTCGGTCTGTTCGCGCGGTTGGGTGTAGCAATAGATCACCTGCAACTCGTCAAGCTCAACCGGGATGATGCAGGCGACGAGCAGCGTTTCGCAGATACCGGTGAAGCGCACCCACGCCTGCCCCGGCCCAACGGAATTGCTGGTAATCGCACCATCGACCATGCCCTTGGGTGTGCCCATCTTGGCCCGGACGATCCCGCTGCGATCCCACTCCCCCCAAGACATCTCGGAAGTCGGCAACTCGGCGGTGCCGTGGATGTATTTGAAATGGGCAAAGTCGACGCCATTTTCGGCCATGTTCTGCAGCGATCCGAAAATCCGCCATTCGACTATGTCATAAGCTGTCCAGTCCGGATCACCGGCTTCGGGCAGATGCGCGACTTCGTACATCGGCGTGGCATCTTCAGGATGGTACCACATCCACAGCCACTGGTTGGCTTCACTGATGTGCCAGGTGCGGGTGCACTTGCGCTTGACCTGCGGGGGGATC
>JBEQBX010000071.1:0-14536 GCA_041639595.1 Porphyrobacter sp.
CGATTGGGCGTGGCATATGCCGATGACTGCATCGAATTTGGCGCAACGTGGCGGCGCGATTTCATCGACGCGGGCGATGCGCGGCGCGGCAACGCGTTCCAACTGTTCTTTGCCCTCCGGAACCTCGGTTTCCGGTAATCCCGCCTATCTGCGCGCAGCCATTTGGCAGCGCGCATAAATGGCGTTAAAGGAGCCGCCTTGGGCAAGCGAGCCTCTGCACGCGGGATCGGGCAGAACTCAGCTTCCATTCAGCCGGCAATCGGCATCGGCGGATATCGCGCGAGGGGTCGCGCAGTTTTTTTGGCCATAAGGCGGGAATGTACGAGTGACTGTGAAGCTGTTTTCCAAAGCTCTCTTTGCCAGAACCGGAACTGCGTTGGCTGCGGCCGGCATGATCGGGCTGGCACTGGTTCCCGCTGCCGCACCTGCCCAGACCGTGGCGGTCCCGACGGCGGACAATCCCTTCGGCCTGCCCGAAGACATCACCCTGTTCGGCAAGGCCGATCCTGATCAACGCACGGCAACTGCGATCGTCAACGGCTTCGTGATCACCGGCACGGACATCGATCAGCGGCTGGCGCTGGTGACTGCGGCATCCGAAGCGCCGGTCGCGCCCGAAGAAATGCTGCGCCTGCGGGTGCAGGTGCTGCGCAACCTGATCGATGAAACCTTGAAGATCCAGGCTGCCGAAGCCGCCGAACTGGCGGTCAAGCGCGAAGAGGTTGAACAGACCTATGCGCAGCTTGCCGGGCAGAACTTCGCCGGCGACACCAAGAAGATGGACACCTATCTGAGCTCCATCGGTTCCTCGGCGAATTCGCTCAAACGTCAGATCGAAGGCGAAGTGGCGTGGGAAAACCTGCTGCGCCGCAACATCATGCCCTTCGTCAATGTCTCGGCTGAAGAGGTCAATGAATCGCTGAAGCGCATGAACGAAGCAAAGGGCACGGACGAATTCCGGCTCGGCGAAATCTTCCTGTCGGCCACGACCGAAAACCGCGCCGCGGTGCTCGCCAATGCGCAGGCCATCATGCAGCAGCTCCAGCAGGGGGGCAGCTTTACGGCCTATGCCCGCCAATATTCGGAAGCGACCACCGCGGTTGTCGGCGGCGATCTGGGCTGGGTGCGGCTTGGTCAGCTTCCTCCGCAGCTTGCCGCGTCGGCGCGGTCTATGCAGGCGGGCCAGCTTCAGGGGCCGATTGAAATTCCGGGCGGTTTTTCGATCCTCTACCTGATCAACAAACGTCAGGTGCTGATGGCTGACCCGAACGAGGCGTTGCTGAGCCTGAAGCAGATATCGATCAGCTTTGACCCCGGCTTGTCCCAAACCCAGGCTGAAGCACGGGTGCAGGAATTCGGCTCATTCATTGAAAGCGTGCGCGGCTGCGCCGATGTTGATGCAGGCGCCGCGCGGATCGGGGCCGAAGTCGTTTCGAACGATCAGATCAAGGCAGCCAACCTGCCCGAACAGCTGCGTGCGATCATCCTCAACCTCCAGATTGGTCAGGCGACCCCGCCCTTCGGCGGTATCCAGGAAGGCGTGCGCGTGCTTATGCTGTGCGGACGCGACGATCCGAAGGACGAAGGCGCACCGACCTTTGCGGCGGTGATGGACCAGATCGAACAGGAACGCGTCAACAAGCGCGCCCAGCGGTTCCTGCGCGACCTGCGCAACGACGCCTATATCGAATACAATTGACGGGCGTTTCTGCACCTCTGGCCATCACGCTCGGCGATCCGGCGGGGATCGGGCCGGAGGTTATCCTTGGCGCATGGGCCCGGCTTCGGGCTGAACGCCGCGCGCCGCCTGCCTTTGTGGTCGGCGGGCCGGAATTGCTGCGCCGCCTTGCCGAAAGGCTGGAGATCGACTGTCCGATCGTGCCGATTGCCGATCCGGCAGAGGCGATGTTCGCGGCGGCTGTAGGACTGCCGGTTCTGGCCGGTCTTGATGGCCCTTTGACCCCCTCCAGACCCTCTCCAGAGGGCGCCAGCCTTGCGCTTGCCTCGCTCAAGTGGGGGGTGAAATTCGCGCTCTCGGGGGTGGCTGTAGGCTTGGTGACCGCGCCGGTCTCGAAAGGGGCACTGGCAGCGATCGGCTGGGACTTCCCTGGTCAGACCGAATTCCTCGCCGATGCTTGCGGGCGGCCATACCGTGACGCGGTGATGATGCTGGCCGGGCCAAGTCTGCGCACTGTCCCGCTGACAGTGCACGTAGCCCTGGCGGAGGTGCCGGGGATCATTTCGGCCGATCTGATCGTGCACAAGGCGCGGATAGTTTCTGCGGGATTAAGAAGGGATTTCGGGGTGTTGCAGCCCAGACTTGCGATCGCGGCGCTGAACCCGCACGCGGGCGAAGGCGGGCAGTTCGGAGACGAAGAAGCGCACATCATCGCCCCCGCCGTCGCAGCACTTAAAGCGGAAGGGATTGACGCTATTGGCCCCGTTCCGGGCGATGCGCTGTTCACGCCGCGCGCACGGGCGGGCTATGATGCAGCCTTGTGCATGTATCACGATCAGGCACTTATCCCCTTGAAAGCAATAGAATTTGATGAAGGCGTGAATGTGACACTGGGGCTCCCGATCATCCGCACTTCGCCAGATCATGGCACCGCCTTCGATATCGCGGGTCAGGGCCTCGCTGATCCGGGGGCTATGGCAGCAGCGATCGTGTTGGCGGCCCAGATGGCACAGGCGCGGGCCAGTGACTGATCTCCCCCCGATCCGCCAAGTAATTCAACGGCATAACCTCGCCGCATCGAAGGCGCTTGGGCAGAATTTCCTGCTCGACGAACAGTTGCTGGCCCGCATTGCGGCGCTGCCGGGCGACCTTGCGGGTCAGCAGGTGCTTGAAGTCGGTCCCGGCCCCGGGGGGCTGACCAGGGCTTTGCTGCGCGCCGGGGCGCGGGTCACCGCCATCGAAATGGATCGGCGCTGCCTGCCAGCGCTTGCTGAACTGGGTGAGAGCTTTCCGGGGCAACTCACTGTAATCGAAGGTGATGCGCTCAAGCTCGATCACAATGAGCTGATGGCAGGCGAGCCGTTCCACGTGCTGTCGAACCTGCCTTATAATGTCGGTACCGCGCTATTTGTGCGCTGGCTCAGCGGGGAAAGCTGGCCACCCTTGTGGCAATCGCTCACCCTGATGTTCCAGCGCGAAGTCGCCGACCGGATCGTGGCCGCTGCCGGGGACGATGCCTATGGCCGCCTCGCCGTGCTGGCCCAGTGGCGGGCCGAGGCGCGGCTGGCGATGAAAGTCCACCGCAGCGCCTTCACCCCGCCCCCCAAGGTGATGAGCGCGATTGTCCACGTCACCCCCGCCGCCATGCCCGAAGGCGTGTCGGCCCGAATGCTCGAACGCCTCACCGAAGCGGCCTTCGGCCAGCGCCGCAAGATGCTGCGCCAGAGCCTGAAGGGCGTGCCCGGCGCACTGGAGGCGCTTGCCAGCCTCGGGATCGACGAAACCCGCCGCGCCGAAACGGTCAGCGTTGCGGAATTCGTGATGCTGGCCAAGCTCCTGAGCTAATTCGCCTTCTTCCGCAGCCGCCACGCGTGCAGCAGGGGTTCAGTGTAGCCGCTGGGCTGCTCCACGCCCTTGAAGATCAGCTCCTTCGCCGCGCTGAACGCCGCGCCGTCTTCGTTACCGGTCAGCGGCTCGTAGAGCGGATCGCCGGCGTTCTGCGCATCGACTTTGGCAGCCATGCGGGTGAGCGAGCCCATCACCTGCGCTTCGGAAACCACCCCGTGCAGCAGCCAGTTGGCGATGTGTTGTGAGGAAATGCGCAAGGTCGCGCGGTCTTCCATCAGGCCCACGTCATTGATGTCAGGCACCTTGGAACAGCCGACGCCCTGATCCACCCAGCGCACGACATAGCCCAGCAGGCCCTGACAATTATTGTCGAGTTCCTCGCGGATTTCCGCTTCGGACCAGTTCACGCCCTCGGCCAGCGGGATGCTGAGCAACGCATCGAGTCCCATCGGTTCGGGCAGCGCCCTCTGCACCGCGAACACGTCTTCAGCGTGGTAGTGCAGCGCGTGCAGCGTCGCGGCGGTGGGTGACGGCACCCATGCGGTGTTCGCTCCGGCGCGCAGGTGGCCGATCTTTTCCACCATCATCTGCCCCATCAGATCAGGCGCGGCCCACATGCCCTTGCCGATCTGCGCCTTGCCCGAAAGGCCGTGGCGAAGGCCGATGGCGACGTTGCGCGCTTCGTAGGATTTGAGCCAGTCGCTCCCCTTCATCGCCCCCTTGCGCAGCATGGGCCCGGCGCGCATCGAGGTGTGGATCTCGTCACCCGTGCGATCAAGGAAGCCTGTATTGATGAACACGATCCGGTCGCGCACCGCATGGATGCAGGCGGCGAGGTTGGCCGAGGTGCGGCGTTCCTCGTCCATCACGCCGACCTTGATGGTGTGACGCGGCAGGCCGAGCAGATCCTCCACCGCATCGAACAGGTCGTTGGTGAACTTGCATTCGTCCGGCCCGTGCATCTTGGGCTTCACAATGTAGATCGAACCACAGCGAGAATTTCCGAATGCGCCCTTCCCCTCGACATCGAGTGTGCTGATCGCCGAGGTAAAAACCGCGTCCATGATGCCTTCGGGCACTTCGCTGCCATCGGGCAGGCGGATCGCCGGGTTGGTCATCAGGTGGCCGACATTGCGCACGAACATCAGGCTGCGGCCTGACAGCGTGTGCTGCGTTTCATCCGGCGCGGTGAAGGCCTTGTCGCTCGCCAGCGTGCGGGTCAGCGTGCGTCCACCCTTCTCGAAACTTTCTGCCAGATCACCGCGGATGATGCCGAGCCAGTTGGTATAGGCCAGCAGCTTGTCCTCGCCATCGACCGCCGCAACCGAATCCTCGCAATCGGCGATGGTGGTGAGCGCGGCTTCGACCATGATGTCGGCAATCCCGGCCCGGTCGGCGGCGCCGACCGGCGTGCCCGCATCGAAGACAACTTCAACGTGCAAGCCGTTGTTCTTGAGCAGAATGCCCTTATCGGTGGTCCCGGCAAGCTGCGCGGGATTTGCCAGCGCCATGTCGCCGCGTGCCGCCAGGTCCGCCCAGCTTTTGCCGCCCGTAAGCGGAAAGGTGGCATCCAGGAATTCTCGCCCGCGTGCGATCACCGCTGCGCCGCGCGCTTGGTCATAGCCGCCCGGTCGTGCGGGGGGCGCGTCCAGCGCATCCGTGCCGTAGAACGCATCATACAGACTCCCCCAGCGCGCATTCGCCGCGTTCAGCAGAAAGCGAGCGTTGAGGATCGGCACGACCAGCTGCGGGCCGGCCATCGTGGCAATCTCTGGATCGACGTTCTGCGTGCCAATCTGGAAGTCGTCCGGCTCCGGAACCAGATATCCGATCCGTTCAAGGAACGCCTTGTAAGCCGATGAATCCTGAGGTTTTCCGGCGCGCTCATTATGCCAAGCGTCGATCTGTGCCTGAAGCGCATCGCGCTTTGCCAGCAGTGCCCGATTGCGAGGTGCGAAATCGGCGAGCAGCGCGGCGAAGCCTTGCCAGAATGCGTTCACATCGCGCCCCAGCGGGGCCAGAACCTCGGCCTCGAGCAGAGTCGCCAACCGGGAGTCGATGCTCAAACCCGCGCGGGTGGTCATGTCAGTCATGGTGGTCCTCATATGGTAAGCGTGACGCAAAACCCGGGGAGGAGAGGACGTGTGCCCTATGGCAAAGCGGCGATACGATTGCAACGCCTTGGCCGCGCGCCCGCGCCCCGCTAGAGGGGTGGCATGAAAGCGGATGGGACACTGGAAACAATCGACGCCGCAGCCATGCTGGCGCAGGTTCAGGCGTGGAGTGCGATCAACACCGGCACCGCAAACCTCGCCGGGCTCGCCGAACAGGCGGCGGCTTTGGCCGATGCTTTTGCGGTGCTGCCAGGCACAGTCGAACTGGTCGATCCTGCCCGTGTCATCGCCATCGCATCGGACGGCTCGGCGTTTGAAAAACCTCACGGTCAGCATCTGGTGGTGCGGGTGCGCCCCTCAGCCAATCGCAGGATCCTGTTGACGGGGCACATGGACACGGTGTTCCCGGCCGACCACGCTTTTCAACGCCAGACATGGCTCGACGGCGAAACGCTGAACGGTCCCGGCGTCGCTGACATGAAGGGCGGGATTGCGGTGATGCTGCACGCGCTGATGGCTTTTGAACAGACCTCCGCCGCATCAGGCTTGGGTTATGACGTCCTGATAAACTCGGACGAGGAGACCGGATCGCTCGCCAGCGCTGCACTGATCGCGCAACTGGCAGCGGGAAAGCTGGCCGCGCTGACTTATGAACCTGCCGCCCTGCCCGATGGAACGTTGGCGCATGAACGCGGCGGCACCGGCAATTACTCGATCACGTTCACCGGGAAGTCCGCCCATGCCGGGCGCAATCCGCACGAGGGCCGCAATGCGATCGTCGCGGCGGCGGACCTGATCCTGCGGCTGAAGGCTTTGGAAGGCGAGCTGATCACCATCAACCCCGCCAAACTTGAAGGCGGAGCGGCCAACAATGTCGTGCCCGATCACGCCGTGCTGCGTTTCAACGTGCGGCCCAGGACCGTCGAGGCGGGCACGGCCTTCGACCACAGTCTCGGCAGCCTGCTGACCGCTATCGAAGCCGAACACCAGGTCGCCACCCACCGCCACGGCGGCGTCACCCGGCCGCCCAAGAAAGTCGATGCCCGCGCGCAGGCTCTGTTCGATCTGGTGCGCGAATGCGGAGCGGAACTCGGGCAGGACATCCGCTGGCAGTCCTCCGGCGGCGTGTGCGACGGCAACAACATCGCCGCCTGCGGGGTGCCCGTGGTCGACACCATGGGCGTGTGCGGCGGCGCAATCCATTCACCGGACGAATATCTGATCGTCCCCAGCCTTGCCACCCGCGCTGCCCTGTCGGCGCGCGTGATCGAGCGCCTCGCTCAAGGAGCCCTGTCTTGACCTTTCGCCTGCGCGCCGCGCGTTCCGCCGATCTTGAAGCGCTTTACGAAATGGCCAAGCTGACCGGCGGGGGCTTCACCAATCTCCCGCCCGATCGCGCGGCGCTGGGGGGCAAGCTCGAACGTGCCGAGGCTGCCTTCGCAAGGGACGACGACACGATTGCCGATGAACAATTCGTGCTGGTGCTGGAAAACGCCAGCACCGGCGCGGTACGCGGCACTTGCCAGTTGATGTGTAAAGTCGGCCAGCGCTGGCCGTTCTATTCCTATCGCCTCAACACCCTCACCCAATATTCGCAGGAGCTGGACCGGACGGTTCGGGCCGAATTGCTCAGCCTCGTCACCGATCTGGAAGGATCGAGCGAGGTCGGCGGACTGTTCCTCCACCCCAATGAACGCGCCGGGGGGCTGGGCCTGCTGCTCGCCCGATCGCGCTACCTGTTCGTAGCCATGCACCGCCAGCGCTTCGCCGATCGCATCCTTGCCGAGCTACGCGGGATCATCGACGAACGCGGCGGATCGCCCTTCTGGGATGGGGTCGCCGGGCGCTTTTTCGGGATGAGCTTTCAGGATGCAGACTATTTCAACGCGATCAATGGCAACCAGTTCATCGCCGATCTGATGCCCAAGCACCCGGTCTATATCGCAATGCTCAATGATGACGCCCGCTCCGTCATCGGCGTGCCCCACCCCACCGGCCGCGCGGCAATGCGGATGCTGGAGGACGAGGGCTTCCGCGCCGAGGGCTATGTCGACATCTTCGATGGCGGGCCGACGATGGTGGCGCGCACCGACAATGTCACCAGCGTAAAGAACAGCTGCGAGCGCAAGCTGACGGGGCTGACCGTCAGCGAAGGCGAGCGCGCGATCCTTGCCACCGGGCGGCTCGGCACTTTCCGGGCCTGCTTCGGCGCACGGGTGGTGGACGCAGATGGCGGTATCGCCATCGATTCCGCCAGCGCCGATTTGCTCGACGTGTGCGAAGGTGACGTGGTGTGGAGCGTGGCGCGGTGAGCCTGACCGAAATCAACTTCGACGGGATCGTCGGTCCATCGCATAATTACGCCGGCCTCAGCCTCGGCAATATTGCCAGCGCGAGCCATGCCGGCAATGCGTCCTATCCCCGCGCCGCCGCGTTGCAGGGGGTGGCGAAAATGCGCGGCAATCTGGCACGGCTCGGCGTGCAGGGTTTCCTGCTACCGCTGCCCCGCCCCAATCACGCGCTGACGCAGGCGCTCGCACTGGACGGTAGCGCGCCTGCCCAATTGCGCGCCGCACCGTGGTCAGCATCGTCAATGTGGACCGCCAATGCCGCCACCGTCAGCCCTGCGCCTGACACGGCGGACGGGCGTTGCCATCTGACGCCGGCCAATCTGGTCACCATGCTCCACCGTGCACAGGAATGGCCCGATACCAAACGGCAGCTGGAGGTTGCGTTCGGCGATACGCGCCACTTCGTCGTCCACGATGCCGTGCCGCCGACCTTCGGCGATGAAGGCGCGGCCAATCATATGCGGCTGTGCGAAAGCCATGATGCACCCGGTGTCGAGGTGTTTGTCTATGGCCGGACTGGCGGTCCCTTCCCCGCGCGCCAACACGAACAGGCCAGCCGCCTAGTGGCCCGCGCCCACGGCCTCGATCCGGCACGGACCGTCTTTGTCGAGCAGAACCCGGCGGCCATCGCCGCAGGAGCGTTCCACAATGATGTGGTCGCAGTGGCGAACGGGCGCGTGCTGTTCACCCATGCCGAGGCGTTTGCCGATCAAGCTGTCGCCTATGACGCGATCCGGACCGCCTTCCCTGCGCTGGAAGTGGTCGAGGTGCCGTCCTCTGCCGTCAGCTTGCAGGAGGCGATCCGCACCTACCTGTTCAACGCACAGCTTCTCACGTTGCCATCCGGCGAAATGGCGCTGATCGTGCCTGACGAATGCCGCGAAAGCCCCAGCGTGTGGGGCTGGGTCGAGGCGATGCTGGCGGGGAACGGCCCGATCCGGCAGGTCACTCCGGTGGACGTGCGCCAATCGATGGCCAACGGCGGTGGCCCTGCCTGCCTGCGCCTGCGCGTAGTGTGCGATCCGGCAACCGTTGATCCTCGGTTCCTGATCGATGAAGCGAAAGCCGACCTCATCGAAAAGGTGATCGCCGCCAATTGGCCCGAACAGATCGATACGTCCGATCTTGGGACGCACCAACTTGCGCAGAGCGTTATTGCGGCACGGCTTGCCTTGCTGGACGAGCTTGATCTGGCACAGCTTGGTTAACGCGTTTGGCGGGCAGCCAGCGCAGGCGTAAGGTTACTTCAGTGTTAAAGCGACTCAGGCAGGGCCGGGTTGCATAAGGTCCGGGAGACGCCATGCTGCGCAAACTGGGAAGGCTGTTCGTGATCAAGACGCGCTTCGAGGCGTTTCTGATCATCTACGCGCTCGCTCTCGGTTCGTCCGCGCGGGGCATGATCTACCTTCAGGACTACCCCGGCTTCGGCGGGAAGCTGCTGTTTCTGGCGACCACCGGCGCGGTGTTCCTGGGGGGCGCGAAAATTCTCGACTGCCTGAAGCTGGAAAAGGAAGTGACCGCATTGCGGGAAACTTCGGCAAAGCCGGACTGATCGCGCAACCGCAAAGCCGCAGTCAGGTGGAGGGATTCTGTTGCTACGTTCCCTCCGGACGCCCGGTATCCGATTCTGTTGCCCGGTTCGGTCCAACCGCGCTTTTTAGCCTAATAAAAGAAGGGCGTTAGCCCATCAATTACGCAGCGATTGCGAGTGCTTCGTTATCGTTGGCACTTATGGTTTTTGAGCCTTATGCGGGTTACTCAGCCCGGGCAAAAACTACGCTTTTCAACACACGTCGATCCTAGTTCGGCCCCGTCAGGAGGTGCGCCGAAGCGCCGCTTCTGGTGGAGCCGCCGGGTACTGCCCCCGGGTCCGTTGCATCTATTGCACGCAGCAATTTATCGCCATATCCGGTCGAAACCGGCAAAGCTGATATAGCGCGGCATTTCTGAATGTGAAGTGAGTAACCCCCTCCTCAAGCCAGGAGGGGGAGCGTTCTCACTTCTTCAACGCGTCGCGGATCTCGGTCAGCAGTTCCACCTCGGTCGGGCCGGCAGGCGCGGCTTCCTCGGCCTTGTTGAACTGCACGGTCACCTTGCTGACGTATCGCACCAGCAGGAAAATGATAAAGGCAAGGATCAGGAAATTGATAACAACGGATACGAAGGCGCCCAGCCCCAGCACGTTTGCCCCGGCCTCCCGCGCGGCAGCCAGCGTTGTTCCGGGCGCAACCTCGCCCGAAAGCACCAGGTAGCGATCCGAAAAGTCGATATTGCCAAAGATCGCGCCGACGACAGGCATGATGATTTCATCGGTCAGCGATTTGACGATCGCCCCGAACGCCGCGCCAATGATGACGCCCACAGCGAGGTCCATAACGTTGCCTTTGGCGATAAAGGCTTTGAATTCCGAAAGCATAGCGATCCCTCTTGTTGCACTTTACCATGTTTTGGCACTCCGTCGCGCATCTGCCAAGATGGGTGCGGACGTCGTCCACCGCTTGAACCGGTCCAGAGGTGTGCTATATCCGCAATACAGAATGTCTGCCGGGCCAGCCCGGGCTTTCAGGAGGGACTCTCGCAATGAATTTCAACACCATGCTGCGCGGCGCGTTTGCCGCTGCCGCCGCCCTCAGCCTCACGGCCTGCGGGATCAACTCGGTGCCGACCAAGCAGGAGGCCGCCAAGTCGCAATGGGGCAACGTCGAAAGCGCGTTGCAGAACCGTTCGGACAAGATCCCCAATCTGGTCGCAGTGGTACAGGGTGCCGCGATTTCGGAAAAGGACATCCTTCAGGGCGTGATCGACGCGCGCGCCCGCGCGACTTCGATCAACATCACCACCGATGACCTGTCCAACCCGGAAGAATTCCAGAAGTTCAACGATGCACAGAACCAGCTGACGCAGGCGCTCGGCCAGCTGCGCACCGTGGTGGAAAATTACCCGCAACTCGCCAGCCAGCCGCGCTTCGGCGATCTGATGGTGGCGATTGACGAAGCCAACAACCAGATCAACACCGAGCGGGTGCGCTACAACGATCTGGCACGGGATTATAACACCGAAATCCGCACCTTCCCGAGCAGCATCGGCGCAAACATCATCCACGGCGCCGAAGCGCTTGAATACTTCGAGGCCGATGCCGCTGCCAAGGCCAATCCCAAGGTCGACATGAGCGGCATCACCGGCGCCCAGACACCGGCGGCCGCGAACTGAGGTGACCGCCCCCCTCGCATTGCTACGCCATGTACTGCTGTTGCTGGCCGGCCTGATCGGGCTGGCCGCAGCAGCACAGGCGCAGAATTACCCCCCGCGTCCGGCGGGCCCGGTCTATGACGGGGCGGAAATCCTCTCGCCCGAAACCGAGGCGAAGCTGGATACAGAACTGCGCGCCTATAATGCGCAGACAGGGCGGGCAATCATCGTCGCCACCGTACCGAACATGGCCGGGGCCACAATCGAAAGCTATGCCACGGGTCTGTTCAGCAATTGGGGCATCGGCGGGGCACAACGTGACACCGGGCTGCTACTGCTGATCGCGCCGAACGAGCGCCGGATGCGGATCGAGGTTGGCTATGGCCTTCACGGATATTTCGGCGGGATCATGGCGGGCCGCGTCATCAATGATGTCATCACGCCGCGTTTCAAGGAAGGCAATTTCGATGCCGGCGTGACTGACGGGGTCGCGGCGATCCTGGCTCATCTCGCCAAAAGCCCAGAAGATGCCATCGCAATCGAAGAGGCAGCCCAGGCCGCCGAAGCCCAGCGCAGCCGCAGCGACGGAGGTTTTCCGTTCGGGATGCTGATCTGGCTGGCTTTCCTGTTCTTCTTTTTTGTCCTGCCGCTGCTGGCCGGACGTGGGCGGCGGCGCAAATACCGCTCGCGCGGGAATGGCCCGTGGGGCAGCCGCGACCTGGGCGATACCGCCCGGGACATCATCCTGTGGGAGGTAGGCAGCGCCATCGCCCGCGGTGTTCTGTCAGGCGGAGACAATGATGGCTGGGGCGATGGCGGCGGCTTCGGCGGTGGCGGCGGGTTCGGCGGTTTCGGCGGCGGCAGCTCCGGCGGCGGCGGCGCATCGGGGGGGTGGTAACAAATGGCCTATCTTGACGACGCCGGGCGCCAGATCGTCAGCGCAGCCGTGACCGAGGCGGAAAGCGAAACCTCGGGAGAGATCGTGACCGTGCTTGCCGATTGTTCGGACGGTTACACGGATGTTGCCTTGCTGTGGGCAGCAGGCGCGGCCTTCACCGCGATGAGCGTGTTTGCGGTCATTCCGCAGCCGTTCCTTCGCGCTTGGGACGCGGCGATCGGCGGATGGGGTCACGAATGGACCACCGGCGAGCTTGCCAGCATGGTGATCGCGCTGGGGCTCATCAAGTTTCTGGCCGTCATGCTCGTCCAGCAGTGGCAGCCGCTGAAATATGCGCTGATCCCCGGCCCGACCAAAACGCTCCGCGTGCACGATCAGGCGGTGCGCCAGTTCAAGGTGGGCGCGCAGGCCCGCACCACCGGACGCACCGGCGTGCTCATCTACCTGTCGATGCGCGAACACCGCGCGGAAATTGTCGCCGATGAAAGCATCGCCGCCAAGGTTCCGGCCGAAGTGTGGGGCGAAGCGATGGGCGATATGCTCAACGAAATCCGCAAGGGTCGCCTTGCGGAAGGGCTTGCGGTCGGCATCCGCGATGTCGGGTTCGTGCTTGCGCAACACTTCCCGCACGGCGCGGAAGATGTGAACGAACTACCCGATCGCGTCATCGAGGTTTAGGCGTCCTTCCCACTTGACCCGCCGGGCGTGAACCTGTCGAAGAACGCTCCCTGCCTCAGACGACGGAGCTTCCCCCTTGCAAAAAGACCGCGACGCCGACCTGCCCGAACAGGTTATGTGGGAGGGGCGCTTCATTACCGCCAAAACGCGGGGCCGCTGGGAATATGTCGGGCGTGCCCGCGGTATTCGCGCCGCTGCGATCATCGCGCTGGATCAGGACGCTGACGGGACACGCCATGCCATCCTTGTCAGCCAGTACCGTGTTCCGCTGGGCCGGTTCAGCCTTGAAATTCCCGCTGGCCTGGTGGGTGATGATGCCGGCGGCGAAGGCGAGGAAGCCACTGCCGCCGCCGCACGCGAACTGGAAGAGGAAACCGGCTACCGCGCCGGAAAGCTTGAAGTGCTGGGCGAATTCTACTCATCCCCTGGGATGATCTCCGAATGCTTCACTTTGCTGAAGGCGACCGCGCTCCATCGCGTTGGCGAAGGCGGAGGCACCGAAGGCGAAAATATCATCGTGCACCGGGTTGCCTTGCACGACCTTTCCCGCTTTGTGGCCGAGTGGCGGCGATCAGGACACGCGGTCGATGTGCGCATCGCGATGTTGCTGACACCGGGATACTTGGGAGAGGAGTAAATCATGGCAGGCAGAGTAGCGGGCAAGCTCGCATTGGTGACCGGCGGAGCCCAGGGCCTTGGCCGCGCGCATTGCATCCGGTTGGCGCAGGAAGGCGCGCGCGTGCTGGCGACCGACATCAACGGCGCAGGGGCCGAGGAAACGGCAGCGATCATCAACGCCGAGATGGGCGCAGGCACCGCTTTCGGGATCGCCCATGACGTGACCGACCCCGCCCAGTGGGAAGCGGCCGTCGATGCCGCACGCCAGCATCTTGGCGGGCTCAACGTGCTGGTCAACAACGCCGGGATCGGCGTACCCGGCAATATCGAGGCTTGCGATTTCGGCGATTGGCAGCGGTGTTTCGACATCAACGTCAATTCGATCTTCCACGGCTGCCAGAAGGCCCTGCCGCTGATGCGCGAGCACGCGCCGGGTTCGATCATCAACATCTCCAGCATCGCCGGCCTGATCGCCAGCGACACCATGCCGGCCTATAATGCGTCGAAGGCGGCGGTGTGGATGCTGTCCAAATCGATCGCGCTCCACTGCGCTAAAAAGGGCATGAACATCCGCTGCAATTCGGTGCACCCGACCTTTGTCGATACTCCGATCCTGGACGGTACGGCCAAGGCTGCATCGCTGGACAAGGATGTGTTGCTGGAAAAGCTGGCGCGGCAGATCCCGCTGAAATTTGTCGGCGAACCCAATGATATCGCCAACGCCGTGCTCTATCTGGCGAGCGATGAAAGCCGCTTCATGACGGGTGCGGAACTGAAGCTGGATGGTGGCATCAGCGCCATGTAAGCAAAGAGGGGCCAGATAGGCCCCTCCCGGTATGTCAGATCAGGTGCAGCGGCCCGAATACCGGGGAACCGCTTTGTGTCGCTGCACTCAATCCGCGATCAATGCGACCGCGAGGTAGATCAGGATGAAGCTGCCGAAACCGAGCAAGGCGCCGGCAACAAAGCCGATCCGCACCAGCATCGTGTCGATGCCGAAGTAATTGCCGATCCCGGCGCAAACGCCGAAAATCCTGCCGCTGCTCTTGTCGAGGCGGAAGCCTGCGCGGGGCGGCTTGCCGCCCGGTCGGCCGGTAATGTCGTTCATGTCAGTCAGTCTCCAGTCGAAAGGTTAGGCGGTCAGGCTGGGCGTAGCCGGGAC
>JBEQBX010000072.1:0-14509 GCA_041639595.1 Porphyrobacter sp.
GCTGGCCGACGTGGTCGAGATGGTCGGCAAGGACGTGGTGCGATTCACCATGCTCACCCGCAAGCCCGACGCGCAGATGGATTTCGATTTCGACAAGGTTGTCGAAGCGTCGAAGGACAATCCGGTGTTCTATGTGCAATATGCGCACGCCCGGATCCGTTCGACCATGCGCAAGGCGGCGGACTTGGGCCTTGCGCCGTCCGATGCGGCGCTCGCCCGGCTCGGCACCGAGGAGCTGGCGCTGGTCGCCCGCGCCGCGCAGTTCCCGCGCGAAATCGAAGCCGCCGCGCGCGCGCGCGAACCGCACCGGATTGCCTTCTATCTCTATGATCTGGCCGCCGATCTCCATTCGTACTGGAACCTTGGTAATGACCGCCCCGAAAAGCGGTTCATCGTGGAACAGGACGCAGAGCTGACCGGGGCAAGGCTTTTCCTCGGGCAAGCAATCGGGCAAGTGATCAAGGGCGGGCTTGGCGTCTTGGGCGTCGAAGCTGTTGAAAGCATGTAAGCGGGGCTGCGTCAGTCTCGGGGGGACAAGAATTTCGCCATGATCAATGCCGAATACGAAGAGCTGAACGACGCGGACGGTGAGCTTGATCTTGCCGCAGCCGACAGCCTGCCGTGGCTTGAATCCGACGAAGAGGATGACGACGCCGGCGGATGGGACGGCGGGCAGATTATGCTCTTTGCCGCCGGTCTGGTGGCGCTGGGCGCCGTTCTGCTTGGCGGCGTTTGGTGGGTCTCCAACCGCGCCGCGAGCGCCGACATGGTCGCCGATGGCAGTGTGATCGAAGCGCCTGCAGGCCCGATCAAGCAGCGTCCGGATGATCCGGGCGGCAAGCAGTTCGACGGCACCGGCAATGTCGCGCCCGTGGTGGGCGAAGGCGGTTCGCGCCCGGCGGTGGTGGCTGATCGGTCGCTGCCGGCCTTGCCCGATGCACCGCCGCCTCCGGGCGGGACCGCGACGAAGCCGGTTCCCGCGCCTGCGCCTGCGCCTGCTGCTGCGTCTCCAGCGCCTGCCGTCCTGTCGGGCGTCGGCGTACAACTCGCCGCCTATGGCACCCGTGCCCGCGCCGAAGAAGGCTGGACCCAGGTGTCACGCCGCACTGATGCATTGGCGGGCGTGAAATACCGGGTGGTCGAAGGCAAGGTCGATATTGGCACTGTCTACCGCTTGCAGGCGGTGACCGGCAGCCGCGCCGAAGCGGATCGCCTGTGCGCAGCCTTGAAAGCCGACGGGGTCGATTGTCAGGTCAAATAGATGCGTTGTTGAGGGGCTTCAGAGGCGTTTTTCCCCGCTCTTGACCCTCTCTTGCCCTTGCTAGACCCCCTGTTGAGTGCGACTTTGGGGCATGATTCCGGCAATTTTCGGCCTTTCCGGCCCCGTCCTGACAGCTGATGAACGCGCCTTCTTCCGCGATGCGGATCCGGCAGGTTACATCCTGTTCGGCCGCAATTGCGTTGATCCTGCCCAATTGCGCGCCCTGACCGATGACCTGCGAAGCATCCACGGGCGTGACCGGTTGCTGGTTTCGATCGATCAGGAAGGCGGGCGTGTCGCGCGCCTGAGGCCGCCGCATTGGGCGGGCTACCCGGCTGGTCAAGCATTTGAGAAACTTTATGAAATCGCGCCTGCCAGTGCGATTGAGGCAGCCCGGGCCAATGCGACTGCAATGGGACTGGAACTGTCCGCAATGGGCATCACCGTCGATTACCACCCCCCGCTCGACCTCAAAGTGCCCGGAGCACACGACGTGATCGGCGACCGCGCGTTCGGCAGCGATCCGATGCAGGTCGCCGCAATCGGCAGGGCGACCCTCGAAGGCCTTGCAGCGGGCGGAGTGACGGGGTGCATCAAACACATGCCGGGCCACGGCAGAAGCGAAGTCGATACTCACAAAGCGTTGCCGACGGTAACGGCTAGCGCGGCCGACCTGGAAGATGATATTACGCCTTTTCGAGCTTTGAATCAGGCGCTTATCGGCATGACTGGACATTTGGTTTTCACCGCGTGGGACGCCGAAAATCCCGCCACACTATCGCCAACCGTAATCCGTGACGTGATTCGCGGCAGCATCGGTTTTGACGGCCTGCTGCTCACTGACGATATCGATATGGAGGCATTGGGCGGCAGCATCCCCGAACGCGCCTCCCGCGCCCATGCAGCAGGCTGCGATATCGTGCTTAACTGCTGGGCCAGGATGGACGACATGACGGGTATCTGCCAGGTGCTGCCGTCCATGTCCGATGCCACCGCCGCCCGGCTTGACCGAGCGCTGGCGGGCACGCGAATTGCCGCGGAAACTGGCTCGCAAGCTGCGCAATTGCTGGCCAAACGCGATGCGCTGCTGGCCCTGGCGGGATCCGCATGACCACGGATGATCAGCCCTTCATGTTCGCGCCCGACGCGCTGCGGCAGGAGACAGACGCGCTGTATCTCGCGCTGGACGGGTGGGAAGGTCCGCTGGACCTGCTGCTCGATCTTGCGCGGCGGCAGAAGGTTGACCTGCGGCAGATATCGATCCTCGCACTGGTCGATCAGTACCTGAATTATATTGAACGTGCCGGCGCGATGAAGCTGGAATTGGCCGCCGATTACCTCGTGATGGCGGCGTGGCTCGCCTACCTCAAATCCGCGATGCTGCTGCCCAAGGCTGAGCAGGAAGACCCTTCGCCCGAAGAACTCGCACTGCGCCTGCAGCTGCGACTGCAACGGCTCAGCGCGATGCGCGAAGCGGCTGCACGGCTGATGGGGCGCGACCGGATCGGGCGCGATGTGTTTCTGCGCGGCGCGCCCGAAGGCCTGCGCACCGACCGCAAGACCGTGTGGCGCAGCGATCTGTTCAGCGTCATTCAGGCCTATGGGCAGGTCAAAGCGCGCACCGCTCCGCGTATCTACCATGTCGCCAATCGCCCGGTGATGACGCTGGATTCTGCCCTTGAGCGGGTGTCAGCGATGCTCGGTGTGACGCTGGAATGGATGGAAATCCGCGACTTCCTGCCGCCCCATGCCTCGCCCGAATTGAAGCGATCAGCGCTGGCGTCGAGCTTCGTGGCGGCGCTTGAACTCGCCAAACGGGGCCGCGCCGAACTCGATCAGGACAGCGCCTTTGCCCCGTTGCGGATTCGCCGCCTGAAAAATGCCGCCGCAGCATGAGCGAAGAACCGGGCACGCTCGAACGCGCGGTTGAAGCGACGTTGTTTGCCGCAGAAGAGCCGCTGCCAGTCGAAGCACTGGCGGCGCATCTTGGCGGGCTGGCACCTGCCGATGTGCGCGGTGCGCTCGCCAGTCTTGAAGCCCGCTACCGCGCGCGCGGCGTGCATCTGGTTGAGCGGGCAGGGCGCTGGCATTTTGAAACCGCGCCCGATCTGGCGCATCTGCTACGCCGCGAAAAGGAGCAGGTCCGCCGGTTGAGCCGCGCGGCGACTGAGGTGCTCGCGATCATCGCTTATCACGAACCCGTCAGCCGCGCCGAAATCGAATCGATCCGCGGCGTGCAGACGAGCGCCGGCACATTGGACGTGTTGATGGAGGCGGGATGGGTGCGCCCCGCGGGCCGCCGCGAAGTGCCGGGGCGCCCGGTGATTTACGCTACCACGCCCACCTTCCTCGATCATTTCGGTCTTGAGAGCCGCCGTGATCTGCCCGGTATCGACGAATTGCGCGCCGCTGGCCTGCTCGATCCGGTTGATGACGCAATGGAAGCCGCCATGCGCTTCGATCCTGACGACGAGCCCGAAGACCAGGCCGACGCCCCCGCCGACCTTTAAGCCGACCAAAGCGACCTGCCAGACGACGAGAATCTGGCAGACTGACTCGCAATTCGCGCAAGTCTGGCCTAAATGATGCACTAGCGAACGTCGGGGCCGCACCCCGGCCATGCGGCATCCCTCGCCCCCCCCGCCGCAGTTCAGGAGTTGAGACAATGGGTTTTTCGTCGATTTGGCATTGGGTCATCGTTCTGCTGATCGTGCTGATCCTGTTCGGTCGCGGCCGGATTGCGGAAATGATGGGCGATTTCGGCAAGGGCATCTCAAGCTTTAAAAAGGGCATGAGCGAGACGGAGGAAACCGCCGCCAAGGCCGCGCGGATCGAACCGCCTGCGCCCGAAGCGCCTGCTCAGGCCCCTGCCGCGGCACCGGCCGACAAGACCGACAGCACCGGCGCCTGATCGCCCGTCACTGATCCCGGCGGCTCAGGCGCACAATATATGCTCGATGTCGGCATCGGAGAGTTGCTGGTCATCCTGATCGTCGCGGTGGTGGTGATCGGTCCTAAGGACCTGCCGCTCGCCATGCGCACCGCAGGCCGATGGATCGGCAAGATGCGGCGCATGTCAGCCCATTTCCGCAGCGGCATAGACACCATGGTGCGCGAGGCCGAGCTGGAGGAAATGGAAAAGAAGTGGAAAGCGCAGAACGAGGAAATCATGCGCCGGTCCGCCGCTTTGACTGAAGCCGAGGCGGGCGCGCCGGTCATGACCGGGCCGCCGCCGGTTGAACCACCGCTAAACGCTTTGCCGCCGGTCGAACCCGCGACAGAGCCGCTTGCGCAAGTGCCCGCTTCTGAACCGACTCCCAAGGGCAGCCCCGATGTTCAAGGTTGACGACCTCGACGAAAGCCGCGCCCCGCTGCTCGATCACCTGATCGAATTGCGAACGCGCGTGATCCGCGCTCTGCTGGCGCTGGGTCTGGGCTTCGCCGTGTGCCTGTATTTCGCGGACCAGATCCTTGGTATTCTGGTTCAGCCGCTGAAAAACGCATTTCCGGCAGGGCAGGGGCAGCTGATCTTCACCAAGTTGCCCGAGGTGTTCTTCGTCGAGCTGAAAGTCGCCCTGTTTGCAGGCTTCATGGTCAGCTTCCCGGTGATCGCCAACCAGCTTTGGGCGTTTGTCGCACCGGGACTGTATGCGCGCGAGAAAAAGGCATTTCTGCCCTTCCTGTTTGCGACACCGGTGCTGTTCGCGGCGGGTGCTTCGCTGGCTTATTTCGTGGTGATGCCGGTCGCCTTCACCTTCTTTCTCGGGTTCGGCGGGATGGCTGGCGGGCTTGCGGTGCAGGCTTTGCCCAGTGCGGGCGACTATCTCAGTCTGGTGATGCAGTTCATCCTCGCCTTCGGGCTGACGTTCCTGTTGCCGGTGCTGCTGTTGCTGCTGCACCGCGCGGGGATCGTCACCCGCGCGCAGATGGTGGCGGCGCGGCGTTATGTGATTGTCGGCATTTTCGTGGTTGCCGCCGTGGTGACGCCGCCCGACCCGGGATCGCAGATCGTGCTGGCGGTGCCGCTGTGGCTGTTGTTCGAAGCGTCGCTGTTCCTGATGCGCTGGCAGGAAAAGGCGGTCGCCGCCGACAAGCTGGCGCGCGAGGCGGAACTGGCAGCGGAGCAGGCGGCCGCGGAATAGCGTTCTTGTTTGTGTGCCGCCTTTGGTTGCGCAGACCTCCCGCCCCGCCTCCCTACCCAGTCCCCGATGATACCATCAGGCTATGGTGGGGCTGGGGGCAGAGGTTCGCGTTAGCGAACCCGCATCGTCAACGCACCTTCACGCCGCCAATCCACACCTGAAGGATTTTCGTTTCCCGCAAGCCTTCTGGCGAGGCGAACAGCGGGTCGCGGTCAACCAGCAGGAAGTCGGCACGTTCGCCCGGAAGCAGGCGGCCAAAACGTCCTTCAGCAAAACCGGCATAGGCAGCATCGGCGGTGAACCCGGCCAGCGCGATCTCGCGGCTGACCGTTTCTTCGGGGAACCACCCGCCGAAAGGTTCGCCCTTGGCGTCGGTGCGGCTGATCGCGGCGGCCATGCCCGCCCACGGATCGGCAGGCTCAACCGGCGCGTCCGAACCGAACGCCAGCCGACCGCCGACCTTCAGGACAGATCGCCAGGGATAGGCGCCCGTCAGCCGGTCCGGCCCAAGCCGCGCTTCGGCCATCAACCGGTCGGATGTCTGGTGGAGCGGCTGCATCGAGGCGATCACCCCGTGCTGGCCAAGCCGCGCAATGTCGGCAGGGTCGACGATCTGGGTATGCTCGATCCGCCAGCGGCGGTCGCCTTTATAACTGGTCGAAAGCTCCTCGATCGCGGCGAGCACTTCGGCGTTCGCGGCGTCGCCGATGGCGTGAACGGCGGTCTGGAAATTGTCCATCGCCGCGCGGCTCATCAGGTTGCGCAGTTGGCTGGGTGACAGCAGCGGCAGGCCGCGCGTGCCGTGTTCGTCGGCATAGGGTTCCTTCAGGCTTGCCCCCCGCGATCCCAGCGCGCCGTCCAGGAACAGCTTGATCCCGCCCATCCGCAGGCGATCGTCATAAAGCCATGCGGTCGGTTCTGGCCCGGCCATCAGTTCCAGCGTTTCAACAGAGTCGGCATAGGACATGATGCGGACCAGCAGCCGCCCCTCGTCGCCAGCGCGGCGGAAAGTCGCCCAGTCGGCGGGCTTGGTGCCCATGTCGGCCACTGCCGTGACCCCCTTGGCCAGCATCACCTCCTGCGCCTTGGCAAAGGCAAGATCGCGGTCTTCGGGGCGCGGCGGGGGGACAACCTTGGCGACGAGCTGCACCGCTTTGTCGACGAAGACCCCTGCGGGATTGCCCTTGGCATCGCGGATGATCTTTCCGCCATCGGGATCGGGAGTTTTGGCTGTGATCCCGGCGGCATTGATGGCCAGCGTGTTGCCCCAGTTGGCGTGATTATCCGCGCGCTCCAGCCATACCGGGCGGTCTGACACCACGGCGTCCAGTTCGGCCGCCGTGGGGAAGCGGCCAAGGCCCCATTTTTCCTGGTTCCAGCCGCGTCCGATGATCCACGGGCGGCCCGGATTGGCCTCGGCAAAGGTCTTGATCGTTGCCAGCGCCTCGTCCAGCGAAGTGGTGCCAGACAGGTCCAGTGTCAGCGCGGCAAAGCCCATGTCCATGACGTGCACATGGCCATCGATCATGCCGGGCAACATCACGCGGCCTTCGCCATCGAGGCGGTAATCGGCCTGCGGACGCTTGTCCCCGCGCTCCAGCACGGCGGTCACTTTGCCATCCTGGTCAAACACCAGTCCGTTGAAGCGTTTGACCTTGCCTTCGGCGTCGATCGTCACTCCGTCGACATTGTCGACCAGCGTATCGGCGAGTGCCGGTGCAGCCAGGGCAATGGCAGAGACGGCGGCAAAAGCGGCAGCGGCAAAGCGGAGCATGATGGTCCTTGGGTCTGGTGATGCGGGCAGGGCAGCCTTGCTATCGCCTTCGCGCCCGCTTGCCAACTTTCACACGCACAGGAATTCCTTTCGCGAAATCGGTGCGTCGCTGATTGCCCTCGGCTCGCCAAGCCTCTAATCGCGCTGGCTATGTCATCGCAGCCAGCCATCCTGAGCCCCAAGGGCGCCGCCGCAACGTCGGCCGACCTTACCATTGACGATGTTCGCGCCGCCGCCGCGCGGATTGCAGGTGCGGTGGTCAACACCCCGATGATGCATTCGATCACATTGTCTGAGATCACGGGCGCGAATATCTGGCTGAAGTTCGAAAACCTCCAGTTCACCGCTGCCTACAAGGAACGCGGGGCGTTGAACGCCCTTTTGCTACTCACTGAAGAACAGCGCAGCCGCGGCGTGATCGCGGCCTCGGCAGGCAATCATAGCCAGGGGCTTTCCTATCACGGCACCCGATTGGGCGTGCCGGTCACCATCGTCATGCCGAAGACCACACCGACGGTGAAGGTGATGCAGACCGAAAGCGTCGGCGGCAAGGTTGTGCTGGAGGGGGAGACCTTCGATGAAGCCTATGCCCACGCCCGCAAGCTGGAAGGCGAGCTGGGCCTGACATTCGTCCACCCCTTCGATGATCCGCACGTCGCGGCCGGTGCGGGCACGGTGGCGCTGGAAATGCTGGCGGTGAATCCCGATCTCGATTGCATCGTGACGCCGATTGGCGGCGGCGGGCTGATTTCGGGCATGGCGACCGTAGCTAAGGCCATCAATCCCGCCATCGAAGTGGTCGGCGTGCAGGCGGGTCTGTTCCCGTCAATGTTCGACCGCATCAAAGGCGCCAACCTGCCATGCGGTGGCGATACGCTTGCGGAAGGCATTGCAGTCAAGCAGCCGGGCGATTTCACATCCAAGGTCATCGCTGAAAAGGTCGATGATATCCTGCTGGTCGATGAGCCCGCGCTGGAAAAGGCGGTGGCGCTGCTGCTGCAGATCGAAAAGACCGTGGTTGAAGGCGCGGGCGCGGCGGGGCTCGCCGCAGTCCTGCGCAATCCGGCGCGGTTCGCGGGCAAGACCATTGGCCTGGCGCTGTGCGGCGGGAATATCGACACGCGCCTGCTCGCCAATGTGCTGCTGCGCGATCTGGCGCGGCAAGGCCGCCTCGCGCGGTTGCGCATTACGCTTCAGGACCGCCCCGGCGCGCTGTTCCGGGTCATGCGCCTGTTCGACGAGCACAACGTCAACATCATCGAAATTTATCACCAGCGCATCTTTACGACCCTGCCGGCCAAGGGACTGATCACCGATATCGAATGCGAGGCCCGCGATGCCGAGCAGGTCGATCGGCTGGTCGAGGGGCTGCGCGCCAATGGCTATTCGGTGCAACTGGTCGAACTCGGCTGAATTTCGCAGTTTTTGAAGGATGACGAACCGGGTCCAAGCCGCGGTTTGCACCCGTGCGGGCGTGGTTTTGCGACGGGCGGCGCCTGCACAGGCGTGTTACACGACATTTTCATGGTTAAAGGACTTTTACCTGAGCGAGGGTGCAGGCATAAGATTTTCTTAATACTTCCCGATCCCCCGCGATTCATGCGCACAAAGGACAGGTCCAACCCGTGACGGCACCGATCCGCTTTCCCCGGTTCTTCGTGACCAGCCCCGCGCCGTGCCCCTATCTGCCGGGCCGCAGCGAACGCAAGGTGTTCACCGAACTGAAGGGCGCGCACGCTGATCAGTTGAACGAAGCACTGGGGCGCATCGGGTTCCGGCGTAGCCAGACGGTTGCTTACCGCCCGTCCTGCCTCGATTGTCAGGCCTGCGTTTCGGTGCGGGTGGTGGCCAGCAAGTTTCAGCCATCGGCCACCCAGAAGCGCGATCTGAAGCGCAATGCCGATGTTATCGTCACCGAATGCCGCCCTTGGGCGACCGATGAACAGTTCGAACTGCTCGCCCGCTATCTCGGCCAGCGTCACCCCGATGGCGGGATGTCGGCGATGGACGAGATGGACTACGCTGACATGATTGAGCACACGCCGGTCAACAGCGTCGTCACCGAATATCGCGAGCCGGGGGTGAATGGTAAGCCCGGGCGGCTGATCGGGGCCTGCCTGACTGACCGGCAGGGCGATGGCCTGTCGATGATCTATTCCTTCTATGATCCCGAACACCCGACCCGCGCGGGGTTGGGCAACTTTATTATCCTCGATCATATCCGCCGTGCCGCGGCTGAGGCATTGCCTTATGTCTATCTGGGTTACTGGGTCGAAGGCAGTCCGCGTATGCAGTACAAGGTTCGCTACCGCCCGCTTGAGCGTTTGACGCGCGAAGGCTGGCTGCCGATGGCCCCGCAGGAACAGCACCGGCTGATCGCGGCGGCAACTGCACCCCGCCAGCCTCAGGATGCAGCCCTAGCCGGAGCGCGGGGCAAGGATGGCCAGCCTGTCAAGTTCCCGGCCAGTTGAGCACCGTCGGCGGCTAACACTCAGTCTCGCCATTGTTGCAGGATTGGGTCAGGGCGCGCTTGCGCTGGACGCGTCTCCGCTTGCCGCCGCTGTGCGCCAGGATTCGTCCGTGCAAACCGCCGCCGCGCCCCCCGCGCAGGCTGAAGCCGAAGTCCCTCCCGTTCCGGATTCGCTGGACGATCTGATTCCGCAGGACGCGATCGCTAATCCCGAAGCATGGGCCGCTGGCGGGGTAAACGATCCATCTTCTGTCGATGTACCTGTCGATCCGCAGGCTGATGCAGCAGACCTGTTGACTGACAATGCGCTGGCCGACCTGCTCCCGGCGCCAACCGCTCCCGGCGAGCCGGCCGCCATCGACAACGGCTCTGCGGCTTTTGCGCTTGGAGAACCTGACCCGCTGCCCGCCGATCCCGCGCTGGAGGAACTCGCCAGCATAGAAGCTCCGCTGCTTGCCGAACTGCCCGAGCTCACCGAAACGCGGGTCAGCAATACGCTGGTGCTGGCCATGCCGGTGAGCGAGGAAGCTTTTCCCGAGCGCGAGGAATTCGTCGCACGCTTCCGCGATCTTTCGACCGTGCGAGAGCTTGACGATGGCGAAGAAGCCGCACCGCAAGTCGCCGCCCGCGCGCGCGCCGACGAGGAATTGCTCGGCGATATTTTGCGCACCTATGGGTATTACGATGGCGAAGTGGTGCGCCAGCTTTCCGGCGGGCGCCGCGCGGGCGTCGCCGACGAGGCGGCGAGCGATAACGCCGCCGAAGCCGCTGCGCGCGAGCCCGGCGTGCGCTTCGATATTCTGCCCGGACCACGTTACCGGTTCGGCACCATCGATCTCGGCGCGCTCCCAGCTTTGCCCGAACCCGACGCCAGCAGACTGACCGCGGCATTCGGTATTGCCGCAGGTGATCCGCTCTATGCAGACCGCATTGTCGAGCGCGAAATCGAGCTGCGCGTGGCGCTGGGCGAGACCGGCTATCCTTTTGCCAAACTGGCCGAGCCTGAACTGCTGATCGATCATGCGCGCGAAGAAGGCGACCTGACGCTGGAAGTGCAGCCGGGCGGCAAATATGTATTCGGTGACGTGGTGAGCAGCGATCCGCGCTTTCTGTCCGGCCGCCACCTTTCGCGTATTGCCCGCTTCGATCCGGGCGATACTTTCCAGCAAAGCCTTGAAACCGATCTGCGCCGTGCGGTGATCGCAACCGGGCTGGTCTCCAGCGTGACTGTGACCCCCCGCGAAACTCGCGCACCGCAGGACGGCGTGCCGGGCGAAGTGGCGCTTGATGTCGAATTCCAACGCGCACCTTTGCGCACTGTCGCAGGCGCCATCGGTTACGGTACCGAAGACGGCTTCAAGGTCGAGGGGCGCTGGGAACATCGCAACCTGTTCCCGCCCGAGGGCGCGCTGCGGCTGCGCGGTATCCTCGGCACGCGTGAGGCGCTCGCCAGTGTCGGCATACGGCGCAACAATTTCCGGGGGCGGGATCAGGTACTGACTGTCGATCTGTTCGCCAGCGACATCACCACCGAAGCGGTGGATTCGCGCGGGTTCGGGACGCGGGCGACGTTCGAGAAGGTTTCGAACATCCTGTTCCAGAAACCGGTCAGCTGGCAGATCGGCGGGGAATTGATCTACACCGATGAACGCAACCGCGACGTACGCATCGCGCCGGGCGCGCCGGTGCCGCGGCGGGCGTTCATGATTGGCGGGCTGTTCGGCAGTGTCACGCTGGATGGGAGTGACGATCTGCTCGATCCGAGCGAGGGTTACCGGGCAACCCTGTTCCTCGCGCCAGAGGTATCGCGTTCCGGAGGAGCGGAAAGCTTCTATCTGCGGGCGCAGGGCGATGCGAGTTACTACCAGTCGTTCGGCGATATCGTGATGGCTGGACGGGTGCGCGCGGCGACGATACAAGGTGCCGGGATCGACGGAATCGCGCCATCGCGCAGGCTTTACGGCGGCGGCGGCGGTTCGGTGCGCGGCTATGGGTTCCAGGGTGTCGGCCCGCGCGATGATGTCGGCAATCCGACGGGCGGGGCATCGCTCGTCGAATTCGCGCTGGAAGCACGCGTGCCGACCCCGCTGTTCGGCGGCGCGATCGAGGTGGTGCCGTTCATTGACGCAGGCTCGGTCAGCCGCGGATCGACGCCGACCTTCGGCGACATCCGCTGGGGCGCAGGGCTGGGCATCCGTTACAAAACCACATTCGGTCCGATCCGCGTGGATGTTGCCGCGCCGCTCAACCCGACCGAGTTCGATAGCCCGGTGGTGGTCTATGTCAGTCTGGGTCAGGCGTTCTGATGGCGGGGCATGCTGAGAACGCGTCCGAAAAGACACCAGCTGCAAGCGGCCGGCGACGCTGGGGCAAGCGGCTGGGCTGGGCGCTGGCGCTGCTGCTGGCACCTTTCGTTGTTGCCGCGCTGTTCTTTGCCAGTCCGATCGGCAAGCGGTTCATCGCCGACCGGATTGCAGCGGTCGCCCCGGCTTCGGGCCTGCGCTTCACTGTTGGACGGATTGAGGGCGACATCTACGGCCAGGCCGTGCTGCGCAGCGTGGTGTTGAGCGATACCAAGGGCGTGTTCCTGACCATACCCGAAGTCCGGCTGGACTGGCGGCCCCTGAACTGGCTGTGGAGCGGGCTGGACATCCGCGAGGTCACCGCGCAGCGCGGGCGGTTAACGCGGCTGCCCGAACTGCTCCCGGGCGATCCCGATGCACCCTTGCTGCCCGATTTCGATATTCGTGTGGACAAGCTGGTGGTCGATGATCTGGTGATCGCCAAAGGCCTCGCCACTCCGCAGGCCGAGCGTGCTGATATGACCGCGCGCATCGATATCCGGCAGGGCCGCGCGCTGGTTGATGCCAAGGCGCAGCTCGGCGCAGAAGATCGTATCGCCCTGCTGCTCGACGCCGAGCCCGACGGCGACCGCTTCGATCTGGAGGCAAGGTACCGCGCCCCGTCAGGCGGTGTGCTGGCAGGGCTGGCGGGTCTTCAGGCGGGTTACACCGGGCGGGTTGTCGGTGATGGCACCTGGGCGCGCTGGCGCGGGGCGGCAGTCGCTCGGCGTCTTGGCGAAGACAGCGCGCCTGTGGCAGCGTTCCGCATCACCAATGATGCCGGGCGATACGGCGTGCTCGGCCAGCTTCGCGCCGGGCTGCCTGATGACACGCTGATCGGCCGTGCATTGGGCGACGCGACATCGCTCGTCGCCAATTTCCGGCTGGCAAACAGCGTGGTTGAGGGCCGCGCGGCCGCGGTGTCTTCGGGCATCGACCTGCGCACCGGCGGCGTGATTGATCTGGCTGACAATGTGGTGGACGGTGCGCGGGTGCGCCTGACCTTGCGTAATCCCGACTTGTTCGGAGAGGCGCTCAGGGTCGAGGGCGGGCGGCTGCTCGCCAATCTCACCGGCAATTTCGACGACTTGGGAATCAAACACGAAATTGCGGTTGCGCGCCTTACCGCGTCCGGGATCAGCGCCAGTGGCCTGACGCAGCAAGGCAGCGCGCGGCTTGAGGGATCGGTGCTCAGTCTGCCGCTCGCGCTGACGGCAGAGCGCGTGACGACCGGCAATGCCCAGGCCGATCCGCGGCTTGTCAAAGGCCGCGCCACCGGTCTTCTTACCTACGATTTCACCCGCCAGCGGCTTGCGGCTGACCGAACGCAGATCACGTTCCCCGGACTCGATGCTACGCTCGCTTTGCGCGGTGATGTCCGCGCCGGGGCCTATGCTATCGCCGGTCCGATCGAAGCGCGCCGCCTGACTGTCGATGGCGCAGGCGAAGTAACCGCCAACGCCAAAATCCTTGCCAAATTCGGTCCCGCCGTGCCGTGGAGCCTGCGCGCCAATCTGGCCGGCGTCCTCAGCCGGATCGGCAATGACACAATCGTCAATCTGGCAGGCGAACAGATCCGCTTCAAAGGTGAACTTGGCATGGGTGCAGGACAGCCGATAATCCTGCGCAACACCGATATAACCGCCCCGCGCCTGAGCGCCCGGCTGGATAGCCGCGTGGTGACCGGCGGCGGCGTGACGCGCACGGTGCTCGCAGGCAGCGGACGGCAGGCGCAATATGGTCCGTTCCGCTTTGACGCGGAAATCGCCGGTGATGGCCCCCGCGCAGTGCTGGTGCTGGCTGATCCTTTGCCCGCCGCAGGACTGAAAGACGTGCGCATCGCGCTCGCCCCTAGCAAGGAAGGTTTCGGGCTGGATGTCGCTGGGGAATCGCTGCTCGGCGAATTCGAAGGCGCGCTTGAACTGTTCCTTCCTGAAAATGCACCGACCCGCGTCGCCATCAACCGGCTCGAGGTCTACCGCACCACCGTATCCGGCGATGTCGTTCTGGGTGAGGCCGGACCATCAGGCGATCTCAGGCTGGCAGGCGGCGGCATCAACGGAACTGTCGCTTTCCGCCCGCAAGGTAGCGGGGCAACGGGCTTTGCGATCGATCTTGCAGCCCGCAATGCCATCTTTGGCGGTGCCACCCCGATCAGCATCGCCCGGGCCGATATTGCCGCCACCGGACGATATGCCGATGGCAACACCACTGTCGATGCCGATGTCAGCGCCGCCGGGTTCGAATATGGCGCGCTCAACCTGGCCAGTTTCACTGCCAAGGCTGCGATCACCAACGGGCGAGGCAAGGTGACGGGCACTTTGGCGGGACGCCGCGCTGACCGGGTCGCGCTCAATTTCGATGCGGATTTCGCGCCGGACCGGATCGCCGTCGTTGCGCGCGGAGCATATGGCAATGGCGAGATCACGATGCCGCGCCGTGCCGTGCTCACCGCGCGCGAAGGTGGCGGGTGGAACCTTGCGCCGACGCAAGTCGGCTACGGCGGCGGATTTGCAATTG
>JBEQBX010000073.1:0-14420 GCA_041639595.1 Porphyrobacter sp.
AATGTGGTTTTCACATGAGCCCGCAAAAGGCCCGCAAAACCGTTCGGAAAGCCCGGGATTTGCTGGGACGATCCGAGACTATCCAAGGGCCAATTCCCTTGGATTTCTGCGGCTTTTATACATTTTTCGGGATGTTCTGAGAAGAACAAATGGTGCCCAGAAGAGGACTCGAACCTCCACGCCCTTGCGAGCGCCGCCACCTGAAGACGGTGCGTCTACCAATTCCGCCATCTGGGCACGGGGCCTTCCGGTCATCGCTGCCGGGAGGCTGGGTAGGCGCGGGCCATTAGCGAAGGCTTGGGGGTGCTGTCAATGCAAACCTCGTCAAAGCCGGCTATGTTCGTGTTTCACGTGAAACGCGTTCCCGATGGGGGTCTGGCAGGCACCAAAAGGGGGTCTGGGGCGGTCTGGGCCGGGGCTGGAGCGTTCCTGCGGCATCTCAGCAACGGGGCAGGCGCTATGCACCGCCCACCATCCCCCCCTTGCCTCTGCGCGCCGCTTGTCGCAAAGCGCGTCGCACCCATTCAGGCAGCCATCAAGAGCGAGCACCCCCCGATGTCCTCCTCCCCCTCCTCCCCGCTTTCCGGCCAGCTGGTCACGATTTTCGGCGGCACCGGTTACCTCGGCAATTATGTCGCGCAGAGCCTGCTCACCCGCGGCGCGCGGGTCCGGCTGGCCAGCCGCGCACCGGGCAAGGCGCAAAGCCTCAAACCGCTCGCCAATCTCGGCCAGCTCCAACTTATGCCGTGCGATATCACGCGCGAGGAGCACGTCGCCGCCGCGCTTGACGGGGCCAGCCATGTGGTCAACCTGGTCGGCGCATTCAGCGGCGATCTGGAAAAGCTGATGGGTGAGGCGCCCGGCGCCATGGCCCGCCTTGCCGCGGCCGGCGGGATCAAGTCCTTCGTCCATGTCAGCGCGATCGGCGCGGACGCTGCCTCCCCCACCGCCTATGCGCGCGGCAAGGCGCTGGGGGAGGAGCGGGTTCTGGCCGGTTTCCCCACTGCAACCGTCCTGCGTCCGTCGATCATTTTCGGGAAGGACGACCAGTTCATCAACCTGTTTGCAGGCATGATCGAACTGCTGCCGGTGCTGCCCGTGTTCGGGCCGGAGGCGAAGCTGCAACTGGTCTATGCCGATGATGTGGCCGAGGCGGTGGCGACCGCGCTGGAGCATCCGGAAAAGCACGGCGGGCGCACCTATGAACTGGGCGGGCCGGAACAGCTGAGCATGATGGAAATCCACCAGCGCATTGCCGCAGCGCAAGGGAGGAAACGCACCTTCCTCGCCGTGCCGGACGGCCTGTCCGCAACCTTCGCCGCGCTGCCGGGCACCCCGATGAGCCGCGACCAGTGGACGCTGCTGAAACCCGGCAGCACGGTTGCACCGGGCGCGCTGGGCCTCGCCGATCTGGGCATCGAGGCCAAGCCGCTCGGCCTGTTCCTCGACAAGTGGATGCTGCGTTATCGCAAACACGGCCGCTTCGGTGCGGAAAACGAGCGAGCCAAGGCGCGCAAGGCTTAAGCGAAGCGAGGCTGCGTGCCACCCTGAGCCTTCTGGCCACTCGGTCGCTGATGGCAGCTTTGCTGCATTTGCGGCCGAAAGCTGCCGTTCGACTAGCGACCCCGATGTTGTTGTTCATCGCGCTTCGACACCTCGAACGCCGACTTTTGACAAAGATCCTGCGCACAACTCGCGGAAGTTCCACGCTTTAAGCCTTGCTGCCTCGCAGATGTGTGGGTAATTCTTCCCGCGCCCGATCATGGGCACAAGGGCGCTGATACCAATGAACCAAAGATCCGTGGCGGGAGCGCTTTGCGCTGGCCTGTGCCTCGTTATGGCCGGATGCGGCGGCGGCGGTTCTTCTGGCGGCAGCACCCCTCCGCCAACTGGTGGGGGCGGCGGAACCCCAACGCCTCCGCCTACGGGCGGTGGAGATACCGCGGTTTTCGCAGCCACTGCAATGGGGCCGATGCTAGCGCGCGTGAGTTTCGACGCCAACAACAATGGCACCTTCGGCGACGCCGCGGACGTGCTCAGCAGTACAGCGATTGACGGGCGCTTCGGACGTTCGGTCACCACCCTGGCTCCCGCGATCCATTCCGGCACCATTCCAGCAAGCGCCACCTTCCGCATGGAGGCGACGGGACTGGATGGCTCGACCGCCCTGTTCTTCTCCCAGATGCGCGCGCCTGCTGGTGCAACCGTGATCTCGCCGCTGACTGCGTTGATCGACGCAGCCGGTTCCGAGGCGAACGTTCGCCGCGCTCTTGGTCTGGATACCGGCGCCAACGCGTTGCGCGGTTCGATTGGGCTCACGACGTTCAATCCGGCGGCGAACCTTGCCAGCAACGATCCTGATACGCGCCACAACGCGATGCAGTTGACCAGGCTCAACCTGCAATTGCTGGCGATGGCTGCCGTGCTCAAGGACACAAATGGCGATCCGGTCGATGCCCCTGTCAACCTTCTCGACGGTTCGGGTTACATGGCGCAGCAGATCAGCGCTACGGGCCAGCTCAATCTGACCGATCCGGCTACCCTTCGCGCTCTGTTCGACCGTAGCCGCTTCCGCTTCGGCAATCCGCCAGAACTGCTTGATGCGATGGCGAGCCTGATGGCGCGATACAACGCCGCGGTTCCAACGAATGTTGACAACACCGAGGTTTTGCGCGGCTGGGCCTGGGGCTTCCGCTTCAATATCATGGTCGAATTCCAGACCCTTTCCCGCCAATGGCCCAATCCTAACGCCCTGCGGATCGCTTCGATCGATGCTGCGCGGATGCGATCAATCGCTGCGACTTTTGCGGTGTTGAATGCCCCGGTGCCCGGGCCCTTCATGGCTGTTCCCGATTATGCCGAAGTGCTCGTTCCCGATGATGCGACCATTCTGACCGGATGCAACAGTTCCAGGGCTCATCCCACGTGCAACGATCTTTCCCCCTTCACTTTTGAACGCGCCACCAGAACCGTGACCAGCGCGACCAGCAGCGAGCCAAATTGGCTTGTGGTGGATCTCTCGGCGACAGCCACGCCGGTTGAACCGGATTTCATGCGGCTGCGCCGGCTGTTCACGACCTTCAGAGGGCCCGTTGAGGTTCGCTACACAAGCCTGTTTCCGAATGGGCAAACATCGACCAGCTATGTCTTTGTTCGCGTCAAAGAGCCCGGGACCTGAACGAATAGGCTAAGGCATCGGTGATCGCTGCCACCCCGGCTGGCGGCCAAATGCGCGCCCCTTACCCCAGCGCCTTGCTGTAAAGCGCCTTCAGATCAGCCTCGCCCTGTGCAGCGGCTGCGGCGTTGTAGGCCGGGCTGTCGGGCACCATCCAGCCGTGGTCGCCGGGATAGACGGTGACGATGGCGTTCACACCCGCAGCCTTGGCCGCGGCGGCGAAGGTGGACTTGTCGGCGGGTGCCTTGGCATCGTCGTCCTGCGCCACGGCGATCAGCAGGGCGGCGTCCACTTGCGGCAGCAATTTGTGCGGGCTCATCGCAGCGTCCGGGCGCACCAGCCCGCCGCCGTGGAAGCTGGCTGCGGCCTTGATGCGGGACGGGACGGCCGCGGCGCTCCACACGGTGAAAGGTCCGCCCATGCAGTAACCCTGCGTGCCGATCCCGCGCTTGGTATTGACGCCGTCCTGACGATCGAGCCAACCCGCTATCGCGGTCGCATCGCGCATGATCGCTTCGGCATTCAGTTTGCCGCGCCACGGCCCGACCTTCTGGAAACCGCCGCCCGCGATGAAGCCTGCAAAGTCCGCGAACTGTTCGCCCGCAACGTCGCGGTAATAGGGGTTCACGACCAGCACGGCATATCCTGCGGCGGCCAGTTCGCGGGCGATGTTGCGCTTGGCCTCGCGGATGCTGGCGATGTCCGGCCACAGGATTACCGCAGGGTGATTGCCCCTGTCCGGCTGGACGAAGAAGCCGTCCATCGTGCCATCGGCGGTGGCAAAGGTGACGCCGCGTTCCTTCAGGCCCGGGGCGTTGCTGCGTGCGATGCCTTCTCCCGGCGCGCAGGCGGCCAGCGCCGCTGCTCCGCCAAGTGCGCCGAACTGGCGGCGGCTGATGGTCTGCTTGGCCCATTCGGCCAGTTTGCTTTCCTCGCACATGACTTTCTCTCCTGTCGGCCCCGCACCACTCCTGCTGTTCTGGCGCGCGGCGACAGGAACGACAAGCGGCAATGGACAAGCGGCGATTGGTTCGGCAACATGGGTTGCAAAAGAACACGGGGAGAGCGGGTTCATGGAATTGAAGCGGTGGATGCTGGGCGCTGCCTTGCTGATTTCGGCGGGTACGCTGGCGAATTGCAGCCAGATCTTTGGCGATGGTGCAGGGGGCGGCGACGGCATCACCACCGCCATGCTGGTGGGCGCGGACGGCGATTCTGCCAACTGGATCAGCCACGGGCGCACTTATTCCGAACAACGCTTTTCCCCGTTGAACGGGGTGAACCGCGACAATGTCGGCCAGCTTGGCCTTGCCTGGTATGCCGACATGGACACCGGGCGGGGGCAGGAGGCGACCCCGCTGGTGATCGACGGGAAGCTGTATCTCACCACCGCGTGGAGCAAGGTGAAGGCGTTTGACGCGACCACCGGTAAGCCGCTGTGGGAATATGATCCCAAGGTTCCCGGCGAAACCGCGGTCAAGGCCTGCTGCGATGTGGTGAACCGCGGGCTGGCGGCGTGGGGTGACAAGCTGTTCTTCGGCACGCTGGATGGCCGCTTGGTCGCGCTTGACCGCGAAACCGGGGCTGTCGCGTGGGAGAAGGTTACCGTCGACCAGTCCAAAAGCTACACCATCACCGGCGCGCCGCGGGTGATCGATGGCAAGGTGATCATCGGCAATGGCGGGGCGGAATTCGGAGTGCGCGGCTTTGTCGCCGCCTATGATGCGGACGACGGCGAGCAGCTGTGGAAGTTCTACACCGTACCCGAAGGCGGGCAGGGCGACGATGCGCCCGCGCACCTCAAGAAAGCCGCCGAAACGTGGAACATGGACGTGCTGGGCGCCAATGACGCGATTGGCGGCGGCGGGACGGTCTGGGATTCGATGGCCTACGATCCCGATCTCGACCTGCTGTATATTGGCGTCGGCAATGGATCACCCTGGAACCGCGCCTATCGCAGCCCGGGCAAGGACGGGACCGGGGAGGGGGACAATCTCTACCTCTCCAGCATCGTCGCGATCCGGCCCAAGACCGGCGAATATGTCTGGCACTACCAGACCACGCCCGGCGAAACCTGGGACTTCACCGCCACGCAGCACATCATGCTCGCCGACATGGAAATCGACGGGAAACCCCGCAAAGTGCTGATGCAGGCGCCCAAGAACGGGTTCTTCTACGTCATCGACCGCGAGACGGGAAAGTTCATCAGCGCCAAGCCCTATGTCAGTGTGAACTGGGCGACCGGCATCGACCCTGTAACGGGCCGCCCCATCGAAAATCCCGAAACGCGGGTGGACAAGACGGGCAAGCCCGCGCTGGTCACGCCGGGCGCGCTGGGCGGGCACAATTGGCACCCGATGGCCTACAGCCCGACCGAAAATCTGGTCTATATCCCGGCGTTCGAGGCCGGGATGCTGTATGCTCCCGAAGCGAACTGGAAGCCTGACCGCGCGCGCGGCTTCAATGTCGGCTTCAACCTTGGCGCGGGCGATGTGCCCGCTGACGAAGGCTTCCGCAAACAGGTGGCGGGCAGTCTCAAGGGAATGCTGGTGGCGTGGGATCCGGTCGCGCAGAAGGCGCGCTGGACGGTCGAGCATCCCGGCCCGTGGAACGGCGGCTTGCTGGCAACCGGCGGCGGCCTTGTGTTCCAGGGCACCACCGGCAGCGAATTCAACGCCTATGATGCAGGGAGCGGCAAGAAGCTGTGGAGCTTCGCAGCGCAGACCGGCGTGGTTGCGCCGCCCGTCACCTACACCGTCAATGGCGAGCAATATGTCGCCGTGCTGGCGGGCTGGGGCGGGGCCTATGCCCTGTCGGTCGATGGCGATCTGATCAACCGCAAGGCGCCGGTGCGCAACATCTCGCGCCTGCTGGTGTTCAAGATCGGCGGCACCGCCAAGCTGCCGGCGGAACCGGCGCTGGCCGACCTGCCGCTCGACCCGCCGCCCAGCACCGCTTCGCCCGAGGTGATCGCCTTGGGGCAGGCCAAGTATGGCCGTTACTGCGCGGTGTGCCATGCGCCGGGCGCGGTGGGATCGACCGTCCTGCCCGATCTGCGCCGTGCAGGTTCGCTCGAAAGCGCGCAGGCGTGGAGCGCGGTGGTGCATGACGGCGCCTTGAAGGACAACGGCATGGCGAGCTTTGCCGGTTCGCTCAGCAAGCCCGAGATCGAGGCAATCCGCGCCTATGTCATCAAGCGCGCCAATGAAGACAAACAGCTGGAGGCGGGCGCGAAGAAGGTCGCCCGGCGCTGAAGTGAAGGGCGATCCCGCCGACATCAGCAATTGGCAGCGGCGGCCGGACGGGATCACCACCTCGGGCAAGCTGGAAGCCGCTGACCCCGCGCGCCTCGCCGCCATCGGTGTGCGCCATGTGGTGAACCTTGCGCTCGACACGCACCCCGAAGCGTTGGCGGGCGAAGCCGCGCTGCTCGCCGCAGAAGGCATCGCTTACACGCATATCCCCGTGCCGTTCGACGCGCCAACGCTGGCACATGTCGCGGCGCTGGCCGAGGCAATCGCCACACGTCCTGGCGCCGTCCACGTGCATTGCATCATGAACTGGCGGGTGACAGCGTTCTTCTACCTCATCGACCGCAGGGCTGGCGTGCCTGAGACCGAGTCCCGCGCGCGGATGGCGGCTGTCTGGAACCCGCTGGAGGATGACAACGCCCCCGCCGTGTGGCGCGCGCTGCTGGCGGGCAGGGGCTAACCTGCGAAGAAGTTCAGTTCCAGCAGGACATTGTTGGGATCGGCGGTGAAGATCTGCCTGAGGCCGATCGAGGGCACCTCGTTGATCCGGTATTCTGCGCCTTGGCGGTCGAGCCGCGCCTTGACCGTCTCGAACTCCCCGCAGCGCAGGGCGACATGGTGGATCGCGCCCGTCTCTGCCCCCGGCGCAACCGCGCGGTCAAACAGGCGCGGGAAATCGGCCGAATTCAGGTGCAGGATCGCCTGACCGCCCGCGTCATACATCCAGCGCACCTGTTCGGGCAGCATCGGCGGCGGGCCATCACGCTCCTCCAGATCGAGCAGTTCGGCATAGAACCGCGCGGTCTCGGCAAGGCGGTCGGTGATGATGTTCACATGGTCAAGGCGCTGGACGATCATGCGGGCCAGTTTGCGCGCCGCTGCAGGGCGGGGCAACTGGGAAAAGCGATCAGCCCCTGAACACGCCTACCCTCTGAATACCACCGTGCGGCCCGCGTTCATCAGCACCCGGTCTTCGGCGAACAGGCGCACAGCTTCGGCCAGCACGCGGCGCTCGATGTCGCGGCCTTTGCGCACGAGGTCTTCGGGGCTGTCGGCATGGGTGATCCGTTCGACATCCTGATGGATGATCGGGCCTTCGTCCAAGTCGGCGGTGACGAAATGGGCTGTCGCGCCGATGATCTTAACCCCGCGCGTGTGCGCCTGATGGTAAGGCCGCGCGCCCTTGAAGCCGGGCAGGAAGGAGTGGTGGATGTTGATGGCGCGGCCCGCGAAATGCGCGGATTGTTCGTCCGAGAACACCTGCATGTAGCGCGCCAGCACGATCAGCTCGGCGTCGGTTTCCTCGGCCAGAGCGCGGAAGGCGGCTTCGGCCTGCGGCTTAGTGTCTGGTGTGACAGGAATGTGGTGGAACGGGATATCGCCGATATCCAGCCGGATCGCCGCCTCGCGCGGGTGGTTGGAGACGATCGCCACCGGGTCAATCGGCAGTTCTCCGGTGCGCCAGCGGTAGATCAGATCGACCAGACAGTGATCGAACCTGCTGACCAGAATGATGGTGCGGCGCGGGCGGTCTTCCGCTGCCATCTTCCATGCCATCCCGAAATCCGCCGCCAGCGGGGCGAAATCGGCGCGCAGGCCCTCGGGCGTCGAGCCGTCGGGATCGAACACGACGCGCATGAAAAAGCGGTCACTGCCCCCCGCTTCACTGCGGTCGTTGAACTGCTGCGCGTCAAGGATGTTGCACCCGCGCTCAAACAGGAAGCCGGTGACCCGCGCCGTGATGCCGGGCCGGTCGGGACAGGCCAAGGTGAGGACGAGGGGTGCCGCCACCTTACCGTGCCAGCGCCGCCTCGCACTGCGCCATCAATTCGGCGATGATGTCGGCGGCGGGTTCTTCTTTGGTGACCATGCCGACCGATTGGCCTGCCATCACAGAGCCGTTTTCCACATCGCCATCGATCACCGCGCGGCGCAGGGCGCCTGCCCAGAAATGTTCGATCTGGAGCTGGGCTTCACCCATGTCGACTTCGCCCGCATCCAGCAGGGCGGCGACTTCGCGCTGCTTGGCGGTGAATTCCTCGGTGCCCTTGTTCTTGAGGGCGCGGACGGGGATCACCGGAAGGCGCGGATCAACCTGCACCGATGCAACCGCCTCGCGAGCCGAGGCGCGGAAGAACGCCTTCTTGAAATCGGGGTGGGCGATGCTCTCGGTCGCGCAGGCGAAGCGGGTGCCAAGCTGCACGCCGGCTGCGCCCATTTCGAGATAGCTCGCAATCGCTTCGCCCCGGCCGATGCCGCCCGCGACGAAGACGAGGTGCTCTTCGGCCAAGGCGGGCAGGATTTCCTGCGCCAGCACGCTGGTCGAGACCGGGCCGATATGGCCGCCCGCTTCCATGCCTTCGATCACCATCGCATCCGCGCCGGAGCGCAGCAGCTTTTTCGCGAGCGCCAGTGTGGGGGCAAAGCAGATCACCTTGGTGTCGCCGCCGTCCTTGATCGCTTCCACCGAACCCTTGGGCGGGATGCCGCCTGCCAGGACGACGTGCGTCACGCCATGCTTGCGGCACACCGCGATCAGATCGAACAGCGCGGGGTGCATGGTGATGAGGTTCACGCCGAAGGGCTTGGAGGTCAGCGCCTTGGTCGCGGCGATTTCCTTGTCGAGCAGTTCTGGCGTCATCGCCCCGCAGGCTATCACGCCAAATCCGCCCGCGTTGCTGATCGCGGCGACGAGGTTGCGCTCGCTCACCCAGCTCATCGCGCCGCACATGATGGCGGTATCGCAGCCTAGGAAGTCTGTGCCGCGCTGCATCAGGGCAGCGGTGTTGGGATAGTTGGTCATGGGCGCGCCCTAGTCCGCCTTGTGCGAATAGACAATCCGCACGGCATCAGCGGCCTGTTTGGCGAGATCCACGGCTGCGGATGCATCAGCGGCGCGGGCCAGCGCCGCGCCCATGCGGCGATAGGGGCGGGTAACGGGCTTGCCGAAGATCCGCACATCGACTTCCGGTGAAAGGGCAAGTGCATCGGCCAGCCCTTCAAAGGCGAAGGTGTCGCAATCGCGGTCCGCAAGGATGACTGCCGAGGCGGCGGCGCGCGCGGTGATGCTGTCCGGCACGGGCAGGCCGAGGATTGCGCGGGCGTGCAGATCGAATTCGGTGAGGTCCTGGCTGGCGAGCGTCACCATGCCGGTGTCATGCGGGCGGGGAGACAGTTCGGAGAAGATCACCTCCTCACCCCGAACGAAGAACTCCACCCCATACAGTCCCCAGCCGCGCCCGCCGCCTTGCAGCGCCATGACGACCTTGGCGGCCATGTCCTGCGCGCTGGCGAGAGCAGCGGCGGACATGGCGGCGGGTTGCCAGCTTTCGCGGTAATCGCCGCGCTCCTGCCGGTGGCCGATGGGCGGGCAGAAGCTGATGCCGCGCCCGTTATTGGCTGCATGGCGCACGGTCAGCAGCGTGATTTCATAATCAAAGGCGATGAATTGTTCGCAGATCACCCGCGCCCGGTCACCGCGCATATGGGCAACGGCATAGTCCCACGCGGCTTCCAAAGCTTCGGCCCCGTCGACCTTGCTCTGGCCCTTGCCCGATGAGGACATGACCGGCTTCATCACCAAAGGATAGCCGATACGCGCCGCCACCTCCTGCGCTTCGGCAAAGCTTTCTGCGTAGCCGTATTGCGAGGTGGTGAGGCCCAGCTCGCCCGCTGCCAGATCGCGGATCGCATCGCGGTTCATGGTCAGCTGAGCGGCGCGCGCCGACGGTACGATGGTGAAGCCTTCTGCTTCCAGATCGGCAAGTACCTCGGTGCGGATCGCTTCGATTTCGGGGACGATCAGATCGGGGCGGTGCTTTTCCGCTGCTGCCCGCAATGCCGCGCCATCGAGCATGGAGAATACCTCGCGCGCATCCGCCACCTGCATCGCAGGGGCATTGTCATAGCTGTCGCAGGCGATCACCCGTGCGCCCAGACGCTTGGCAGAGATAACGAATTCGCGGCCCAGTTCGCCCGAACCGAGCAGCAGGATAGTGGCAATGTGGCTCATGACCTGGGGTTTAGCCAGCACACTGGACGAGTCCAGCGCGTGTTTTCTGCGGGGCGCCGCCGGTGGTTTTATCGCGCTCCAGTACGGCCCCTAAACTATGCAGCGCTGCGATGACTTGCCACGCCCACCTGTCGCCCGCCGCCGGCCCGTGCGAACACCAGCCCCAGCTCCGCCTCCCGCAAGGTCCAGTCGACGGTGCATTGAGTCCGCGCCAGTCCCGCGCTTGCAGTCAGGTGCGGCGCTTTGGCAGAAGCGGGAGCGGCGAGGCCCGCAAAGGTCGCGACCACATCTTCGGCCCAGTCCCGCGCGGCGCGAGCCGTCACTTCGGGCAGTAGCACGGCAAACCGTTCGCCATCCAGTTGCGCCAGTTCGTGCCCCGGCAGCGCCATCGTTTCAAGGTACTTGGCAAAGCCCCACAGCACCTCGTCAGCGGTGCGCTGGCCATAGCGCAGCAGCAGAGCCCGCATCCCGTCTACCGCGAAAACCGCCACCATTTGTCCGCCGCCGCGCGCCAGATGACGGCGCAGGCTGGCGCAGAATGCTTGTCGGTTGGGCAGGCCGGTGAGCGGATCGGTGACCGCACGGGTGTGCAGTTCGCCTTCGAGCCTGCGCACCTGCTGCACGGACCGCATCAGGCACAGCGCACCATCGGGTGTGCCGCCTGGCCCCAGCATGGGTTTGGCGCTGAGCGCATACCACTGCTGGCAATGCGCTTCGCGGCAGGTATTGCCTTCGGCGCAGGCGATGACCGGGAATTCGGCCCAACCCGCCTGTGCGCCGCTGTTCAGAACGGCATCGATATGTTCGGCCAGAAAGGCTGCGTGGTCGCGGTGCGCCAGATCGGTGATGTGCGGGAGCAGCAGCGCCCCCGACACATCCAGTCCAAGTTCCGCCACGTTCGCAGACGCGTGGAGAATGAAACCATGCCGGTCGAGCCTGATGATGATGTCGCCCGAAGTTTCTTCCAGCAGGCCATGCAGCACATGGCCTTCCACGTCACTTAACCCGATTTTCATTCCGGCAGCGCCCCAGCGGTTCACGAACATTCGCCAATTCGCCTTTAGTCAGGTAGTCTCGCAAACTAACAGATAGGGATTGGAGCCAGAAACTTCCCCTGCTTCTGTGGCGTCCAAGGCAAAAATGTTAGTTCAACAAGTATAAAAGACTAAAATACGAATCACCTCTGGGATTTGTTTACCACGTTTTTTGTGATGACTAAGGTTTTCAATACGTATTGAGCGTAGGCATCAAGGTCCCGAAATTTACCAGAACTGCCCGCTCATAACTCGATCATGATCCGCACCGCTTCCGGCGTGGTGCCGCAAGCCTGCGCGATCCGGTCGCGGCAATCGGCGATCACAGCGTCGACTTCGCGCGGGGCAGGCGCCGATGCCAGCAGATCGGGCGCTACGCCCAGTGCGGCGGCAATCGCATCCAGCCTTTCAGGAAGGGGGCGGGCCTTGCCCTTTTCCCACGCCCACACGGTGGGCTTGCTGACGCCAAGTGCTGCCGCGATGTCTGCCAGTGTCAGCCCTGCTTCGCGGCGCAGGCGGTTGAGCCGTACGCCCAACCCCTCGGCCGAGGCATAGGTCTGAACCGGGGTGGGTGGCAACGGCTGGCCGGGGACACCGGGTGCAAAGCCCTGCAACTGCGCGGCAGCCAACGCGGCTGGCCCAAGCTCGGTATCGAAAGCGCAGCCGTACAGCCGCTCGCTTTGCCAGATCACCGTCGCCGCGACCGTGCCAGCTTCGGGCAGCTCGATCGCAAGCTGCTCGCCCTCGGCCAGAGCCAGCTTGGTTTCGATCAGCAGGCCCGCGGCCGAAATGTTGTGAATGGTGACGTTGGTCTCACCTGAGCCGGCATGAAAGCCGCTGGTTTCCAAACGCAATGCCCGGCGTTCGGCGCTGCGCAAGGCTCCGGGCTGGGTATTATCGGCGGCGGGCGTGTGATGATCGAGATGGGCCTTGATGGCCATGAAGGGGTCTCCGCGCTCGGAATGAGCGCAGCCACACTCCGGCCCCAAGTGTTAAGGCGAAGTCACCTGCATTGGTTAATTTCGTTCAATTGCGCTGCTTTTCAGCTAACTGCATCCAGACCGTAAGCCGTGTGCAGGACGCGTACAGCAAGTTCCGTTTCATCCTCGTCGATCATCACGCTGACCTTGATTTCGCTGGTGCTGATGGCCTGGATGTTGATGCCGCGGTCGGACAGAGCGCGGAACATCGTGCTGGCCACGCCTGCATGGCTTTTCATGCCGACGCCCACGACGCTGATTTTGGCGATCTTGCTGTCGGTAATGATGCGGTTGAAGCCGATGGCGTCGCGGCGGTCCTCCAGCAGCGCCTGCGCGCGGGCCAGATCGGACTGCGGCACGGTGAAGGTCACGTCGGTCTCACCCTTGTCGCGGCCGACGTTCTGGATGATCATGTCGACATTGATGCTGGCCGCGGCCAGCGGTTCGAAAATGTTCGCCACCGCGCCGGGCCGGTCGGGCACGCGGGTGAGGATCACCTTGGCTTCGTTCTTGTCATGCGCGATGCCGGTCACAAGCTGGCGTTCCATCAGGCCATTCTCCACCAATTCGTCCATTTCCTGTTCGGAGACGATCATCGTCCCCGGCAGATCGTCAGCGGGCGGTGCGCCTTCGCCGATGAAGCTTGAAAGCACCTGAACCCGCACCTTTTCCTTCATGGCAAGGCCCACGCTGCGGGTCTGGAGCACCTTGGCCCCCACGCTGGCGAGTTCGAGCATTTCCTCGTAAGTCACCGCCTTCTGCTTCTTCGCCTTGGCGACGATGCGCGGGTCGGTGGTGTAGACGCCGTCAACGTCGGTGTAGATGTCGCAGCGATCCGCCTTGATCGCAGCGGCCACGGCGACAGCCGAGGTGTCCGATCCGCCGCGACCCAGCGTGGTAATGCGGCCATCTGCGGACACGCCTTGAAAGCCCGGAATTACGGCGATTTCGCCCGCTTCAAGCGCGGCAATAAGGTCGGGCGCGTCAATTTCGTCGATGCGCGCCTTGGCATGGGCCTCGATCGTCTGGATCGGCAATTGCCAGCCCAGCCAGCTGCGCGATTTGCAGCCCAACGCCTGCAGGGTCAGTGCGAGCAGCCCGCTGGTGACCTGTTCGCCGCTGGCCACCACCACGTCATATTCGGCCGGATCGTAGAGCGGATTGGCCTCACGGCAGAAATTCACCAGCCGGTCCGTCTCGCCCGCCATGGCGCTGACCACGACGGCGACCTGATCACGCGTCCCGTCAGGCTTGACCGCGGCCTGCGCGCGCACAAGATTGGCCACCCGGCGGATACGCTCCGTCCCGGCCATTGATGTGCCGCCAAATTTCATCACGATGCGGGCCAAGTGTCAGCTCCTGCTGGTGAGTGTTCGCGGCGGCTGTTAAGGGGCGTTTATGGGAAACGCAAACGTATCGAATGTAACTATCCGGCCCGAGGAAGCCGATTTCTTCAGCAAGCTGGCGCGCGATTGGTGGAACCCCAAGGGGCCGATGGCGTCGCTGCATCAGGTCAACCCGGTGCGGATGGCGTTTATCCGTGACGCAATCGACGCGCATTGGCCTGACGCGGGGGCATCGGCCAAGCCGCTTGCGGGCAAGGCGGCGCTCGATATCGGCTGCGGGGCAGGGCTGGTGTGCGAGCCTCTCGCGCGGCTGGGTGCGGCGGTTACGGGCGTTGATGCGGCGGCGGAGAATGTCGCAGTGGCAAGCGCCCATGCGGACGGCGTGGGGCTGGATATCCGCTACATGGCGGGTGAAGTCGCCGCGCTGGATATCGGCACATTCGATCTGGTCACCTGCGTCGAAGTGATCGAACACGTGGCCGACAAGCCCGCCTTTCTGCGCGATGTCGCAGCGCGGCTGGCACCTGAGGGCTTGCTGATCATGTCCACACCGAACCGCACGGCGGCTTCGCGCGTGCTGCTGGTCGGCGCGGCCGAAGCGGTAGGCTATGTCCCCAAAGGC
>JBEQBX010000074.1:0-14156 GCA_041639595.1 Porphyrobacter sp.
CTTTGCCCATGGCGAACAGCTGGGGACAGCGTTCCAGTCCTATTTAGGGATCACCATGGTGCTGGCGCTGTTGCCGGTGTTCCTCGCCTTCGGACAGACGCTGTTCGCATCGACGCTGGCGGCCAATGTGCTGGTGGTAGCAGGCGCGTTCGGCGCGGCCTATGCCGGCGTGTGGTTGATCCGCCCGGTGTCGCCGCGCGCGCGCTGGGCCGTGACCATCGTGCTGGTTTTCGCTTTCTACTACGCAGGGCGGATGCTGGCGGAGGTTGCGGGCGTGCCGTGGCCTGCCACTTTTGATCCGGGCGTGTCGCTGCGCCCGCTGCGCGGATTTCTGGCATTTGCGGTGCTGCCGGGGTTTGTCGTGCTGGTGCGGCAGGTGCTGCTGCAGGGGCGTGCGGTTTCGGGCGGTTTGCTGCTCGGCATCATCGCTGGCGCAGGGCTGTTGTGGTCGAATGATGCCGGGATACCGCTGGTGATCGCGCTGACGCTGGGTCTGGTAATCGCGCTGTGCCGCCAAGTCGGCCTGCTGGCGCGGACACTTGCCGCATTTGCCGCGGGCACCCTTGTTTCGGCCAGCGCCATTCTGCTGGCGGTAACCCACGGTGCGCCCGGGCCGTGGTTGGGCTACAACTTCCGCGATGTCGCAGGTGACCAGTTCTGGTTCTTTGCGCCGTGGGAACGCAGCACGCGCATCCTTGGCCCTGCCGATCTTCCCAATATCCTGCGCCACGGCGATGTGTTGCCCAGCGCCAGCCTTGTGATCCTGACGGCGTGCGTCCTTTGGGCGATGCTCCAGCGGCTGCGCGGGCGGAGCGCGCCGGTGCGCGGCAGCGCATTCGTCTTTGTCGGGTCGAGCGTGATCGGCACCGCGCTGATCCCCCAGATCGGCGGGCATATCGGCGCGGAATATAACGCGATCACCTTTGTGCTGGGGACGCTGGCGCCGCTGATTGTCGCCCCGGCATCGCTGTGGCTGCGCGCAAAGCCGATGCTGCGCATGATCCGGCCGCGTTTGCTTGGCACGATGGCCGTGCTGGCCGCGATGGCGATGGTGGGTGCCGAGGGCGTTGGCTTTGCGCAGGCGCGGGCAGGTACCGATCGCACCGTCCATGACCCGGCACTGGGATTTCATGTAACGCCTGCTTATGCGGCGGATCTTGCCGCGATGCGCCGGCTGGCGGAGGCGTGGGATGCGACGGGCGTTCCGGCCAATCGCCGCTTGCTGTCGGTCTATACCTCCCCGCTCGATATTGCGGCAGGCGTGGATAGCCCTGCACCGGTCGGTTCGCTGATCCATGCGCTGGGGCGGGCTAACCGCGCCGCCTTCACCGCGCTGGTGGCGGAGCGGCAGGTTGCCGCCGTCACCACCATCGCGCCTGATTACAGCGGGTGGGAAGGGTGGATTTTCCGCGCCAACTGGCCATTTTTCCGGGCTTTGCGGGAAAACTACACACCCATCGCGCGCAATAATCAGCAGGTGTTGTGGGTGCTTTCCCAAGTCCCGGCGCTGCCCGCATCTCCGGCAAATTGCCGCGTGTCGGCAGCAGCGGGCGGTGCGCTGATGCTCGATATCACCGCCGTGGCTGAAGGGCTTGCCGCGGTGACGGTCACCCGCCGCCCGCCATTTGCCACCGGGCGCGGCGCGATGCTGACAGTCATTGAGACCTCGCCCGAAACGGCGGCGTCCGGGCAGGAGCGTTGGGCCGATTTTCCGCGCTATGGCATCGCCAACACCGCGCGGCTCGATCTGGTCGCGCCGGTCGCGCCCGGCAGCGCCACCCGGCTCAAGCTGGAACTGATCGACGGGTCCGATGTGGGCAAAGCGATCTGCGCCGCGCAGGTTCTCGCACCCGTGGATACCGCCGCCCTGCCGCCGCTTCCGCGGGGTATCGCGCTCCATCTGGCGGAGGCGTCATGAGCGAACTCGTCCGCTTCTTCGCTGTGACCGTGCTGGGCGTGGTGATCGATCTCGCCATCGCCTTTGCGCTCCACACCGGGCTGGGCATGCCGTTGTGGCTGGCCGCGGCCATCGGGTTCTCATTGGCGGCAAGCGTCAATTACGTCATCCACCAGACGTGGAGCTTCCGCAGCGGTGCGCGCGATCTTTCGGCGCGGCGGGCGGGGCTTTATGCGCTGGTCGCGCTGGCGACGCTGGCGGTGCGGGTCGCGATTGTCGCGCTGCTGGACCGGATGCTGGGCGGAAGCTGGCCGCTCGCCATCCTGATTTGCGGGGCGGGGGGATCGTTCTTTGTCAATTTCGCCCTGAGCAAATTTGTTGTTTTCACCCCCGCCGCCGAAACCGCGCCATGACCATTCACCCGCAGCCCTTATTTGACGACAGCGATTGGGAACTGCCCGCCCACGAAGTGGCAGTCTATGCCGCGCGCCGCCATGCCCATGCGCTGGTGATCCCGGTCATCAACGAAGGGTCGCGCATTCGCGGGCAATTGCTGCGCATTCAGGCGGCAGGACTGCCGGTGGATGTGATTGTTGCCGACGGCGGTTCAAGCGACGGATCGCTCGACCCAGAATTCGTGACGCAAGCGGGCGTGCGGGCGGTGCTGACCAAGACCGGGCCGGGCAAGCTTTCCGCGCAATTGCGCATGGCCTATGGATGGTGCCTGCGTCAGGGCTATGCCGGAATGGTCACCATCGACGGCAATGGCAAGGACGGGGTCGAAGCGATCGCCGCGATGGTCGCCAAGCTGGAGGATGGCTGCGATTACGTTCAGGGATCGCGCTATCTGCCGGGCGGTGCGGCGGAAAATACGCCGCTGGAACGCACCATCGCCAACCGCCTGATCCACGCACCGATGCTCAGCATCGCGGGGCGGCACTGGTTCACCGACACCACCAACGGCTTCCGCGCCTATTCCGCAGCCTATCTGACCCACCCCGATGTGCGCCCGTTCAGGGACGAGTTTTCGGTCTACAATCTGTTGTTCTACCTGACCGTGCGTGCCGGCCAATTGGGGCTGAAGGTCGATCATGTCCCGGTGGAACGGCGCTATCCCGATGATGGCAAGGTGCCGACCAAGATCGGCGGTTTCGGATCGAAGCTGGCGCTGCTGAAGGAAACCTTCGTTGCGGCGACGGGCGGGTATACGCCCGATTGCGCGATGCGCGGGCGGGGGACGCTGCTGTGGCCGCTGGCGGTGCTGTTCGCGTTGCTTGCCCCGCTGTTGATGAGCGTCATGGCCGCGCCGCCGTATTCGCCGGATTCGTGGGCGCTGTATGAATTGTCACAAACGGTCTTCGCCGATTTCTTCCGCTTCAACCACTGGCGAAGCTACGCCAGCGCGGCGCCTTTTTCGGCGAGCTTCCCGCCGTTGACCCCGGTGCTGATCGCGCTGGCCGATGCCGTGCTGGGCACCGGAGCGCGCAGCGGGATGGTTCTGGCCTTTGCCTGCTTTGCCTGTTTCGCGCTGGTATCCGAACGGATCGGCCGCGCGGTGACGGGCGCTCCGTGGATCGGTTTGGGGGCGGCGCTGCTGTTGCTGCTTGGTCCCAAGATGCTGCTGATTGATATGAGCGCCGGGCGCACGATCCCGCTGCAACTGCTGCTTTTTGCGCTCGTGCTGCTTGGGCTTCTGGGCGGTGAGCGGATTGGCGTGGCAAAGGCGGCGGCGATCGGGCTGGTGTCCGGGCTGGCTGTGCTCAACCGGTTTGATGCGTTGCCGTTTCCGCTGATCGTTGCCGCAATGATTGGCTGGCAGACCCGGTCGCCTGCGCGGGCTCTGATGGCGCTGGCGGCTTCTGCTGCTGCGGTTTCGCCGTGGGTGGTCTATTCGTGGGCCAATTTCGGCACGCTGTTCGCGACCGACAATGCAGGCATTGCAACCGCGCTGGACCCGCGCGCGTTCGTCACCGACTGGTGGCCTGCGCCGCAGCCGGACCTGTCCGATGATCCGCTGGCCTGGGCGGCCAGGGTGGCGCGTAATAGCCTTGATCTGGCACTGACCGGCGCGGCACTGATGGTGAGCGGGATGGGTCTGGCCGTCGCCGCGTTTCTGGCGGTTCCGGCGATGCTGGCCGCGCTGGCCGGGGGCAGACCGCGGGGCAGCCCTGCTTTGCGGGTGCTGGTCGTCTTTGCCGCTGCAATGGGCCTGATGCTGTCGGCGCAGGTGCTGACCGGATATCTTGAAGCTCGCTATTTCACCGCCTCATTATGGGCTGCGATCCTGACAGCCGCGTGCTGGGGCGTTGCCCAAGGTCAGTCCCTGGCCCAGCGGATGATCTTTGCCAGGGCGGCTGCCGTGATCGCATCGCTGGCGGTGGGCAACTTTGCGGTGAGCACGCTGGCGCAGGCCGATCTGCATGACGAGCATTGGGCCGCCTTCGATCAGCCCGCCAATGTGTCCGCATTGCAGACCTGCGTGAAGGATACGCCCGCGGCGCGCATTCTGGTGCTGGGCGACGATACCTTCGCCGCCCGGGCCGGAGCGATGGGCGGCCTGTCCACCATGATGGGACCGCGCAACATGGCCGAAGGGCGGCTGGATGCCGCAGGCAGCCGCGCCTTTGCCGTCCGGTTCAAGGTCGATTACGTGCTGGTCGAAGGCGCGGCGGGCGGCGCATGGGCGCGCGCTACCTTTGCCGCGCAAAGGGCTGCCAATTGCCCCCTGCCGCTCTACCGCATCCCGAACACCTGACGCTGGAGCCTAGCGACGGAACACCACCTTGGTGCTGCCGCTGACCATCTGCGCCAGCCGCGCGGCGTCCCAATTGGTCAGCCTGACGCAGCCATGGCTTTCGCTGCGGCCAATCGCCTCGGGCGCGGGGGTGCCGTGGATGCCGTAATGTTCCTTGGTAAGGTCGATCCACACCACCCCGACCGGGCCGTTGGGGCCAGGCGGCAGGCGCTGCTTTTGCTCGCTGTCGGGCACGTCCCAGAACAATTCGGGATCGAAGGCGAACGGCGGGTTGTAGGCGACGCCCTTCACCTGCCAATCGCCGATCGGCAGCGGATCATGTTCTGATCCGGTGGTGACCGTGAACATCGCCACCAGCCGGTCATCGCCGTCATACCCCTTCAACCAGCCTTCGGATTCGTCGACGACAATCCGCGCGACCTCCGGTTGTTTGGTGCCGACGCCCAGTGATCGCAGCGTGTCCAGCCAGTCCTTGTTATCGACACTTGCAGGTTCAATTGCGTCAGCCCCGATATTGGGGACGCGCAGCTGCTGGCCGGGCGCGAATTGCACGGCGGTTGATGACGGCGTGGCAGTCGGTGTGGAGGCACCTTGCACCCCCGCAGGCCTGCCGCCCGGGTTGAGCTGCGCCAGCACCGCAGGCGTGGTGTGGAACCGTTCCGCCAGCTTTTCCGCCATGCTTTCGTATCCAAGCCGCGTCATCTGCGCCTGCTCTGCCATGCCTTCGGGTACGGCCGTGAACTGCGTCTGCCCCCAACTTTCGGGGACGGTTACGATGCGGGTGGCCGGGATGTTGTTCCACTGCGCCAAGGCTTCGCGCGTGGCGGGGTCCAGTTCCCCCGTTACCGGCAGATCGCGCGATTCCTGAAAACCCTTCAGCGCGTTGACCAGCGAAGCGCTGCGATTGCCGTCGATGATGCCCGGGCCGAAACCCATCCGTTCCAGCACGACCTGCGCCTGCATGAGCGGGCGCTGCTCGGCATCGGCGGTGCCAACATCGGCCTTTTCCCCCGGTGCCGGATCGCGGGAAGCCATTTCGTCTGCGCCCTGCTCCTGCTCGGCCGCTGCAGTCGGTTCATCGCTGGGCGCGTCAGGTTGGTTATCACAGGCGGCCAGCATCAGGGTAAGCGGCAGGGCAGTGCAAAGCAGGGTCAGTCGCATCAGTTGTCCTTGGGTTGTGATCGTTCAGGCCGCCGCGCCCGTCACCCAGTTATGGGCGGCGGCATATTCGTCGGCAGAAAAGGCGCGGGATTTGAGCGGGAGGATCGCGCCGAAGCTTTCAACCGCCGCTGCGGCCAGCGCCGGTGCGCCGACAACCGCGTATCGGCTGACCGGCCCGATCGATTTCAGGCTGGTCAGCATCCCCTTGGGAGACAAAAATGCACCCAAGGCGAAATGTTCGGTCTTCCTAAGGTCAAGCAGCAGGCGCAGCTCGCCGTCGCGGTGGATCGCATGGTCGACCAGCTCTGCCATGGCGACCACCTGCGTGTGATCGAGCGTTCGGTCGAAGGCGAAGATAAGGCAGGTCGGGCTGTCGGCCTGCGGGGATCCGTGTGAAATGGCGTTTCTCCTTCAATGAAACAGACGGCGCAGCACGCGCGCCTGCGATGTCACGCCTGCGATCAGCAGCGCGTAGGGGATCGGCCAGCCCGCGGTTTTGCAGGCCTGAGGCGGGGCGTGACATGCGGCCTAATGCGCCGTCATCGCCTGCCTTGACCCTAACCCAAGCTGCCATCCTTATCGAAGCTGGCTGGATACCTCATGTCGCAAACCAAATCATTGAAAAATATAATTATAATTTAAGTTAGCAGCGCCCCGTCCGGCGTGTTGCCGTGTCGCTTTGACGCTTAATGCCCCGGTCGGGCCAGAAGCGCCGTTACACTGGTGCACCCATCAAGGAGATTCATGATGACGATGCAAACCAGCCCATCATCCGGCGATCCCGGCCAGCAATCAGAAGTCGCCGCAGAACTGAAGAACGATGCCGCGCGCCTGAAAGACACCATGGGCGCGCGCGCCAAACAGGAAGCCGAAAGCCGGAAAGGTCAGGCCGTGCAGGTTGCAGGGTCAGCTTCTACGGCGCTCAACACGGCTGCCGATGACCTGCGTGCCAATCCCGATGTGCCCGACTGGATGGCAACGGCGTTACAGCAGGCCGCCCGCAAGATCGAAGGCCTTGCCAGCCATGTCGACGGGCGCAACATTGATGAACTGGGGCAGGAAGTTGCCGAATTCGGCCGCCGCAGTCCCGGCGCGTTCCTTGCCGCGTCGGCGGCGGCCGGGTTTGCTGCTGCACGCGTCCTGCGCGCCGGGGCGGACAAGAAGCGCCATGACCGCAACGACCAGCAGGGCGGGCAGTATTCCCAGACCTATGGTGCGGGCGGCCAAGGCTATTCCGGCGGGCAGAGCTACGCCTCCACCGATCAGGACAACGGCCAGGATTGGGCCGCGGACGAAAACATCATGCCGACGCAGGAGGGCGGATTTGAGCCGGCTTATGGCGATGATGCCGCGGGCAAGGGGGGCACTCAGATATGAATGAACAACCCCGCAGTCCGGCCGCCGGGGTTACGCCCCGAAGCGGCGCTCAGGACCATAATATCGTCGATCTTGTCGGGCGTCTGACCCAGCAGGGCGCGCATCTTGCCCGTGCGCAGGTCAGCCTGATGCAGGCCGAGGTTCGCGAAGCGGCGCAGGATGTCAAAACCGCTGTTGGCGCCATGGCGGCCGCCGCCGTGGTCGGCGTTGCCGGGCTGGGCGTCCTGCTGATGGGCATTGCCTATTACGTGGGTGATGCGCTCGATGATGTGCCGCTTGGCACCACTTTGACGGGCATCGCCACGCTGGTGATCGCGCTGATCCTGTACGCCAGCGGCCGCAAGAAGATTGCTGCTGCCAACATCAGGCCGGACCGCTCGATCGAAACCATCGCCGACACGCCCGCCGCCGCAACCGGCGACATTCACCATTCCGGAGGACGATAATGACCGACACCACCACAGACCAGCGCAGCCCCGAAGAGATCGAACGCGACATCCGTGACACGCAGGCCGAAATGAGCCGCACGGTACAACAGATCGAAGGCGAGCTGACCCCGCGCAACATCATCGACGCGATGCTCGACAAGGCTGGGCAGAAGGGCGTCGACAGCGATTACCTGATGGATGCGGCGCGCCGCAATCCGCTGGCGCTGGGCATGATTGCAATTGGCGGGCTGTGGCTCGTCAGCGATGCCGATGCGCGCCCTTCGGCGATGGGGCTGAAGATGCCCCGCAGTAGCGGAAAGTCCGGCGATTCCAGCGACACTGGCAACACCGTGTCCTATGCCGGCTGGCAGCCCGAACACCGCAGCTATGTCGAACATATGTCCCGCTGTGAACGCCAGCCGGACGAGGACGATCAGACGTATCGCCGCCGCCGTGATCATACCCGCGCCAGTTATTTCATGCTGGAGCAGGGCCATGATGAGGACGAAGGATCGTTCCGCAAACGGCTGGATGATGCGACTGAACGGATGCGCCAGAGCCGGGAGAAGATGGGTAACCGAGCGCAGGCGCTGAGCGGTGCGACACGTGACCGGTCACGTCAGGCGATGGATGATGCGCGCGGGTTCTATTTCGACAACCCGCTGATCAGCGGCCTTGCGGCGGCGTTTGTCGGCGCGGTCGCCGGATCGGCGCTGCCCGCCTCGCGGACCGAGGAAGAATATGTCGGGCGTTTCGGCGAACAGGCGTTGAACGCTGCCGGAGCCAAGGCACGGCAGGCGGGCGACAAGGCCCGACACAAGAAGGACGACATGCTCGACCGGATGGATGACCGGATGGGCGGCGGTTCAGCGCAGATGACCCAACAGGATCAGCCGGGCCAGCAGGCAGGGCAGGGCAGCGACAGCCAGTCCGGTTTCGGACAGAACGTCTGACCAGCGGCGGCGCGGGCGTGTAATGGCCCGCGCCGTCACCGCTGTCAGAACGGCACTTCCACGGTGTAGTCGATGGGCTTGAACGTGCCTCCGTTGGACGCATAGGCAGAGCACGCCGTCAGTCCGACCACCAGATCCATCTCCGCGCGGAAGCGGATGCAGTCCCCCGGCTTCGTGCCGGGCGGCAGCACGGCCAGCTTTCCATCCGGCGCGATGGTCACATTCATGAAGATGTTGAACGCCGCCGGGATATTGTCCGGTTTTAATCCGTAAGGCGCCAGCGCTTCTGCCAGGTTGCCGAAACAGCCGCGATGCACCGGCTTGTCGGGATAGAAATGCCGGAAGGTATCGCACGAACACGGCGTCAGCAGGAAATCGTGATGCGGCGCGGTGTCCTCGATGATTGTCATCATCACCCGCGACCGGTTTGACCACAGCCGTGCACCGGTGGTGAGGCGCAGCGTCTCCTCGTAATCGAAGGTGCGCCCGTTGGAGAGGATCTCCGCCGGATCATCGGCAGCGATGGCCAGCATGTCGCTGACCTGCCCGCCTTCGGGATCGATCACTGTCAGCAGCGCGCCGCGCGGCAGGCGCACGGCGATGCCGCTGCGCGGGGCGATGCGCTGGGTCATCATGCGGCAGCCGGCGGCGCGAAGGGGCACACCCAGTCATCGCCGACCGCCCGCCCGCTATACTGCCGCGCCTCGCTTGTTTCGCCGTGGCGGGCGATCATCGGATTGGGGGTGCCGTCGAAATCCGTGTCGCGGGCAAGGATCACTTCGCGCATCCGTTCATACCGCTCCGCCTTGCGCAGACGGACGAATTGTTCGTGGAAATTGAAGATGATGGTGGGTGCAGGCGCGCGCCGCGCCCGGCGCGAGGCGTGGGGATGCAGGCCAACTGCAAAGTAGGCTCTGCCTCCGAAGCTCAGGGCGAAATCGGGATCGCGTGGATCGGCGCTGAAGGCCGGGTCGTGTGCATGGCCCATAGCGCGGTCGATGGCGGAAAGGGACGAGAGCCGCTGCCACAAGGCGGCCTCGAACGCCGCCTCGTCCAGATCGCGGGGGCCGGCGAACACCACCGCAAGGCTGCGGAACGGCTGGTCATCGGGGCGATAGGCGCTGCTCCAGCGCACCAGCCGGTCATGGATGCGCGCATCGTCACGCCCGCAGGAGATGGAGGTGGCGGTTTCGACCGCAAGCCCGCCTTGCGCCAGAGCCGATTTGGCGCCGACGCACGGAAAGTCGGGATGCTCGATCAGGCCGAGCAGACCGGTTTGCAGCTCTTCGCGCTGGCTGGGGGAAAGACCTGTAAGGGGGTGACGGGCAACAGGTGTCGGGGCGATGGTTTTGCTAAGTGTACTCACTGCCCCAGTTTACGCGAAACCCGAAGGCGTGACCCTCAAGCACCAGAATAGCATGGGTTAGAGGGCGTCGGCAGGCCGTTTCAAAACCGCGCGGAAAGGCCGAACTGGAACTGGCGCGGCGGCCCGGCATTGCGCTGTACGAACGGCGCGCCGCCGCCGAATTGGATCTGGTTCGATGTTGTGGCGGCATTGGCAAACCCGCTCTGGTTGTTGGCATTGAGCAGGTTGAACACATCCGCGCTTGCCTCGATCCGCCTGCCGAACAGGGGCAGGGCATACCGCACCCCCAGATCAACCGTGGCCGCCCACGGCAGACGGGCGGCGTTACGGCGTGTCCCGGGATAGCGGTCCGAATTGCCGACGAAGTTCTCGCCGAAGCTCGCCCCGTCGCCGTTCAGGTCCTGCGTGACGAAGATCCGCGCATCGGGCACCAGATTGACCGGCTGGCCGGACTGGAACAGCCCCGCCGCCGTCACTGTCAGCCCGTCTGCCGGATAGAGGTATCCGACGGCCGAAATGACGTGCCGCCGGTCATTGGCGGACGGGCCCCATTCGGCGGCGAAGTCATTGGCGTTGGCGCTGCGGAAATTGATATCATCGGTATCATTGCGAAGCTGAGACAGCGTGTAGCTGACCCGGAAGCCGTAATCATCCTCGCCCCGCAGCTTGATCGCTTGCAGGATCAGCGCGAGGTATTCCGCTTCGCCCGCCGTTTCCGTCACGGTGATCTGCCGCGCGCCGCCCGCCACCAGCGGGATCGGGCGCGAGGCATCGGCCGCCGCCTGTGACCGCACCAGCCCAAGCCTTTGGGCCAGCACCACCCGCGCGGCATTATCCGGCAGGGCGCGCAAGGCCGCGATGTTCGCATCGGCCAGGTTGGCAAGGTTGGGGGTGAAGGGCGCTGGCGCGTTCAGATCGCGCAGCCGCGCCAGATTGTGCGACCGGCTGTAGAGCGCGTCGACGGACACGGTGATCGTATCTGCCGCCTGATACTGGTATCCGCCGCTGACCTGCAGGCTCCACGGATTGTCATAGCCGGTGGGGGTGAGAATGCGCCCCTCACCCAGCGTCGCCGTGTTGCGGAGCGCCTGCACCTGCGCAGGGGTGGGGCAGGCGGCCACGGTGGCGCAGGGCGGGGTGACGGTGAGGTTCCCGTCAAAGGTGAGGTCGGCAAGGTCAATGCCCGCCGGGATGTCGCCGCGCGCCTGCAATTGCGCCAGCTGGCTGAGGAACCCCGCCGATGTGGTATTGCGCTGAAGCGCATCGGAGATCACGGCGTAAGAAAGCTTGCCGGTAAAAATCCCCGCGCCGAACCGCACCGAAGACCGCGCATCGGGCTGCCAGTTCAGCGCAAGGCGCGGCGCGATATTGTCGGTATCGCCGTCACCTGCGCCCTGCTGCGTCAGGGTGTCGTAATCCCAGCGCAGGCCGAGCGTGGCGGTAAGATCGGGCGATAATTGCCATGCATCTTCAAGGTAGAAGGCCAGCAGCGTCTGTCCGGTGCCGAAGCTTTGCGGGCGCAGTTCGACCGCGTAATTGGCCACCGTCGGATTAAGCGCCAGCACATCGCGCGCCGACAGGGCAAGCCCGCGCGGGGCAAGGCTGGCAAGCTGCGCGGCGGTCAGATCGGCGGTGAAATTGCCGTCAGGATTGCCGCCGCCCAGCAGCGCGAAGTCCGACCGGATCACATCCACCCCGGCACGCAGCGAATGCGCGCCAAGATCGCGGCTGACGCGGTGGGTGGTCTGCCATGTCTCCTCCAGGCTATCGAACACAAAGCCGGGGTTGCCGACCACGGCTGCCACCAGCCCTGACGTATCGCGCACCGTCACCTGGGGGCCGGGGGCGGCCGCAGCCTCGCCATAATCCCAGCGGAAGCGGCTGAATTGCAGCGCGCCGTCATAACTCCAGTCGCTCCCCGCATAACTGGCTGTCGCCGCGATCAGGGTGGAGAAGCGGTCCTGCCGCGAACCGGCCGAAGGGAAGGTCGCATTGCCGCCGCCCAATCCGCCGCCCGGCCGGTCAATCGTCACCCGCCCGATATTGGCGCGCAGGCCCAGCGTCCAATCGTCCGTCAGCCGGTGATCCAGCCTGACCGAGCCGAGATGAAACTGGTTGTTGCCGGTGACGCTGCCCGCGATCCCCAGGGCAGGGGCATCGACGACCTGCGTGTTGCGGTCGCGGGTGAATTCGTAATTGGCGTAGAAGAAGGTCTTGTCCCGCTGCAACGCGCCGCCGACGGCAAAGCCTGCCTGATAACGCTCAAAGCTTTCGCCAACGGGATTGCCCGACAGGTCGCGGCGGGGGAAGGGAGTTGGGGCATCTAGCGGCCTGCCGGGCCTGACCAGCATATAGGCCTCTCCCGTCAACGCATTGCTGCCCGAGGGGGTGGTAAAATTGACTATGCCATTGGCCGTGCGCCCGTAAGCCGCCGAGTAGGAATTCGCCAGCACGGTCACTTCGCGCGTGAAGCCCAGCGGCACCGGGAATTTGATCCCGCCGAGGAAATTCTCGTTATTGTCCATCCCGTCGATCAGGTAGTTGGTATCCAGCCCGTTCGATCCGTTGATCGAAATGGACGGCGCTTCGGGGAAAAACCCGGTGGACGGCACGACATTGGGCAGGCGGATCAGCGCGCCGATCACATCGCGACCTTCAATCGGTAGCGCGGCAAGCTGTTCGCGGCCCAATGATGCGGAGATTTCGGCGTTGGCGGTGTTGAGCCCGGTGATCGCGCGTGCCGCTGTCACCACGATGCCGGGGTCGCTGGCGGCGCGCAATTGCAGCACCACGCTGCGGGTAAAATTGGCGCGCAGTTCGACAGGGCTGGCGGTGAGCGGTTCGTAACCTTGCGCCGCGGGGACGGAAACCCGGTATTCCCCCGCCGTTGTCAATCCGTCGATCCGCACCGTCCCGCGCGCATCGGTGCGCAGGGTGCGGGACAGGCCGATGGCAGGGTTATCGATGACCACATCGGTATCAGCCACTGGCGCGCCATCGGCGTTTACCACTGCGATAATGATGCCCGCCTGCTGCGCCAGCGCGGGCGGCGCGGCAATCACCATCGCAGCCGCCATGGCGGCGCCCCCCGCGCCTGCCCGAAGGATATTTCCGATCATCACATTGCCCCCGTTGTGCCGCGCGCCGTCAACCCCTGTTCGCTGACAGCGCCCGCGAATTTGCAGTCAGCCTCAGCCGGGCATCGCCGCGGCATAACGCGCCGAGACCTTGCTCCAGTCGACCACCTGCCACCACCCGTCAAGGTAATCGGCGCGGCGGTTCTGGTGCTTGAGGTAATAGGCGTGTTCCCACACGTCATTGCCCAGCACAGGAGTGCCCTTCTCCTCGGCCACGTCCATCAGCGGATTATCCTGATTGGGGGTGGAGGTGATGGCGAGCTTCCCGTCCGCGCCGATGATCAGCCATACCCAGCCCGATCCGAACCGCGCCGTGCCGGCCGCTTTGAAGGCGGCCTTGAACTGGTCCACCGATCCGAACTGCGCGGTGATGGCAGCTTCCAGCGCGGGCGACATCGCGCCGACCTTGTCCGCAGGGGCCATCGTTTCCCAGAAGAACGTGTGGTTCCAGTGCCCGCCCGCATTGTTGCGGATAGCGGCAGGCAGCGTGCCTGCACGGGATACCAGCGCCTCCAGCGCCACGCCCGCGAGCGCCGGATCGGCGGCGACAGCTTTGTTCAGATTATCGACATAGGCCTGATGATGCTTTCCGTGGTGGATGCGCATGGTCTCGGCATCGATCACCGGCTCCAGCGCGTCAGCCGCATAGGGCAGCGGGGCGAGGGCAAAGGCGGCAGGCGCGGGCGCGGTCGTTCCGGTCTGCGCCAGCAGCGGGGCGGCGAGCGGGCCAGCCGCGGCCATACCGGCAGCAAGCGCCAGTGCAAGGGTTGCAGGACGGTTCATCATTGTCTCCTTAAAACCAGATCGTCTCGCCCGGTCCGGTGCGGGCCATGACACAAGCCCCTGACGTTTTACAGGCGTCGGCGCGCTGTGGATGCATATTCGACCAGCCGCCCCCGCCGCAGGGTGAGCGTCTGCACAGGGTCTGCACGCTATTCGCACTGCATCCCCTTCACAGCCGCCATCGCCGTCGCACAGGCTGCCTCCACAGCGGTGCACCGACAATCGGAGGAACCCCATGCCGCGTGCCATCACTGCCCCTGTCCAAAGCCGCCACAGCTTCGCGATCAAAGCCGCCGCTG
>JBEQBX010000075.1:0-14121 GCA_041639595.1 Porphyrobacter sp.
GGGGGTGGCGGTGGGCGCGGCGCTCGCGCGCGGGGCAGGGCGCGGCTCGGGCGCGGGCCAGTCGTTCGGCTGCGCCTGTCGCAAGGGCGGGACCACGGGTGGGGGCAAACGTGCAGGCAGCGGTGTCGGCGCGGCGGTGGGAGCTATGGTCGGCACGGCCCGCGGCGGGATCGCCACCCCGGCGCGCTCATCCGCCGGGCCTGCGGGTGCAGGCGCAGGCGTGGGGCTTGGCGCCGGCAGATCGAAGCTGCCGGACGGCGGAGCGTCTTGCGCGGTGACCGGCAGCCAAGGCAGCAGCAGCGCGGCGGCGGCGGCAGGCGCAAGCGGGAAGGCGGCGGGGCGGGCAGGCAGGCGGATCATGGCGCAAACGGCTCTGGCAGTTCGATGAAGGGAACGGGCTGTGCCGGTGCACGCGTGAACCGGCCCTGTCTGGTTTGGATGCCTCCATAATAAGCGGAGGGGTGATCCGTCCAGTTCCGGCCTTGCGCCCGTCCCCGGATCGGGGCAACAGCGGGGCATGGAAAGCACACCTTCTGCCCCCAAGCCCGCGCCGCAGTTCCTCGGCAAGGATACCCCGCTGCCGACCTCGCCAGAGGAAGCGGTGCTCGATTATGTCCCCAATCCGCGTGCCGGCCTGACCTATCTGGTGCGGTTCGTCAGCCCGGAATTCACTTCGCTGTGCCCGGTGACCAACCAGCCCGATTTTGCGCATCTGGTGATCGATTACGTGCCGGGCGAAACGATCGTCGAAAGCAAAAGCCTGAAGCTGTTTCTGGGTAGTTTTCGCAACCATAACGGCTTCCACGAAGATGTGACAGTCGGCATCGGGGTGCGCCTGTTTGAGGAAATGCGCCCGCAATGGCTGCGCATCGGCGGGTACTGGTATCCGCGCGGCGGCATCCCGATCGACGTGTTCTGGCAATCGGGAAGGCCGCCTGAAGATCTGTGGCTGCCGGATCAGGGCGTGGCGCCCTATCGCGGTCGCGGTTGAGCGGCAGGTCCGCTTTAGACCCGCTTAGGCTCCTCTTAGGCCCCCCTCCGCTCCGGTCAGACTGGCTTCGACCCGCCGATCCTGTGTTCCAGGCCGCCGGTTTCACGTGAAACATCGCAGATCTGATCAGGTGCCTGGAACGCTCAGTTCCAGCTGGACGAATTTGGGGATGGTCTTGTTCGCCTCGCGCCATTTGGCCAGCGGGAAGGCCCCATGTCCCAGCGCCGCCAGCGGGATGCCCGCTTCGGCCAGCGAATATGGCGAAATGCGGTGCCGGGTCATGAACCCGCCGGTACCGTCGCTGATCAGCGCTGTTTCGAAACTGAGGCCCTGGCTGTTTTCCGTCGCATTGACGACCTTGCTCACCACCAATTGTCCGTGACCGAGATCGAGCACCACGTCGGTTCCGACCGGAACACCAGCCAGACCGGTGATGCGGGCGCCGGTCTTCGACAGGTTGCGCAGGATCACGTCGTAGTAGTGATCCTCGTGGATCAACCCTACCTTGCGGAAGATGGTGATGCGTTCGGCGCGGTGGCGCGGCGGGCCGCTGGGGCGGAATACCCCTGATCCTTCGTCGAACTGCGCGATCACCTGTTCCTGCGTGATCGGGCGGGAATAGATATAGCCCTGCACCAGATCGGCGCCGCGTTCCTTGACCAGCTCAAGCTCGTCCATCGCCTCGACGCCCTCGGCGACGGTTTCCATGCCCAGCGCCTTGGCCAGCGCGACGATCGCGGTGATGATTGCCGGGTTGATGTCGCCGTTTTCGGTGCAGCCGCGCACGAAGCTCTGGTCGATCTTGATTTTGTCAAAGTGGCCATGCTTCAGATAGCCGAGCGAGGAATAGCCGGTGCCGAAATCATCCAGCGCAAGCCGCACGCCCAGCTTTTTCAGATCGCGGAAAATCGCGTCGACCGTTTCCAGATCGCCTACAAAAACGCTTTCGGTGATCTCCAGCTCAAGCCGTCCGGGCGCCAGCCCCGATGCTTGCAATGCGGCCGCCACAGCCTTGCGAAAGCCGGGGCGGACGAACTGTTTGGCCGACACATTGACCGCAATCCGGATCCATTCCGGCCATGCCAACGCGTCGAAACACGCCCGCCGCAAGGCGGCCTCGCCAATGCGGATGATGAGATCGTCGTTCTCGGCAACGGGAATGAATTGTGCGGGCGAAATAATGCCCTCTTCCTCATCATGCCAGCGCAGCAACGCCTCGAAGCCCTTCACCTGATTGGTGACCGGATCGACCAGCGGCTGGTATGCCAGCTTCAATTCGTCGCGGTCCACCGCGTCGCGCAGCCGGTCGCCCAGTTCAGCCGTGCGCGATGCTGCGTCACGCAGTTCACTGGTGAAGAAGCAGAACGTGCCGCCGCGTGTGTCCTTGGCAGAATACAGCGCCATGTCGGCCGCGCGGGTCAGTTCGTCTGCTTCCAACCCGTCATAAGGCGCAATCGCGATCCCGATCGACGTGCCGATGATCGCCCGGCGGCCGTTGATCTGATAAGGCTGCGACACGGACTGGACGATGCGATTGGCAAGTTCGCCCAAAGTCCCGCGGTCGTCCATATCGGGCAACAACACCTGAAACTCGTCGCCGCCCAGACGCCCCACTTCGCCATTGTCCTTGACGATCGACGACAGGCGCTGTGCCACCTGTTTGAGCAATTCGTCGCCCGCAGGGTGGCCCATGGTGTCGTTGACCTGTTTGAACCGGTCAAGATCGAGCATCATCAGCGCGCAACTGCGCCGGGTGGCGCGGAAGGCAGCCAGCGTCGCCGACAACCGCTCGTTGAGCTTGCGGCGGTTGGCGAGCCCGGTCAGCTCGTCGACCTGAGATTGCCGCGCGACCTGAGTTTCATAGGCATATTGCGCTGAAATATCGACCGCGCTGCCGCGATAGCCCTGGAACTTGCCCGCAGCGTCAACCAGCGGGCGGCCGTTGAGCCGCCACCAGCGGACTGAGCCGCGCGAATCGGAGACAGCGACAATCTGTTCTTCAAGCTTGGACCGGGCCTTGAGCTTGAAGGAAAGGCTGCGCTGGGTCGGGGCGCCGACCTCCTCCTCGATTTCGGTGAAGATTCGCACCAACGGCGTGCCGATCAGCGATTGGGGTTTGGCCCCCAGATCGTTCAACGCCCGCTGCGAAAGGAAGCTGAGGCAACCTTCTGCATCGGTCGCCCAGAACATTCCGATGCCCAACTCCTCGACCTCGCCGAGAACCGCATTACGATTGGGCGTGGGCGGGGCCTTCTTTGGCTCCGGCGCTGTACCCATCTGTTCGCGGAGGGTCTTGCGAAAGCCAAGTGGCATGCCTTGTCCTTGTTCCGGCGCTGTCGGCTGCAACGCGATTGGACGTCCGCTCTATGCGCAGCCTCATTGAAAAATCGTTACGATGCGGCGTCAGGTGTGAAGTCTTGTCGTGGCGCGGGCCAGACTGAGACGCGTCCGCGATGAGTTGCACGGAACTGATCGGGCGGCACAGCGTTATCGAAACAGGTGGCTGCGCGGCATAATCTTACCCGCTGGGCTTAACTGCTGTAATATTGCTGCAAATCGCCGGCGTTAGGGATCGCGCCCCTGCGAGTTTTGCAGACGAAGGGGGGCGGCGCGATTCCTGTGAACACTTTAGCGGCGAACACGTCTGATGTTCTGTCCAATCCGGTGCGCAACCGCGCTCAGTGGGAGGCGATGCGGGCGGCGGCACTGGCCGATCCGGGCGCATTCCATGGCGACATCGCGGCACGAGGGATGCACTGGTTTGTGGCTGACATCGGCGCTTCGGGTGCATGGCTGGCGCGTGGAGAAGACGGGCGTTGGCACGGCTGGGATGCGGAGACGGGCGCGGCTGCCAGTCCCGATCTTCCGGCCGACTTCAGCCCTTGGCACAAAGGGTTCGATGGCTCTGCCGCGCCGCATTGGCGTTGGTTCGTTGGCGGGCGCACCAATGCTGCCTTCTCGGAAATTGATCGCCATGTGCTCGCCGGGCATGGCGATGAAGCGGCGCTGATTTTCGAAGGTGACCGCTGGGATATGTCCGCAGGCGGCGGCAAGGGCGCGCCGATCGACTGCTTCACCGTCAGCCGCAAACGGCTGCTGCTGGAAGTCGCCAAATGCGCCGTGGCGTTGCAGGAATTGGGTCTGAAACCGGGCGACCGCATGGCTTTGAACATGCCCAGCATCGTGCCGCAGATCTACTGGACCGAAGCGGCCAAACGGATGGGCGTGGTTTACACCGCGGTGTTCGGCGGCTTTTCCGACAAGACGCTGTCCGACCGTATCGCCGATACCGGCGCGCGGGTGATCGTTACGTCCGATGGCAGCTATCGCAACGCGCAGGTGGCCGCCTTCAAGAACGCCTATACAGATCCTGCGCTCGATAACTTCGTGCCGGTGACGACGGCTCTGGAGATACTCTCGGCCCTCGACATGGGCCTGCCCGCCGCGGATGCTGCAACGATTGTCGACACTGTGCGCGAAGCGCTCGCTGGCGAGATTACGGTCGACCGTTCGGACGTGATGCGCGGCGTGGGCCGGGCGCTGATCAACCTTGGCGCGGAAGGCCGCATCACCAGCGCGGACGCCGCACGGGTGCGGATTGCGATTGCTTCCAGCCTCGTCACCTTGCCGCCGCGTGTGGAAGCGGTGATCGTGTGCCGCCACACCGCGCAGCCCGACGTGATCTGGCGCGAGGAACGTGACCGCTGGAGCCACGAGTTGACCGATGCGGCACTGGCAACGGTATTGGACAAAGCGCGCGCGGCGGGTTTTGCCGTGGCGTCCGAAGCCGAGTTGATGGCGCTGCCCGATACCGATTTCGTCCGCGCCATCTGGGCCTCGTCGAAGCCGATGCCGGTCGATGCCGATTACCCGATGTTCTTCATCTACACTTCGGGCAGCACCGGAAAGCCCAAGGGGATCGTGCACAGCCACGGCTATGCCGCTGGCGTGGCCGAAACGATGAAGGTCAGTTTCGATGCGCGCCCCGGCGATACGCTGTTCGTGGTCGCCGATCCGGGCTGGATCACCGGGCAAAGCTACCTGATCTGCGCGCCGCTGATGACGCGGGTGACATCGCTGATCAGCGAAGGATCCCCGGTGTTCCCGCACGCGGGACGCTTCGCCTCGATGATCGAGCGGCACAATGTGCGCATCTTCAAGGCGGGCGTGACCTTCCTGAAAGCGATCATGTCCGATCCGGCGAACCTTGCTGAACTTGAACGTTACGACATGAGCAGCCTTCGCGTCGCGACCTTCTGCGCCGAGCCTGTCAGCCCGTCCGTGCAAGCCTTCGGGATGGAGCACGTGACCCCGCGCTATATCAACTCCTACTGGGCGACCGAGCACGGCGGAATCGCCTGGACGCATATGTTCGGCAACGATGATTTCCCGCTGCGCCCCGATGCCCACGCCTATCCGCTGCCGTGGATCATGGGCGATGTCTGGGTTGAGGCCGAGGGCGGCGCGGCTGCCCCCGACGCGCCGTTCGCGCGCACCGGCGAAGGCGGCGTGCCATGGCGCAGGGCCGCGATGGGCGAGAAGGGCGAAATCGTAATATCCGCGCCCTATCCCTATCTCGCGCGCACGATCTGGGGCGATATCGAAGGCTTCAAGGTTTCAGATGGCCGCGTCGATCCCGCCTGGCGCGGTGATGCAGCGCGTTGGGAAGATGGTTACTGGCGGCGCTGGAAAGGCGCATGGGCCTATACTCAGGGTGATTTCGCGATTGCGCATGAGGATGGCTCCTTCTCGCTCCACGGCCGCAGTGATGATGTCATCAATGTCTCGGGCCACCGGATGGGGACCGAAGAGATCGAGGGCGCGGTGCTGCGGGACAAGGCGCTCGCCCCGGACAGCCCGGTCGGCAACGTGCTGGTGGTTGGTGCGCCGCACCGCGAAAAGGGCCTGACTCCGCTCGCCTTCGTGGTGCCGGTCGCGGGCCGCAAGCTGACACACGAGGACAAGCGCCGCCTGTTCGACCTCGTGCGCACCGAAAAGGGCGCGGTCGCTGTGCCGGCCGACTTCATCGAAGTGTCGCAATTCCCCGAAACGCGCAGCGGCAAATACATGCGCCGCATGGTCCGCGCGCTGGTGGTGGGCGAGGAGGTTGGCGATGTCACAACCTTGCGCAATCCCGAGGCCTTGGACGAACTGCGCACCGTCATCGCCGACTGGCAGCGCAAACAGCGCATGAGCGACGAACAGGCGCTGTTCGATCGTCACCGCTATTTCCTCGTCCAGTACAATACGGTTGCTCCCGGCAAGCAGGTGGCGACCGTCACGGTCACCAATGCGCCGGTCAATGCGCTGAACGAACGCGCGATTGACGAACTTGTGATGGTCACATCCACGCTGGCGCGGGACGAAAATGTCGTTGCTGTCGTGTTCACGGGTGAGGGCACATCATCCTTCGTGGCCGGCGCCGACATTCGCCAGATGCTCGAGGAAATCCACACCGTCGAAGAAGCGATGGTGCTGCCCAACAACGCGCACCTCGCGTTTCGCACGATCGAGCAAATGGGCAAACCCTGCATCGCGGCGGTGCAGGGCGTGGCGCTGGGCGGGGGCATGGAATTTGCGCTGGCCTGCCATTACCGCGTGGCGGAACCTGTGGCGCGGTTCGGTCAGCCCGAAATCCGCCTGCGTTTGCTCCCCGGTTACGGCGGCACGCAGCGCCTGCCGCGTCTGCTCGCCGACCGGCGCGGCGCAGAGGGTTTGCGCGATGCGCTCGACCTGATCCTTGGCGGGCGGAGCATCGCTGCCGATGCAGCCCTGGCCATTGGTCTGGTCGATGAACTGGTGACGGGCGCGGAAGATGCGCTGTCGGCGGCCCATGCAGCGGTCCGCGATTTCGTGAAGCGCGGGGCGGACAGCACACTGGGTCAGGCGTTTGCGGAACGTCAGACCGCGGTGCAGCGCTGGGAAGCGGGGGCCGATCTGTCGCTCGACACGGTTTTGGAGGACGATTTCCTCCAGCGCATCCTGCGCCAGCTTGATTGGGCCGGGCGCGGCACGGCAGGCGCGCGGGCGCTGGAAGCCGTGCGCGTGGGCCTTGAACAAGGCGTCACCGCAGGCACGGCGAGAGAAGCCAAGCTGTTTGCCGAAGCGATTGTTGACCCCGAAGGCGGCAAGACCGGCATCCGGGAATTTATGGACAAGGTTGCGCCCCCGCTTTCCGTGCGGCGCGACGGCGTGTGGATCGATGCCGAGCATGAAATGCGTGCGCGCGGCTTGGAGGCAGCAGGCGATCTGCTTCCCGTGGGAGCGCCGTTCTATCCCGGCGTGACCCCGATCCCGCGTCACCAATACGCCTTCGGAATTGCCCGCGATCCTGACACTGGTCAGCCCCGCTTCGGCCCTCCTGCGAGCCACGAGAAGGAGCTGATCGTCAAGGTGCCGGAGCCCGCGCCTAACGAGGCGCTGCTCTACATGCTGACCAGCGAGGTCAACTTCAACGATATCTGGGCGCTGACCGGCATTCCGGTTTCACCCTTCGACAGCCACGAGGAAGACGTCCAGATCACCGGATCGGGGGGAATCGCGCTGGTCGCGGCGCTGGGGTCCGAGACGCGGTCGCAGGGACGCATCAAGGTCGGCGATCTGGTGACGGTCTATTCCGGCACCAATGACCTGCTTTCACCCCTCGTCGGCAACGATCCGATGTACGCCGATTTCTCCATTCAGGGCTACGAGACCGAGACGGGCAGCCACGCGCAGTTCCTGACCGTGCAGGCACCGCAGATGCACAAGGTGCCGCCGGATCTGACGCTGGAGCAGGCGGGCAGCTATGTGCTGAACCTCGGCACCATTGCGCGCTGCCTGTTCACGACCTTGCAGATTGCACCCGGGCGGACACTGTTCGTGGAAGGGGCGGCGACGGGGACGGGGCTTGATGCGCTGCGGTCTTCGGTGCGCACCGGCTTGCAGGTGACGGGGCTGGTGTCCTCGGAAGAACGCGCGCACTTCATCACCAATGTGCAGGGCGCGGTCGGCGCGATCAACCGCAAGGATGCGCGCTTTGCCGGCCTCTATTCGGTGGTGCCTGAGGGCAAGGCCGAAGCTCAGGCATGGGAAGCCGCAGGCGCCCCGCTGGTGGAAGAATTCAAGGCGCTGAACGGCGGCAAGCTCGCCGATTATGTGGTCAGCCACGCGGGCGAGACCGCTTTCCCGCGCAGTTTCCAATTGCTGGCGGAAGGCGGCACGCTGGCCTTCTACGGCGCGTCATCGGGCTATCACTTCAGCTTCATGGGCAAGCCGGGAACGGCCACCCCTGAGGAAATGCTCCGCCGCGCCGCGCTGCGCGGGGGCGAGGCGGTGCTGATCTTCTACGGGCCGGGTTCATCCGAACTGCTCGATGAAACCGGTCTTGAAATGATCGAGGCCGCACGGCGCTTCAACGCGCGTTCTGTCATCGCCACAACCACCGATGGGCAACGCGAATTCCTGCAATCGCTCGGGCTGGAAGATGCGATTGAAGGGATTGTCAGCCTCGAAGCGATCCGGCGCCGGGAGGGGGCGAACTTCCACTGGCCCGACACCATGCCGCGCCTGCCAGATGCCAAGGCCGATATCGAGGTCTTCAAGGCGGCGGTGCGCGACTATCAGGACCGGGTGATGAAACCGTTCGGTTCGGCGGTGGGCAAGATCCTGCGTTCGCCCGACAATCCGCGCGGCAACCCCGATCTGGTCTTCGAGCGGGCGGGGCAGGACACGCTCGGCATCTCGACTTCGCTGGTCAAGCCCTTCACCGGGCGGGTCATCTTTGCCGAGGATCTGACCGGCTGCCGGTTCACCTTCTACGCCCCGCAGGTCTGGACGCGCCAGCGTGCCATCCTGATGCCGACCGCCAGCATCCTCGGCACGCACCTTTGCAACGCCTATGAAGTCGCGCGCATGAACGACATGATCGCGGCGGGCCTGCTCGAAGTCACAGAGCCGCAGGTGGTCGAATGGGATGGCCTCCCCGAAGCGCACCAGGCGATGTGGGACAACCGGCACACCGGATCGACCTATGTGGTCAATCACGCGCTCCCCGAAATGGGCTTGCGCAGCCGCGATGCGCTGCTGGAGGCGTGGGCTGCCCAAAGCGCGACATTGACCTCCGGGGAACCGGACGGCTGACGCACGCGTTGCACTTTTTGAAACGTTCTTAGCTCTCCTCCCCAGGGTTTGAACGAAACGCAAAGCGAAGGCGATCTTCGCAGTCATTTTGTGAGGAGAGTCCCATGGCGAAATCCAAGGCTGTTGCTGCTGCCCCTGCTTTGCAGAGCGACGTTCCGGGCCGTCTGGCTGGCAAGATCGCCGTCGTCACTGGCGCGGCGGGCAATCTGGGTGGGCATATCGTCACCCACTACCTTGCAGAGGGCGCAACCGTGGTGATGACGGGCCGCACGCCCGATCGCACAAAAGCCGCTGCCGAGGCGCTGCTCAAGGCGACCGGCGCGGACCCGGCGCGGCTGGCGACCGTGGCGCTCGACGGCGGAGACATTGCCTCTGTGCGCGCCGCGATTGCCGAGGTGGTGAAGCAATTCGGGCGGATCGATATTCTGGTGAATAACGCCGGCAGCGCCGGGCCCAAGCAGCCGATCGAGAACCTCCCGCTCTCCGCAGACGAACTCGCCGCCCTGCAAAAGAAGGGCAGCACCGACGGCGAAACCGTGGGCGATGCGCTGCGCAACATCTTCGGCGTGGCGTGGAATGTCGCGCGGGTCGCGGCCGAACATATCCCCGAAGGTGGGTCGATCATCAACGTCTCGACCATCTTCAGCCGCACGCCCTATTACGCGCGCGCAGCCTACGTCGTCCCCAAGGCGGCGATGAACGCGTGGAGCCGTGAACTGTCGCTGGAGCTGGGTCAGAAGGGCATTCGCGTCAACCTCGTCTACCCCGGCCCGATTGAGAGCGAGCGCATCCGCAACGTGTTTGCCGCGATGGACACCGCGCGCGGCGATGCGGGTGGAACCACCGCCACGCAGTTCTTCGACATGATGAGCCTCGAACGCGCGACAGGCGGGAACGACAAGGCCAAGACCTTCCCGACGCCCACCGATATTGCCACCACCTGCGTGTTCCTCGGCTCTGACGAAAGCGCAGCTTACAACGGTCACGATTTCGAAGTCACCCACGGGATGAGCGTGCGCAAGGAACAACGCTCGACCTACCTTGCGCGCCCGACCATGCGCTCGATGGACGGCACCGGATTGGCCGTGCTGATCGCGGCGGGGGACAATTTCGAAGAGGCGCTGGAAATCGCGCAGGTGCAGCTCGCCTGCGGGGCGGAGGTCGTGTTGGGCCTGCCGCGCGCCGCCGACGTTGCCATCGCCGAGAAACGCTGCGCTGCGCTGGGTCTCTCGGACAAGCTCGCCATCATCCGCTTCAGCCGGAAAGACCCGGCGGGGATGGAAGAGGCGCTGGAGGATTACACCAAGGGCGGCACCCCGGTCAGCGGCGCGCTGTTCCTGCCGGCCTTGAGCGCGGGCGAACTCGCGGGCGCAATCACCACGGCGGATGATTCTGTCGTCGAAGCGCTGATGGACGCCGAGCTGGCTGGCAACATGGCGCTCGCCCGCACCATGAGCCGGTACTGGAAGCGCCACGACAACCTGCTCCAGCCGCCGCGTTTCGTGTTTGTCAGCCATGCGAGCGACGGGAAGGGCGACATCTACGGCCACATCCTGCGCGCCGCGACCGAACAGCTGATCCGCATCTGGCGTGACGAGAGCGAGATCGACACCGCTCACGGGCGCCGCCGCCAAGCGGAGTGGGGCAATCAGATCGTGCGCTTCACCAATACCGAAGCCGAGAACATCCGCTTCACCGCAGGCCATGCCGCGCGCATCCTGCTGAAGGAAAGCAAGCTTGGCGAGATCACGCTCTACGTCCCGTCGAACATCGGCGAGGCGACGGGGGCGCGCAAGGCGATGCCCGGCTTCTCCGAGAACATCACCGGCCTGCATCTGGGCAAGGTCGCGCTGATCACCGGCGGGTCTGCCGGGATCGGCGGGCAGGTCGCACGGCTGCTGGCGCTGGCCGGGGCCAAGGTGATGATGGTCGCCCGGCGCGAAAGCGAGTTGGCGGTGGCGCGGGCGCGGATCGTCAGCGAGTTGGAGGACATCGGCTTTGCGGGTGTCGAGCGCCGCGTGCAGACCCTCGCCAATGTCGATGTCAGCAATTTTGAATCGCTCAAAGGCGCGGTTGATGCGACGCTGAAGGCCTTCGGGCGGATTGACTACCTCATCAACAACGCAGGCGTTGCGGGCGCGGAGGATATGGTGGTCGACATGGGGGTCGACGCCTGGAACTACACGCTCGATGCCAACCTTGTGTCGAACTACTTCCTGATGCACCACGTCGCGCCGCTGATGAAGGCGCAAGGATCGGGATATATCCTCAACGTTTCCTCCTATTTCGGAGGGGAGAAGTACCTCGCGGTCGCCTACCCCAACCGTGCGGATTACGCCGTCTCCAAGGCCGGGCAGCGGGCGATGGTCGAGAGCATGGCGCGCTATCTCGGCCCGGAAGTGCAGTTCAACGCCATTGCGCCCGGCCCCGTCGATGGTGATCGCCTGTCAGGCACCGGCGGCAAGCCCGGATTGTTCGAGCGGCGCGGGAAGCTGATCCTTGAAAACAAGCGGTTGAACGCCGTCCACGCTGCCGCGATCAAGGCGATCCGGCGCGGGGTACGGGTCGAGGCGGTGCTGGCGCGGCTTGCCCGCAATGACACCGTCAAGATGAGCCACGATACCAACAACCCGCGCGAATTGCGCGATCTGGCGCTGGCCTGCGCACGCGAGGGTGACGGTGCCTGCACTTGGGACCAGTACCTGCTCACCCCCACAATCGCCGCCGCGCTGATCGGCCGGTTGCGGCAGGCGGGCCTGTTCCTCGACGCGCCGGAATGGAACGACCGCCCCGCCACACCCGAGAGCGATGCCGAATGGCTGCTGCGCGTTCCGCCCGAGGATGCGCCCTTCTTGCCCGCCGACAAGATCGCGGTGGAGGCGAATAAGGTCGGCACCGGGGTGCTGTCCAAGCTATACCTCGGCAAGATGCCGACCGAGCATGACGTGGCGCAGGCGACGGTGTTCTTCCTCGCGGACCGCGCGGTCAGCGGCGAAACCTTCATGCCTTCGGGCGGCCTCAGCGTGGAACGCTCGACCACCGAGCGCGAGCTGTTCGGTTCGCCGAAGCAGGAACGCCTCGACCAGATGCGGGGCAAGACGGTGTGGATCATCGGCGAACACCTCGTGGATTACCTCGCCGAAACCGCGCGCGCTTTCATCGAGGATTGCCATGCCGCCAATGTGGTGCTGATCACGCGCACGGCGGAAGGGTTTGATGCGATCAAGGCGCAACTTGAAGGTGATATCGCCCAATCGCTGACATCGCTGGTCGTCACCTCCGACATCGAAGCCGCGATGGATGAGGCGCTGACCCTGTGGGGCAAGCCGACGACGATCCTTTCGACGCCGTTCGCCGCGCTGCCGGGCAAGCTGTTCGACACAGCCGACCCGCTGACGCCCGAGGAGTTCCGCGGAGTGGTCGCCGATAACCTCACCCACCATTTCCGCGTGTCGCGCCGTGCCTCGCTCTATGATGATTGCCAGCTGGTGCTGACTTCGCCCGATGTGCCGATGGGCGACAAGTCACCGGCCTTCGCGCTGGCAAACTTCATCAAGACCACGCTCCACGCCTTCACCGCCACGCTCGCGGTGGAGAACGAGCGGCTGGTGCATGATGTGCCGGTCAACCAGATCAACCTCACCCGCCGCGTGCAATCCGAAGAACCGCGCGATCTGGACGAGCATCTGGAGGAAGTGCGCCGTTTTGCCCGCGCCGTGCTGCTGGTCGGCGCGCCGCTGCCGGACGCGGAAGATTCGCGTTATCGTGCGCGGATCTATCGCGGCATGTCGATGACGGTGTAGAAGCCTGCACGTGATCCAGTACCTGCCTTTCGAAAAGCCGATCGAGGCGCTCGACAAGCATGTGGCGGAGCTTTCCGCTCTGCCTGAAGGCACTGAAGATGCGCGGATGCTGCGTGAGCGGGCGGAGCGACTGCTGGCTGACACCTATGCGCGGCTGACCCCGTGGGAGCGCACGCTGGTGGCGCGCCATCCGCAGCGGCCTCGTTTCGAAAAGTTGGTCGCGGGGCTGTTCACCGACTTCCTGCCCGTCGCGGGCGACCGCGTGTTCGGTGAGGATCAGGCGATCATCGGCGGCTTTGCGCGGTTCGAAGGCCGCAAGGTGATGGTGATCGGCCATGTGAAGGGCGAGGACACGCCCGGACGCCTCAAGCACAATTTCGGCATGGCGCGGCCCGAGGGATACCGGAAAGCAATCCGCCTGATGGAACTGGCGGACCGTTTCGGCCTGCCGGTGGTGACGCTGGTCGATACCCCCGGTGCCTTCCCCGGGGTTGATGCCGAAGCGCGCGGACAGGCCGAAGCCATCGCCCGATCGACCGAGGCGTGTCTTGGGCTGGGCGTGCCGCTGATTGCCGTGATCATCGGCGAAGGCGGGTCGGGCGGGGCAGTCGCTCTGGCGGCTGCGAACCGGGTGCTGATGTTGGAACACGCGGTCTATTCGGTGATCTCACCCGAAGGCTGCGCCTCGATCCTGTGGCGCAGCAGCGCCCAGGCAGCCACCGCTGCCGAAGCGATGCGGGTGACGGCGGCTGACTTGCTGAAACTCGGCGTGATCCACCGCATCGTATATGAACCCAAAGGCGGGGCGCACCGCGATCCAGCCGAAGCGGCCAAGCGTCTGACGCTCGCTCTGCGTGCAGAGCTGGACGGGCTGTCCGCCCTGACGCCCGATGAGCTGCGCCGAGAGCGCGAGGCGTTTTTCCTCAAGCTCGGCTAAGCCGGTTTAGCGCAGCCGGGCGAACAATCCGGCGATCAGAACGCGACAACCTGTTCCCTGCCGCGGCGATGCGATGCGTCCTGCGTCGCCGATCGTCGCCCTGCAAGCCCGCGCGACAACAGAAACCCGATCCTGAATGTCAACCTCATCAGTGCCCTCCTGATAAAACTGGTAAGACATATTGGTATGCTTAAAAGGCCGGTATGTTCTGCCAAAACTGGTTTGACAAAGAGGATAGGGCGATTGTATTTCAACCCGGACAAAAATGC
>JBEQBX010000076.1:0-14005 GCA_041639595.1 Porphyrobacter sp.
GTTCTGCTTGGTCCGGTTCATCCGAGCGCAAGCCTTGCACGTTTAATCCTGCCAACTTCGCAGCGTTGGTGGGCGCTCATCATAGCAACAGGAGAGGGCAACAATGGCTCTGACTTTCCGCGCACTCGGCTTGGCAGGTGTGCTTGCTGGTTCCACCTTGATCGCCGCGCCTGCCAGTGCGGCGCCGCTTCCCGCTGGCTTGGCGCTGGGGGCACCGTCTGCCGCTTTCGATTTCAGCCGGTATTATCCCGCCAGTGGCGCTGCGGAATGGGGCTGCCGTTGGGGCTGCGGCTGGGGCTGGGGATGGGGCCGAGGCGGAGGCTGGGGCCGCCGTGGTTGGCGGCGCAACCGCATTGATGCTGGCGACGTGCTGATCGGCGCCGCGATCATCGGCGGCATCGCTGCCATTGCCAACTCGAATAACCGCCGCCAGCGGGAGAGAGAGCGCGATGTGGTGATCGTCGAGCGCGATCCTTATGTCCGCGACCGCAATTGGGATACCCGAGATGATCGGCGCGATGATCGGCGGGCGGGACTGCGCGGCACCGGTTCAAGCGGTCTTGATAATGCGGTGTCGATGTGTCTGGACCGGATTGAGCGCGATGTGCGGGTTGATACGGTCGATAATGTCGAGCGCAATGGTGCGGGTTGGCGCGTCAGCGGCGCCCTGTTCAACGGATCGAACTTTCAATGCAGGATCGGCAATAACGGCCAGATCGACGCGATTGATTACGGCAGTGGATTTTCAGACATCGGCTATAATGGCAGCCCAGATTCTGCACTCCCGCGCGCGGACGGGCAGTTAAGTGATCAACGATACGCCGATGCGCGCGCTGCGGTTGGCGGGACAATCCGGCCTGACATGACGGCTGGTGATTCTGTGGCGCTGGCTGAACGGGCCCCGCCGCGCAGCGCCGCTGCCAGCAGTCAGATGCCTGCCTATCCCGGCGGACCGATCCCCGGAGAGGTGATCCCCGAGGCCATCGACGGCGATCTTTGAACCGTCATGGGAGGGGGAGGGGGCGCGGTTAGCTGCCCGATCTTTCCCCGCCATAGCTTGGCAGGCCCCATTCCCAACGGATCGCGGCTGACCTCAATGCAAAGCCGCAAGCAAAAGCGAGGCTCCACGCGGCGGCATCAGGAACGCCAAGCCAAGGCGCTACCAGCATTCCTGCGACGCACAGGGCCGAGGTCAAGGCAGCCGGCGTAACATATAATTCCGGGCTCATGATGATCGATGGGCGGCCTGCCACCACATCGCGGATGATCCCTCCGACGCAGCCGGTGATCACCCCCATCAGAGCGGCCGGAACGGGCGGAATACCGTAGGCCAGCGCCTTTGCGCTGCCCAGCACCGCGTAGGCAGAAAGCCCGGCAGCATCGGCATAGTCAAAGCCTTTGCCCTCCCACCACCTGACCGGCGTAAACCATGCGATCAGCGCAGTTCCGAGGCACACGGCGGCAACGAACGGATCTGTGATCCAGAACACCGGGGCCCCGATCAGGAGATCTCGAACGGTTCCCCCGCCCACGCCGGTAACCAGCGCAAAAAAACCCATCGTCACGAAGGTCTGCCGTAGCCGCGCCGCCAAGACAGCGCCCGACAGCGCAAACAGCGCAATGCCGGCAATGTCGAGCCAGTCGAGGATCGGGGTGAGGACGGTCGGCGTCACCGGAGCGGCCTGACGCCCGGTCGCGCCTTGCGACGGCGGAACATCAGCACGGATCCGATCAGCGCGCCCGTCAGCGACAGAGCGGCGAAGATGATCAGGATCGGATGGCTGGTGTCCTCGCGTTCCGACAGGTCCATGATGTGGAGGCCCCAAGCAAGATCGAAGCCTCGCCACCAGCGAGTGCGCACCGCTTCAACCTCGCCGGTATCGCGGCCGACATAGATGTTGGTGCCGTCTGTCAGCTGCACCTGCCACACCGCGAGCGGCTGGCGAAAATCGAACGGAGTCTTATCCGCCGGGAACAGCTCGACGCGTTCTGCCTTGTCCCCGCCCACGATGCGCACAGCCACCAGCGCCCGCGCAGCTGCTGCATCCAACGGGGGAAGGGCCGCTCCGGTGACGAAATCGACCCGCCGCGTCGTTCCGTCAAGGGTGGTGAGGATGGCAACCGCACGGCCATCCTGCATGGTGACGCGCATGTCTTTCAGGCCTGCATCAAGCGCGGCAAGCGTGCTGCCGGGTAATACCAGCGGCGTGGGCGGTGGCTCGCGGAGCAGGTGATTACCGCGCACCTCGTCAATCGGGCGGGCGACCATGAAGAGGCCGGTCGCAAGCCACATGACAATCGGCACGCCGACCAGCCAGCCAAGCCAGATGTGCCATTTCGCCAGCGTGCGCATGGTGATCCTCATGTCCCGCGCCATGACCGAGCCGGTTCACCCGTGCAAGATCTTCCCGATGCTCTCGGCCGCGGCGATGCAGTCGAGATCCGCCCAGCGCGGACCGATGACCTGCATTCCGCAAGGTAAGTTCGCCCCCAGATAATTGCCCGCCCCGATCGGGAGCACCGTGGCTGGCAGGCCGGGGAAGGTCGCCAGACCTGCCCACACAAGACCGTTGCCGCCCGGCTCATCCTTGCCGTTGATGTTGAGCGTGCCGCGGAAGACCGCCTTTTCGGCGTGCGGCACCGCCAGCACAGGGGCAGGCGGGGCGAGCACGAAATCATAGATTTCGAACAATGCTTCCCACTGCGTCATGCAGGCAGCCTGCGCGTCGAGCAGATCGAACCAGTCTGTCGCGCTCGCCCGCTTGCCGTCGGGCGCAGGTGCGCCGCGCGCCATCGCGATGTTCATCATCTTCAGGTATTGGCGATATTGATGCGTCGGGTCTGGCAGAAGATCGCTTCTCCGGTCGATCCGTACGCCCGCCTGCTCCAGAGCTTCAATTGCGGCTTCGGTAGGGCCGAGGACACTTGCATCGACCGGCGCATCGGGCAGCGCGGTCAGCGCCAGCAGGCGGCATTCCTTCAGCGGCTTCGGGTGGCGGCGCAGCGGCACCTCGGCGCCGACCTCGATCAGCACGGCCAGATCCGGGGCATTGCGCGCCAAAGGTCCGGCGATGGACAGCTCTCCATCATGCGCCGCGATAAATCCTTCGCGCCGGGACATTGCAGGGTTGTCGTGACCGTGTTTGGGGATCAGGCCCCAGGTGGTCTTGTGTCCCCACACGCCGCAGAAATGCGCCGGCACGCGCACGGATCCGCCGATGTCCGTGCCGTAGTCGCAAGGCACAATTCCGCTCGCTACGGCAGCCGCGCTGCCGCCGGACGATCCGCCCGGCGAACGCGCCGGATCATGCGGGTTGGACGTGCGGCCATAGACCGGGTTGAAGCTCTGCCAATCCGTCAGGTCGACCGGCACGTTGGTCTTGCCAATGATGATCGCACCCGCTGCCTTCAGCCGCCGCACCAGCAACGCGTCGCGAGGGGCAAGCTGATCGCGGTATTGCGAATGGCCGCAGGTGGTAGGAAGTCCGGCGACGTCGAAGCTTTCCTTGATCGTCATCGGCACGCCGAACAATGGCTGATCGAGCCGAGCGGGCGCATTGTCCATCGCCTTGGCGGTTTCGCAGGCACGCTCAAAATCGGGGACAGCGAGGGAGTCCATATTCGCATCGAGCCTGCCGGCTCGCACAATCGCGGCATCCACAGCCTCGGCGACGCTGATCTTGCGCGTGCGGACCGCCAGCGCAGTCGCCAACGCGCCGGCTTTATCAGTCAATTGCGGATAGGCCATATGCGTTGTCTCCCCCTCGACTTTGCGGGTCTAGCAAAACGGCAGGGGGCTGCAAATCACATGTGGATCGGCTTGCCGGTGACTGCCATCGCCGCTTCCTTGAAGGCTTCGGCATGGGTGGGGTGGGCGTGGCAGGTATAAGCGATGTCTTCAGACGTCGCGCCGAATTCCATGGCCTGCGCCGCTTGCGCAATCATTGTGCCGGCAAGGCTGTTGATCATCCACACGCCGACGACGCGGTCGGTTGCGGCATCGGCGATCACTTTTACGAAGCCATCGGTGTCGCGGTTCGCCTTGGCGCGGCTGTTGGCCATCATCGGGAACTTGCCGACCTTGACGGCCAGGCCGCGCTCCTTGGCCTGTTCTTCGCTGATGCCCACGCCTGCGATTTCCGGCGCCGTGTAAACGACACTGGGGATCACATCGTGGTTCACGATGCCGGTCAACCCGGCGATGTTTTCAGCCACGGCAATGCCTTCATCCTCGGCCTTGTGGGCGAGCATCGGGCCGGGGACAACATCGCCGATGGCCCAGATGCCGTCGACGCTCGTGCGGAAATCGTGGTCGATCTCCACCTGACCGCGGTTATTGACGGCAAGGCCTGCCTTATCGAGTGCAAGGCCATCGGTGTTGGCGCGCCGACCGATTGCGACCAGCACGTGGCTGGCAGAGACGGTCTTCGTCTCGCCGCCTGCGGCAGGCTCGACCGTCAGCGTGACGGTGCTGCCGTCGACATTCGCGCCGGTGACCTTGTGGCCCAGCATCATTTCCATGCCCTGCTTCTTGAAGATCTTGGCGGATTCCTTGCGCACTTCGCCGTCCATGCCGGGGAGCAGCTGGTCGAGATACTCGATCACGGTGACCTTGGCACCGAGACGCCGCCAGACGGAACCCAGTTCAAGTCCGATCACGCCGCCGCCGATCACCACGAGATGTTCGGGCACTTCCTCAAGATCGAGCGCGCCGGTGCTGTCGACGATGCGCTTGGCCGCGTTGTCGACCGCCACGCCGGGGAGTGGCATGACGGACGAACCTGTCGCGATTACGATATCCTTGGCCGTAACCTTCTCGCCCGCGACGGTGACAGTGTGCGCGTCTTCGAAGGCGGCATGGCCTTTCAGCCAGGTGACCTTGTTTTTCTTGAACAGGAATTCGATCCCGCCGGTCAGTTCGCCCACGGCCTTGGTCTTTTCAGCCATCATCTTGCCAAGGTCGAGTGTGGGGGTGGCGGTGATGCCCCAGGTCGCGAAGTGGCCGTTGCGGGCTTCGTCGAACAGTTCCGACCCGTGCAGCAGCGCCTTGGAAGGGATGCACCCGACATTGAGGCAGGTGCCGCCAAGCGTTGCACGGCTTTCGACGCAGGCGGTTTTCAGACCCAGCTGCGCCGCGCGGATTGCCGCTACATAGCCGCCGGGGCCGGCACCGATGATCAGCACGTCGTAGTCGTAGGAATTGTCAGCCACTTTTTTTCTCCGTCATCCCGCCAGAAGCTGGGATCTCAGGCTGCGGGAATCAAGCTTTCCGCCGTAAGCCCCGGTTTGCGCCGGGGCGACGGGCAAACTTACAAATCGATCAGCATCCGGGTGGGATCTTCGATCGCGTCCTTGATGATCTTGAGCGCGGTCACAGCTTCGCGCCCGTCGATCAGGCGGTGGTCGTAGGACAGGGCAAGATACATCATCGGACGGATCACGATCTGGCCGTTACGCACAACCGGCCGATCCTCGATGCGGTGGAGCCCGAGCACGGCGCTTTGGGGCGGATTGATGATCGGAGTCGACATCAGTGACCCAAACACGCCGCCGTTGCTGATTGTGAAGGTGCCGCCGCTCATATCTTCCATGGTAAGCGTGCCCGCTTTTGCCCGAGCGCCGAAATCGGCGATGTCCTGCTCGATCCGGGCAAAGCCCTTCTTGTCGGCATCGCGGATCACCGGGACGACGAGGCCATTGGGCGCGCTGACCGCTACCGAAATGTCCACGAAGTCGTGATAGATGATCTCATCGCCTTCAATGTAGGCGTTGGCGGCGGGTACGTCCTTCAGCGCGAGGCAGGCGGCTTTGGCGAAAAAGCCCATGAAGCCGAGGCGAATGTCGTGCTTCTTTGCGAACAGATCCTTGTACTTGTCACGGGCTTCCATGACGGCGCTCATGTCGACATCGTTGAATGTCGTGAGCAGCGCGGCATTGTCCTGTGCGGCCTTCAGACGCTTGGCGATGGTCTGGCGCATGCGGGTCATCTTGACCCGCTCGGTGCCGCGAGCGCCGCCCGTCTGGGTCGGAGCAGCTGCAGCGGCTTGGGCAGGTGCCGCCGCAGCAGCGGAGGCAGGGGCAGCGCCGCCCTTGGCTTTGGCTTCGGCAGCCGCAAGCACATCTTCCTTCGTAAGGCGGCCATCCTTGCCCGTGCCCTTGATGGTCGATGGGTCAACGCCGTGTTCCAGCACCGCGCGGCGCACCGCGGGCGACATGGTCTGGGCCGCGCCGGGCATTTCCTCGGTCGCTGTCGGGACAGGAGCATCGGTCTTCGCGGCAGCCGGAGCAGGGGCGGAGGCGCCAGCGGACGCAGTCGCGCCAGCTTCGATGATCGCAATCACCGCACCAACTTCAACCGTGTCGCCCACGGCAACCATGTGCTGCGACATGATTCCCGCAACGGGCGAGGGCACGTCGACCGCGACCTTATCGGTTTCGAGGCTGCAGATCGGCTCGTCAGCGGCGACGGCTTCGCCCGGCTGCTTGAGCCATTCGGCAATGGTGCCTTCGGTGACGGATTCGCCAAGTACGGGGACTTTGATTTCGGTGGCCATTTTAATGGGTTCCTGAAACTTGCTTCTATTTCGTATTAACTGTGGCGGGCCGTTACAGCCCCAGCGCGGCGGCGATCAACGCTTCCTGCTGGGCCTTGTGGCGGCTGGCGAGACCTGTCGCAGGCGAGGCGGAGGCGTCACGTCCGGCGTAGACCGGGCGTTTGCCAGTGTGCCCTGAGGCGGTCAGCGATTCCTCGATCCGCTCGTTCACGAAGAACCACGCGCCGTTGTTGCGCGGTTCTTCCTGGCACCAGACGACATCCTGAAGGTTCGGCATGCGTTGCAGACGCACCGCCAGCGGATCACCCGGGAACGGGAACAGCTGTTCGATGCGGATGATCGAGACATCGTCAATCCCCGCCGCATCGCGCGCTTCGATCAGGTCGTAGGCAACCTTGCCCGAACACAGCACCACGCGGCGCACCTTGTCGTCTGCGATCTCCTTCGTGTCCGAAAGGATGCGCCGGAACTGGCGATCACCCTGGAAGTCCGCACGTGCGCTCTTGGCCATCGGGTGGCGCAGCAGGGACTTGGGGCTCATGATGATCAGCGGCTTGCGGAAAGACCGCAGCATCTGGCGGCGCAAGACGTGGAAGTAGTTCGCCGGAGTGGTGATGTTGCAGACGCACATATTGTCGTCCGCGCACAGCTGCAGGAAGCGTTCCAGACGTGCCGAGGAGTGTTCGGGACCTTGCCCTTCGTAACCATGCGGCAGCAGCATCACGAGGCCGTTGGCACGCAGCCACTTGCTTTCGCCAGACGCGATGAACTGGTCGATCATGATCTGCGCGCCGTTGGCGAAGTCGCCGAACTGGCCTTCCCACAGCACGAGGCTGCGCGGATCGGCCATCGCAAATCCGTATTCGAAACCGAGCACGCCGTATTCCGACAGGGTGGAATCGTGCACTTCGAACTTGCCGTGGGGCAAGGTGCTCAAGGGCACGTATTTGCGTTCCGACTTCTGGTCGACCCACACCGCGTGACCCTGCGAGAAGGTGCCGCGGCCAGAGTCCTGGCCGGACAGTCGCACGCCGTAACCTTCCATCACAAGGCTGCCGAAGGCGAGCGCTTCGCCCGTCGCCCAGTCGAAGCCTTCACCGGTCGCGAACATCTCGCGCTTGGCGGCGAGCACGCGGTCTAAAGTCTTGTGAACCTCAAGATCAGCCGGAACTTCGGTCAGCACGCGGCCCAGCGAATCCAGCATCTTCGGCTCGATCGCGGTTTCGACCGAGCGGCGCGCGGTTTCGGGGTCGGCGGGCTTGTTGAGCCCGGCCCAGCGACCGCCGAACCAATCGGCTTCGTTGGCCTTGTAGTTCTTGCCCGCCTCGAATTCCTCTTCGAGCAGCGCGACAAATTCGCCCGCCATCCGTTCGCGCGTGCCAGGTTCAATGACGCCTTCACCCACCAGCCGCGCTTCGTAGGAAACGCTGACCTTCTGGTGGGCGCGGATCTTGTCGTACATCACCGGCTGGGTGAACTTGGGCTCGTCACCCTCGTTGTGGCCGAAGCGGCGATAGCACCACATGTCGATCACGACGTCGCGGTGGAAGGTCTGGCGGTATTCGACCGCCAGCTTGCAGGCGAAGGTCACCGCTTCGGGATCATCGCCGTTGACGTGGAGGATCGGTGCCATCACGCCCTTGGCGACATCGCTCGGATAGGGCGAGGACCGCGCGAATTTGGGCGAGGTGGTGAAGCCGATCTGGTTGTTGATGATGAAGTGGATGCAGCCACCGGTGTCATATCCGGGCACGCCCGAGAGCGAGAGGCTCTCCCACACCACGCCTTGACCTGCGAAAGCGGCATCGCCGTGGATCAGCACGGGGAGCACCTGATCCTTTTTCTTCAGATCATCCCGGATCGCCTGCTGCGCGCGGCTCTTGCCCAGCACGACAGGGTTCACCGCCTCAAGGTGCGAGGGGTTAGGCACAAGGCTCATGTGCACCGAGATGCCGTCGAACTCGCGGTCGGTGGAGGTGCCGAGGTGATACTTCACATCGCCCGAACCGCCGACATCATCGGGGTTGGCGCTGCCGCCGGAAAATTCGTGGAAGATCACGCGGTAAGGCTTGGCCATCACGTTTGCGAGCACGTTCAAGCGGCCGCGGTGAGCCATGCCGTAGATGATTTCGCGCACGCCCGCGCTGCCGCCGTGCTTGATCACGGCTTCCAGTGCCGGGATCATGGATTCGCCGCCATCAAGTCCGAAGCGCTTGGTACCGACATATTTCTTGGCGAGGAATTCCTCGAACTGTTCGCCACGCAGCGTGGCGGCAAGGATCGCCTTTTTGCCTTCGGGCGTGAACTGGATGGTTTCGCCGGGCTTTTCGAACTTGTCCTGAAGGAAGCGGCGTTCTTCCGTGTCGGCGATGTGCATGTATTCGAGGCCGACCTTGCCGCAGTACACTTCGCGCAGGCGCTGGTGGAGCTTGCCCACCGTGGTCCATTCCATGCCGAGCACGCCGCCGACATAGACGTCCTCGTTCTCCTTGCCCGCAAGGCCGTGCCATTCGAGGGTCAGGTCTGCCGGGCCGGTCCGGTCGACAAGGCCGAGCGGGTCGAGCTGCGCTGCCATGTGCCCGCGCACACGGTACAGGCGAACCAGCGTCATCGCCGCGATCGACAGGGCAGCGGCTTTCTCGACCGCCTTGGGCTCGAGCGTCTTGCCCGCATCCTTGGCCGCGGCCTTCACCGCAAGCTTCATCTCGGTCGGATCCATCGCCGCGACCAGATCGGACGCGCTGTCCGCTAGCGTGTCGAGCCAGCCGCGCTTCGCCCATGAAGGGCCGGGCTGGGGGCCTTCCTGATCGGTGAAGGCGGGGATGAAGTTCTGCGGTTCGTTGCCCATCGGGGGACTCCTGGGGAGGAGGAAAGGTGGCCCCCCGTTAGAACGCGGGGGGCCGATAGTCGTTAAATCAGGCGAGTTCTTTCAGCATCGCGGCGAGGGTCTCGCCGAGAAGGCTGGGCGAGGGCGAGACGCGGATGCCCGCATCCTCCATCGCCGCGATCTTGTCTTCCGCGCCGCCCTGACCGCCGGAAACGATGGCGCCAGCGTGGCCCATGCGGCGGCCCGGAGGGGCGGTGAGGCCGGCGATGAAGCCGACCATCGGCTTGGCGCGGCCCTTGGCGCGTTCGGCCTTGATGAAGGCGGCGGCCTCTTCTTCGGCCGATCCGCCGATTTCGCCGATCATGATGATGCTTTCCGTTTCCGGATCATCAAGGAACAGGTCGAGCATGTCGATGAAGTTGGTGCCGTTGACCGGATCGCCGCCGATGCCGACTGCGGTGGTCTGGCCGAGGCCCGCCATCGTGGTCTGGTGCACGGCTTCATAGGTGAGCGTGCCCGAGCGGCTGACGATGCCGACAGAACCCTTCTTGAAGATGTTGGCGGGCATGATGCCGATCTTGCACTCGTTGGGCGTCAGCACGCCGGGGCAGTTGGGGCCGATGAGGCGTGACTTGGAGCCGGACAACGCACGCTTGGCGCGCACCATGTCGAGCACCGGAATGCCTTCGGTGATGCAGATGATGAGCTCGATCTCGGCATCGATGGCTTCGCAGATCGCATCGGCGGCGAACGGCGGCGGCACGTAGATGCAGCTGGCGGTCGCGCCGGTCGCGGCCTTGGCTTCACGCACGGTGTTGAACTGCGGCAGGCCGATATGGGTGGTGCCGCCCTTGCCGGGGGTCACGCCGCCAACCATCTGCGTCCCGTAATCGAGCGCGGCCTGGGTGTGGAAGGTGCCGGTGTTGCCGGTCATGCCTTGCGTGATGACCTTGGTGTCTTTGTTTACGAGGATGGACATAATTCAGACCTTAAAGCTGTTGAGAAAATGAGAAGCAGCGATGCCGATTGCGGCTGCGATCGAGAGATAGACGAAGATGATCAGGCATCCCTTTCCGATCTGCCTTGAGTCGCCGCTGCTGCTGCCGAAGAGGATGGCGCCCAGTAAGAGCAGCCCTGCAGGCGCATACAAGGCGAGCGCGAGATAAGGTGTTGCCTGCCAAGCGCCAAAGAAAATGAAGGCTGGAAAGAGGAAGAGCAATGCCGCCCCTTCCCACTGTTTCCTGCCTGGCCATTTTCCCATCCCTTTTCATCAAGCCAGCGAGCCATCCAGCGCCTTGCACGCTTCAAGCAGTTCCTTGACGGCATCCACGCTGACGCCGAGGTTCGCCTTTTCCTCGTCGGTCAGGCTGATCTCGATCACGTCTTCCGCGCCGCCTGCTCCGATCACCACCGGGACGCCGACATAGAGCCCGTCGACGCCGTACTTGCCGTCAACCTGCACCGCGCAGGGCAGGATGCGCTTTTGATCGTAGAGATAGGCTTCGGCCATCGAAATGGCGCTGGTGGCGGGCGCATAGAAGGCCGAGCCGGTCTTGAGCAGCGCGACGATCTCGCCGCCGCCCGAACGGGTGCGCTGGACGATTTCGCTGAGGCGGTCTTCGGAAATGCCCTTGATCTTCGCCATGTCCGCAACCGGGATGCCGTTGATGGTCGAGTAGGACAGCACCGGCACCATCGTGTCGCCATGCCCGCCGAGCACGAAGGCGTTCACGTCCTTAACCGACACGCCGAATTCCCAAGCGAGGAAGGTGGCAAAGCGCGCCGAATCCAGCACGCCGGCCATGCCGACGACCTTGTTGGCGGGCAGGCCCGAGAACTCGCGCAGCGCCCAGACCATCGCGTCGAGCGGGTTGGTGATGCAGATCACGAAAGCGTCAGGCGCGTTGTCGCGGATGCCTTCGCCGACGGCTTTCATAACCTTCAGGTTAATGCCGAGCAGGTCATCGCGGCTCATGCCGGGCTTGCGCGCCACGCCGGCGGTGACGATCACGACGTCAGCGCCCGCGATATCGGCGTAATCGTTGGAGCCGGTGATCGAAGCGTCGAAGCCTTCAACCGGGCCGCACTGCGAAAGATCGAGCGCCTTGCCCTGCGGAATGCCTTCAGCCACGTCGAACAGGACGATGTCGCCAAGGCCCTTCAGAGCTGCGAGGTGAGCGAGCGTGCCGCCGATATTGCCGGCGCCAACGAGGGCGATCTTCTTGCGGGCCATATTTGGACTTCCTTCCCTGATCCGTCGGGACGAAGTTGATAGGCGCGCACAAGACATTGGCGCTGGTGCCGACCCCCGTCCCAAGCGGCAAGGCACCCGTACGAGACGGGCGGTAGGCCGCTGGAAATACGATTGCAACCGTCAAAAGGTCGTAAACAGCAACTATCTTTGCAATCAGTTCGCAATTGCATTAAAGCTTTCGAACTGCCGCATCCGAGAAACAACGTATCTCACCTGCCGCTAGGGCAAGGTCGGATAAGCCGGTTCAAGAGTGCGGCTGGCGCGACAGGCCAGCCGCCGGTCGAACATTCGGGTGACGGCCAGCCAGTGATCCTTGGCATCGGCATCGCCGCGACCGCAGGCCTCTGCCGCAAGCTCCGCCGCTGCTCCTGCCGCCGCTAAGCCGTGGACGGCGAAATGGCGCAGAGCATCCGCCAATAGCGGATCGAAGCGCGCTGTTGCGGGCAAATCATCGCCATTATCGTTCGCCGCCCGCGCCAGCGCAGGCGCAATCAGCCCGCGCCCTGCTGCGCGCCACCCGAGACGGCGAGCAGGGTGATTGGTGGAGGCAAAGCGAACAGACATATGGCGCGAGGTTTCCCGTCTTGGGGCAGCGCTGCAACGGCGCAGCCGGTCTGCAAGCTTTAGCCAGAGCCCCGCTAAGGCTTGGTGTGGCAACAGGGTTTCGCGCGCCTTAACCCTGTTTTTCGGGCACCGGCAAGCTGCGGTGTGTGCGGATCAATCGGTCACGGCGCCGGCCATTCCGGGCTGGGCCTTCCATTGTCCTGCACGCGCATATTCAGCCTTCACCGCGCCTGTGCCAGTTGCCGGTTCGGCGGGGTTCGGGGCGGCACCTGCCGTGATGGATGAAGGGCGTGCGTCCTGCTTGCGCGCTGTCGCGGGGGCCAGATCATAGGCAATCGCGGGGCGGGCCGGAGGGACTTCGTACGACGCCGCTACCGGAGCAGGGACAGAGGCAAGGACAGGGGCAGGGCCAACGCCAAGGCCAACGCCAGCCTTGGGGGATGTCCGCCCGCTTACCACCGGTTCGAGGCCTGCATAGCCATTGGTGAAAGCGGCCGCCTTACCGCTCGCCCCGCGGGTACGGTAGAACCGGTGAGCGCCGATCGTGCCGATGTGGTCGAGGCTGCTCGCCCAATACGGATTGACCCACAGCGTGTGGTAATGCGTTGCAAGGCCGACGGGGCCGTAAACATTGCCTGACAAGGCATCGGCGGCGATACGCTGTGCCCGACCCCAGCTTGATCCGGCCGGACGCCGCGCTAGGCTGCCGTCGCAAGTGAAGGTGAACTGGCAGCCGGTCTGTCGCTCCGATCCTTGATAGACCACGCCGCACACGCTTGATGGCCATGCGGGATGCGCCACGCGGTTCAGCACGACTTGCGCCACGGCGCGCTGGCCTGCCTCGCTTTCGCTGGCAGCCTCGTACCAGATCGCCTGAGCGAGGCATTCCTGCGCACGGGCGTGGGTGATGCCCGCGCCGGGGGAATAGAAAGGCCGTGCCGCCGCGCCCACATCGATCAGCTCTCCCAACGCGCGCCCGCTTTCGGCGGCCCCTTGGCCGAGGGGATTGTCGGTCGGCAGCGCGACCAGCGCTGTGCCTGCGGGATCGGCCATGTAATAGAATGCCGATCCGGGAAAGCTCATGCCGGGGCGTTCGAACGGCAGCGCTGCGTTGGCGGCCTGACGGGTGGCGAGCGCGGCTGTGCTCTCCACCGCCGGGCCGGGCAGCGTGCCGATGCCGCCGGTTGCGGCCATGGCGGGCACGGCAATGGCGGCAAACAGCACTGCCAGCCGCTTGCGCCACGGGCCCACCGGCAGGCGCCAGCGGGCGCGGGTCTGGAACGGGGACGAGGAGCGGGGACGGGCCATAATCTGCTGCCGCCTTACGCGCGGCCCGACCCCGCGGCGAGGGCAGGCGCGGCCGCCGTCCCAATTCCGGACACTCGCCCGTATCATCTTAACCGCCGCGCTTGGCTTGCACCAAGACCTGTGCCGCCCTATCGCCAAGCCGGACATGGCGCGGGATCGCAACAATCTTTGCAAAGGATATGTGCGCGGGCCTGCGCTGCTGGCGGCGATGCTGGCCACGGCCTGTTCGCCTGCGGTGCCGCGTCCGGTGGGCGATGCTGCGCAGCCCACTATCGTCAGCCTGAACCCTTGCCTCGACGCGATCCTTGTCGAGATCGCTCCGCCCGATCAGGTGCTGGCCCTGTCGCATTACAGCCGCGATCCTTCGGGCGGTTCGATCCCGGCCCGGGTCGCTGCACGTTACGGCGTGACGGGCGGGACGGCCGAGGAGGTGATCGCGCAGGCGCCTGACCTCGTGATTGCCTCGATATTCCTTCCCCAGCCGACGCGGCAGGCGCT
>JBEQBX010000077.1:0-13869 GCA_041639595.1 Porphyrobacter sp.
CACAAACGGTCATCCTGCAGGCATCATGCCGCACCGAGGCCAATCACCTCGCCAAAACCATAGTTGTTGCGGGTGCCCAGCTGACCCGCGCGTTCCACATCGCTTGCCAGAAGGAAGCCGCCATTGGCTTCATAACCGCACACCGACCTGTCTCCTTGGCCGAGCGCATTCTGCATTGCCTTGACCACGAAAGGCGAACCGATGCGGGTGCGCTCCACACGGCCGAAGTAGCCACTTTCCTCCACCACGGTGTTGCTTGAAACTGGCGTGATTACCGTGCGCATGGCGAGCGCCCTCGCGCACAACATCGCAAGCACATCGCCGCGCAGCCATTCGCCATGCTCGTCCGCAAGCAAGGGCCTGTCGCTGTCGCCATCGGTGGAAACGATGGCATCGAACTGCTGTTCGGACGCCCATCGCCTCGCCAGCGCCGCATCTTCGGGGCGCACAGCTTCTGTATCGACCGGAACAAATCGGTCAGATCGGCCAAGCGCTACGACATCCGCCCCCAAAGCGGCGAGGACATTGACGAGAAGATCGCGGCCAACCGCAGAATGCTGATAAACCCCGATACGGCCTCCCTTCAGAGCATCCCTGCCGAAGAAGTCGGCGTAACGGGCCACATAAGCACCCGTGATGTCCAGTGGGGCGGAGAGCGGGGGCAAATCCCCGTCATAACCGGCAGTATCCCAATCCCGCTCCGCAATGGGCTGCCGGAGAATACCGGGTTCGTCATCCTTCAGGACTTCCCCGTCCGGACGGTAGAACTTGATGCCATTTCGATCGTCAGGGATATGGCTGCCCGTGACCATGATCGCCGGGATGCCCTTGCTCATCGCGAAGAACGCCAGGGCTGGCGTCGGCACAAAACCACAGAACAGCGGCTTTGCGCCCTGATCGCGTACCGCCGCACTACAAGCTGCGAGGATCCGCGGGGTCGAGGGACGAAGGTCTCCGGCAAGCGCCACTTCGCTTCCGGTCTTCCAGAGCTTCTGCTCGGTCAGGTAGTTTAGAAAACCGGTCACATAACCGTGGCAGACTCGGTCGTTCATCGCACTAACGAGACCGCGCGCGCCGCTCGTCCCGAAGGCGACGCCGCTTTCCTCCATCAATGTACGCACGCTAGCCGGGTCAACCATCTGATCTGCCTTGGTTAATAGATGCCAGCACGTAACGAAGGACGCGCCTCACATGTGGTGCAATATGCGGTTCTTCATCTGGAAATTGATTCGAACTTTGCCCGTAACCGGCCTTGCAGACGTCGCGCGGCGACTACTGCGGACTGTGCAAGACCAACGCTATAGTCTGATGAACGCGCGAGGCGCTCCACCAGCACCTCGGCCGGGCATGGCAGGCCGGTTACGGGATCGAGGTAGCGGGGATAAAGCAGCAGGGCCGCGGCCACCAATTCGTCCATCGTGCGCCGGGCCGTGCGCCGTGGCGGCACGGGGCCACGATCGCGGGTCAGACCCCAGCCGGCGTAGAACGGCACGCCGTGAACCGCCACTGTCTTGCCGCGCATCAACGCCTCGAACCCGGCGAGCGAGCTGTTGACGTGAAGTTCGTCCGCCATCGCGATCAAACTCGCCATCGGGCTGGACGTCTCAACCCGATCGGCGAGCGCATTGACTTCGTAATCCGGGATAGCACCGCGGCGATGGCCTGCCAGTACGTCGGGATGCGGCTTGTAGATGACATAGGCGTCCGGTCCGGCTTCGGCGCGCGCACGGCGCAAGAGCTCGAGGTTGGAGGCGAGCGCCCCGCCGCTGGTCACCGCACGGTCATCCTCGACCTGTCCTGGCACTAACACGTGGCGGCGATCCCCGCCGGGACGGGCCAGCGGTTCGCTGCCGCCGGTCTCGTACTTCGACAATCCGCCGGCGATGATCGCTTCGCGCAAGGCCTGTGCGCGGGCGACAAGTTCTGCGGGGAACGCACCATCCTGCAGCAGGCGCTCAAGCTCGCTCGCCTCGCCCGGAGCGAAGTGTGGGCCAGCGGCATCAACGATGATCGACAGAGGCGGCACGCAATCAGCACCCAGCCCGTTGGAGCGGATGAAGCCGTCCTCAATCTCGATGACCGCAGGCTGGGCTTCAGCGATGGCGCGCTGCTGCGTGGCGGAAAGCCGCGCGCGCCAGATCGCCACCGGAGCACCCTCCGGCAAATCGTGCAGGCTGCGGCCATAGGGCACCTTCGATCCGCCCCACAGCAGCGGTGTGACAGTGGGCTTCTTCCAATAGGCAATGCCCATGACCGACTGGATCGGGCGGTTGGCGTCAATCAGTCGGCGCCACATCCCGCATAGTGCAATCGCCTCTAGTGCGCTTATCACCGACCAGCTAAAGGGATCGGTCCAGCTCCATCCCGTAAGGTGGGCCTTCAGCAAGTGATCGCGATCTTGATCGTTGGCAGCCCGCCCGGTGCCGTCAGGCGCGACAAGTGTCAGCGGCACGCCAGCGGCAAGCACCAGCACCGCCCGCGGATCGTTTTCAGGCAACCGTGCGCCGATTGCAGCGTCCAGGAGGGGCCAAGGATCATAGGCGGCATCCCAACGCACGGTGCCGGGAACGGGATCATTCGTGCCGTCCAGCATGATGTCGCCCGCCGGCAAGGGCGCGCGAGGTCCCCAATAACAGCCGCCAACCCGGTGGTGCGCCAGCGCGGCGAGAAGCTCTGCCGGCTCGCCATCACCAGTGCCGCCGGGGGCGGCAAAGCACGGCGGACGGGCGCCGGGGAACGGCGGAATGGCGAGGATCGGCGAGGAGGCCATCTCAGCCGAGCGCGGCGATCGCCACAATCTTGCGCAGCAGCACTTCCAACTGATCCAGAGGCACCATGTTGGGTCCGTCGGACAGGGCGCTGTCCGGATCGGGATGGGTTTCCATGAACAGCCCGTCCACACCCACGGCCACAGCGGCGCGGGTCAAAGGCTCGACAAACTGGCGCTGACCCAGCGATCGATCGCCGCCGCCGCCAGGCAGTTGCACGCTGTGCGTTGCGTCGAATACCACCGGCGCGCCCATTTCGCGCATGATCACCAGCGCGCGCATATCAACGACAAGGTTGTTGTAGCCAAAGCTGGACCCGCGCTCGCACAGCATGATTTGCGGATCGGCGATGCCAGCGCCATCTGCCGCAGCGCGGGCCTTGCCCAGCACGGCCACCATATCGGGCGGGGCCATGAACTGGGCTTTCTTGATATTGACCGGCCGGCCACTGGCGGCAGCGGCCATGATGAGATCGGTCTGCCGCGCCAGAAACGCCGGGGTCTGGAGCATGTCCACGACTTCGGCGACAGCCGTGATCTGATCGGGCAGGTGCACGTCGGTGAGGACAGGCAGCCCGGTTTCGCGGCGCACCTTTTCCAGCACGCGCAGGCCTTCGTCCATCCCGTGACCGCGGAAGCCGCCCACCGAAGTGCGGTTGGCCTTGTCGAAACTGGCCTTGAAGATCACCGGCATGCCGAGCCGAGCGCCGATGCCTTGCAGCTGTTCGGCAATGGACAGGCAAAGCGCCTCACTCTCAATGACGCAGGGACCTGCGATCAGAAACGGCGGCGCGCCGGGTGCGCGGCGGAAAGCGGGTAACATCAGGCAGGCTCCAGGGCGGCGCGGCGGGCCAGTTCAGGCTCGATCAAATCGATATCGCCGGGGTTGTTGAGTTCGATCATTTCCCAGCCCGGAGCCGCGCAGATTGCCACGCCCACAGGCAGACCTGCATCAATGAAGCGCAGCTGTTCAAGCCCTTCCTGCAGTTCAAGCGGCGCAGGCGCACGCGCGGCGTAATCCGCAAGCGCCACAGGACGATAGGCATAGAGGCCGAGATGCAGCAGCACGCTCTGGTTAGGGGCGGTGCCGGGGGCAACGTGGGGTATGATCGATTTCGAGAAATACAACGCTCGCCCCGCGCTATTGCACACGACTGTTGTCCCCCCGACACGCCCTGCGGCGGCATCGGTTTGCAGGTGGGCAAGAACCGCAGGGCTGGCCGGCACCGCAGCGGTCGCCATCGCCAGGTCCCGGTCAGCTTCGAGCCGCGCGACCACCGCTGCGACCATTGCCGCAGGCGTCAACGGAGCATCGCCTTGCAGATTGACGACAATGTCCGGCTCCTCGCCCAACGCGGTCAACGCGGCGGCGCAGCGTTCAGTGCCGTTGGTACAGGACGTTGGGGTCATCACCGCCGCCATGCCTTCCGCGTCTGCAAGGTCCGCGATGGATTGATCGTCGGTCGCAATCACGCACCGTGCCTGCGGCCCCAGCGCCCGCGCGGCGGCAAGGCCGGCTTGCCAGGTGTAATGCAACGCTGGACGCCGCACCCCGTCCGCACCGGTCAGCATCGCCAGCGGCTTGGCCGGAAAACGCGTTGACGCCAGCCTAGCCGGAATGATGATCAGGATGCGAGGCATGGCAATCAGCGCGCGGCAACCGGCGCAGGTTCTGGCGGGGGCGGCACGGCGATATCGTAAATCTGCACCGCACCCAGGGGCACCCGTGGCTGCCGTTCGTCAACCACGAACAGCACGGTTATGCGGTGGGTGTTCATCAGTTCGAGCGCTTCCTGCACCCGAGCCGTGCGCAGGATGGTGCGCGGCATGTCGGTCATCACGTCGGCGGCGGTGCCGAATACGACATTGCGGGCGTGGCGGCGCAAATCGCCATCGGTGATGATCCCGACCAGCTCGCCCTGTTCGTCGACCACACCGGCGATCCCCAGCCGCTTTTCCGTCATGGTTACCAGCACATCAGGCATAGGCGAGGCCAAGCTGACCAGGGGCAGCCTTTCGCCTCCGTGCATGACATCTTCAACGCTTCGCAGGTGCAGCCCGATTTCACCACCGGGATGAAGCGCGCGGATGTCCGACCCCGAAAGCCCGCGCGCGCGCATCGCCGCGACGGCCAGGGCATCACCCAGCGCCAGCATCATCGTCGACGAGGTGGTCGGCGCAAGGCTGGAGGTGCAGGCTTCCTCGACCTTGGGCATGAGCAGCGCGAGGTCCGCGGTGCGCATCAGCAGCGAGTTGGGGTTGCGCGAAATGCCGATCACCGGGCAGCCGATGGCCTTGGCATAGATACACAGCGGCTGCACTTCGACCGTGGCGCCGCTGTTCGAAAATACGATCAGCACATCGCCCGAGCTAACCATGCCAACGTCGCCATGCGCCGCTTCGGCAGCGTGCACGAACAAAGCCGGTGTGCCTGTCGCCGCAAGAGTTGCCGCGATTTTCCGGGCGACATGGCCCGATTTGCCGATGCCCGAAACAATCACGCGCTGGCGGCAGCCAAGGATCATGTCCACGGCCTGGCCGAATGCGTCACCCAGGAAATCGGCGAGTTGGTAGAGCGCATCGGCTTCCATGCGGATAACACCGAGGCCAACAGAGAGATGCGCATCACGCGGCGTGGGCTGAGGTGCCTCGCCTGCCGCTTCGATGTGCTTTTCAGTTGATGCCTGTTGCATTTGCCCCTCCAAATGTGCCTGACTGCACAGCGCGACCCGAGGCTTTTCGGGCAGATAGCCCTAAAGAGTGCTCATGGACAACATCGTCTTCGATCTTGACGGCACGTTGATTGACAGTGCGCGCCTTACAGCAGCCATTCTTGACCGGATGCTTGAAGAACGCGGCGTTCGCGTGGGCGCAGATCGGGCGCTGATCCGCCGCATGGACGCCGTCGGCGGCGAAGCGATGATTGCGGCGGTGCTGGGCGCGCATTCATCAAATCCCGCTGCCGAACTTGACGAGTTCCGCAACATTCACCGGACGATTGCCGTGCCCGATGACCTGCCATTCCCGGGCGTGCGCGCTGCACTGGCGGCGCTGGACGCGGCAGGCGCCGGGCTGGCGATCTGTTCGAACAAGCCGCAGTTCCTGTGCGAGAAGATCCTTGGCGATCTCGGTCTTGCGCAGCATTTTCGCGCGATCATCGGCAGCAGCGCGGATCGCCCGCGAAAGCCTTCGCCCGATAGTGCGCAAGCAGCGTTGGCCGCCATCGGCGGAAACGCAGACAATACGCTTTACTGCGGGGATTCGGCCATCGATGTCGCCACCGCGCGCGCCGCCGGCCTGCCGGTCGCGCTGGTGGCTTGGGGGTACGGCACGACGGATGCTCTTATGGAAGAACCGGGAACGCCCGTGTTCGATTCCATGCCGGCCCTTGTGCAAGCTGTCGAACGCCATGGCCCGTCAGCCTTTCGGCACGGATGAGATATGCGTCCCGAAGACGCGGTCCCAGATCATTCCTGTAATAGCGTAATTGCCACCCACCTTCAGATGATGGTGGCGCATATGGTGCACTTTCAGAGCGCGCCCGATCCGCCCCTTCATCGGGAACTGGTGGCAGGCAAAATGCACCAGATCATAGCCGACATAGCCGACCATGAAACCCAAGAGGAACCACGTTCCCGCCAGTCCGAGAACGGCGACTGAAAGCATCCAGACGAGCATCCCCACCGGAACGCTGACGATCGGCGGCATGAGATTGCGCAACGGATCATTCGGTTCTGCGTGATGATTTTCGTGAATCACAAAAACCATCTGCTTCAGCACCGGCGAGGTAGGCTGCAGATGGAAGACATGACGGTGAAGCGCATATTCGGTGACAGTCCAGACGATGAGTCCGGCAACGAACAGCGGCACGGCCCACCAGGTCAGCGCGGTGAGCGCTCCGGTCAGGCCGATGGCAGGAAGCAGCACAGCCCAGAGCGCAACAAAGCCCCGCGCGGAGACGACCGTCAGTCGCTCCAGGCGCGCGCTCCGGAACAGCCTCAAACGGCTGGAACCATCGCCCGATACCCTGTTAATGCTCGCCTCCATTGATGCAGCGACGCACCGCCACTAGGGAAGCGCGCAGTGTGCGACTATACCATCATAGGTGACAATGGTTACATTGTTTGGATCTAATTGCATTCGTCTTGGCTTGAAAAACTCACGGATGATCGTCAGGTTCCCGTAGCTCGCTCAAGTGAACTCAGTAGAATACCGCAGTTGCGAACATGTCACAGGGGTTTTCCCTGGGGAAGGAACTTCACCTGACGCATCCTGATCATGCCCGCGTTCTGATCACCGGTGCGTCGGGCAATCTGGGTCGCGAACTGGCGGCACGGCTCGCCCGGCCCGGAGCGAGGCTTTCGCTTTGGGGCCGTGATCGCGCGCGTCTGGACGATGTCGCCACCCTCAGCCGCGGGCTCGGTGCAACAGCCGAAGTCCGGTCAATCGATCTCGGTGATTTCCAGTCCGTTCTGGATGCATTGGCACAGGAGGACGCCTCCGATCCCTTCGATCTCGCCCTGCTTGTGGCGGGTCAGGGTGACACGCTTCCACCTGACGCGCTTGTGGAAGATCCGGCGCAGGTCATCCGGCTTATCCAAGCGAATTACACCGCGCCGGCGGCGATGGCATCAATGCTCGCCGAACGCATGGCAGCGCGTGGAAAGGGGCGCATCGGGTTGGTGGGCACTGCCGCCGCGTCGCATTCGCTGCCATTTGCTGCGACCTATTCGGGGAGCAAGGCGGGCCTTGCCCGACACGCCGACGCGCTGCGGCTGGCCGTGGGCCATCGCGGGGTGAGCGTGACGTTAATCACCCCCGGCTTTTTTGCGGCAAGGGAAGGTGCTGCGGCACGATCCCGGCCGGGCGAAGTATCCGCAGGGGTCGTGGCCCAGCGGGCGATTGCTGCCGTCATGGCCGGGCGAGCCGAGGTTGTGGTGCCCAGGCGTTTCCTGCCGCTGCGCTGGCTTGACCGGCTACTGCCCCGCTTCCTGCGGGACCGGCTTTTGCTGTCGCTCCGCCTCCCCTAATCGGACGGCGGCAAGAATGGCGTGGTGCAGTTCGGCCGGTGTCATGTCCTGGTCGGGGTCAGCGGCCTTAAGCGGGGTGCCGTCGGCCGCGAAGCGCAGCAGCACGTAATGCGTGTGACGGTCTGGTCCCGGGTCACTGGCGCCCGGAATGCTGGGCCGGTGGTCGCCAAAGAAGCACAGGATCACCGGTCGGCCGGTACGGGGAAGTTCTTCAATCAGCCGGGCAAGCATGGCATCGCCATTCGCCAGCAGCCGCAAATACGGGTCTGCCGCGTTTGAAGCGCCCTTGTCCCCCGGCGGCCATGGCCCGTGATTTTCGATCGTGACGGCAAAGACAAGCCCGGCGCGCGACCGATCCTGCGCAAGTTCGATGATCTGGTCGGCAATCGCCGCGTCCGTGACGTAACGACCTTCATCCGGAGCGGGCGGAGCGAAACTGTCTTCCCCCACCATCGTGCTGAACCCGCTCTTCGGCATCAGGCGGTCGCGCCCGTAAAAGCGCAGATCGTGGGGGTGCAGAAACCAGCTTGCCCAATCCTTGCGGTCAAGCCGGTTTGGCAAAGCCCAGCTGGTCTCACCGCTTGCCGAAAGGAATGGATTGAACCGGCGCGTACCCAGCAGCGCCTCATCGCGGCCGAACAGGACGCCATACTCGGTGCGCATGGTATAGGCCCCGAAGCCCGACACCAGCAGCCGTCCAGCCTGCCATGCCAGCTTGCGCGCCGTCGTCAAACCCGGAAGCGCCAGCGCTGGATCGCGGAACAGATCGGCGGGATCGGTGAAGGATTCGCACTGGACGATCACCACCAGCTGCCCCGATTTGCCCGGAACGGGTGCCTCGACGCAGGGCGCAGGATCGGGCGAACGGCGCCAGTCATACCAATGCAGCAACAGGCAGGCCACCAGACCGAACCGCTGCACATCGGCATCGGCATCGGGAACAGGCGCCAGTCCCGACCCGCGCACACGCGGCAGCAACAGGCGAAGACCGGCCCATGCCGCCAACCCGATCACCGCCCCGGCAACCCGCGCGGCAAGATCGGCGGTGGTCAGCGCCGCAAGGGTGGCAGTTACCCCCGCCAGACCGCCCAGAATGAGGACCGTCTGCCACGGCCGCAGCGCCGAAAAGTAGAATTGCGGCTGCTGAAAGATCACGATGATCAGCGCAAGGTCACAAAATTCCAGCGGTTCATCCAGCACCCGGCGCTTGATGTTGGAGATCACGGAGAAGGCCGCAACCAAAGCGATAACACCAATAGCGGCGATGAGCGGCGCGCCCGTGATAACCAGCAGCACGGCAAAGGCGAATGCAATGACCAGCAGCAGCAGCGCCGTTCCGGACAGGCTGCGCGGCAGCACAGATGTCCACCGGCGCGGCGCGGCGCAGGCGTCAGCTGCGATCACGAGCAGCGCAAACACCGGGGCGCAAAGAGCAAGGTCGCGCAGCAATTCCGCCATCAGCAGCACGCCGCGTGACGGGAATCTGCCACCTTCCCGTCAACGATTCCCATTGCGCTGCGCCCTATTTTCGCCATGATGTCGCGCTTGCGTCGAAATGTGCTCAAAAGCAAAAACATTTTTGGGCAGAGCATCGACAAGCTCGCAACCAAGGGACTAGGGCGGTTGCGCTTCACGATGTGTTCCAGCATGGCTCCGATCTTCACATGACCGTTCCAGACGCCCTTTCCGCCGCCAGGGGCGCGCCCCAAAAGCAGCGTCGCGTGATGCTGCTTCAGGGACTTATGGGGCCGTTTTTCCGGCAGCTTGGAAAAGGTTTGCGGGCCGCAGGGCATCACGTCTTCAAGGTGAATTTCAACGGGGGGGACAGCGCGTTCTGGCGCTTGCCCAACGGGATCGATTATCGCGGGACACTGGCCGATTGGCCCGAAACCTTCGTCCGGCTGCTGAACGAACACAGCATCACTGACGTCATGCTGTTCGGTGATTGCCGCGACCACCACATCACCGCGCTGGAATTTTGCCGCCAGAACGGCGTGACCATCTGGGTGTTCGAGGAAGGCTATATCCGGCCCGATTGGGTGACGATGGAAATAGGCGGGGTCAACGGCCACAGCCAGTTGTCCCGCGATCCGCAGTGGTATCGCACCCGCGCGGCCGAATTGCCGCCGGTGCCGCATCACCAGAAGGTGCATTCATCATTCCGCCGCCGCGCCACTGAAGGGCTGCTTTATAACGTGGCCGATGTGTTGACCCGCTGGCGCTATCCCGGCTGGCGCAATCACCGGCCGTGGCACCCGCTGGTCGAAGGCATGGGGTGGGCGCGCAAACTGAACCGGCGCGAAGAACGCCGCCAGCAGGGTGCAGAGCTGCTGGCGCGGCTGGAGGCCGACGACGCGGACTATTTCCTGTTCCCCCTGCAGCTTGATTCGGATGCGCAAATCCGCCTGCATTCCCCCTTTGCGGGCATGATGGAGCCGATCAAGCTGGTGCTGCAATCCTTCGCACAGCACGCCCCGGCGGGCACGCGGCTGGTGGTGAAGGAGCATCCGCTCGACAATGGCGTGCGCGATTGGCAGCTGGAAACCAGCGATCTGGCGCAGCGGTTCGGCATTGCCGACCGGGTGGATTATCTGGCCTGGGGCGATATCGAAGCAATTTCCGAGCGGGCCAAGGGGATGGTTACCGTCAACAGCACCAGCGGCACCCTTGCGCTGGCGCGCGGCGTTCCCTGCGTCGTACTGGGCAAGGCGGTCTATGATCTGCCGGACATGACGTTTCAGGGCGGGCTTGACCGGTTCTGGACCGAAGCAATTCCGCCAGATCCCGCAACCTTTGCCGCGTTCCGCCGGGTGCTGATTGATACCTGCCTGATCCCCGGAGGGTTCTTTTCGGACGAAGCCATCAGCAAGGTGGTCAGCCACGCCATCGCCCGGTTTGGAGGGCAACCGCTTCAGCCTGACTGATCGACCTGACCTGCGGAGTGCCGGAACATGGGATTTGGCCTGATCGAACATGCTGTCGTCGCCGCGATGATCCAGACAATCGTGGGATGGCGAACCGGGAATTGGTGGGCGGGGGCCGCGCTCGCGTCGGGCTATTTCATCGGGCGCGAGGTTGCGCAGGCGGAATATCGCTGGATCGAACAATTGGGGCAGGGCCTGCGCGGCAATATGCCGTGGCACGCAGCATTTGACTGGCGCGTGTGGCAGAATGCCGACCGGATCGCAGACTGGCTCGGGCCGGTCATTGTGACTGTCGCCATCGCTCTGGCGGCCAGCCGCCGGCGCACCGCAGACCCGGCAACCCTGCCGCGCCCTTGACGGCCTGCCGCATCACCCATAGCCCGCCTGACTGAAATGCCTGCGAAAAGGATCCGCACGTGAAGACCATCCTCGTCACCGGATCGGCCGGCTTTATCGGCTTTCACCTGTCGCAATTGCTGCTGGACGAAGGTTTTCGCGTCGTCGGCTATGACGGGATGACCGATTATTATGACGTGCGGATCAAACAGCGGCGGCACCAGATGCTGCTCCAGCATCCGCATTTCACCTGCACCGAAGGCATGCTGGAAGATTTCGACCGCCTGCACGCGCTGGCGCTGGCGGAAAAGCCGGATGTGATCGTCCACCTCGCCGCGCAGGCGGGGGTGCGTTACAGTCTGGAAAACCCGCGCGCCTATGTCGATGCGAACCTCACCGGCGCGTTCAATGTGATGGAATGTGCGCGTGAATTGCAGGTCGACCACCTGCTGATGGCCTCTACTTCGTCCGTCTATGGCGCGAATACCGAAATGCCGTTTTCGGAAATGCACAAGGTCAATACCCCGCTGACGCTGTACGCCGCCACCAAGAAGGCGAACGAGGCGATGGCGCATTCCTACGCGCACCTCTGGAACCTGCCCACGACCATGTTCCGGTTTTTCACGGTGTACGGCCCGTGGGGGCGGCCGGACATGGCGCTGTTCAAGTTCACGCGCGGGATCCTCGAAGGGACGCCCATCGACATCTACAATGATGGCGAGATGTACCGCGACTTCACCTATGTCAGCGATCTGGTGCGCGGTATCCGCCTGCTGATCGATGCCGCCCCGGTGCGCCCGGACAGCGCGGATGACATCGCCGAGGGTGACAGCCTCTCCCCCGTTGCCCCGTTCAGGACCGTCAATATCGGCAATGGCGACAAGGTGCGCTTGCTCGACTTCATCACCGCGATCGAGGGTGAATGCGGGCGCGCGGCGGTGCGCAATTACCTCCCCATGCAACCGGGCGATGTGCCTGCAACCTGGGCCGATGCCTCGCTGCTGCGGACGCTCACCGGATATTCGCCGCAAACTCCGTTCCGCGAAGGCGTCGCAAAGTTTGTGGCGTGGTACCGGGACTATTACGGAGTCTGATCCGGAAGGTTATTTCGGCGGCGGCGGCAGCGCCCCTTCGTTCGGCAGTTCGCCTTGGCGTTCCCGTTCAAGGCGCTGCATGTATTCGCGCTCGATCATCTCGACGCGCTCCTGCTCGGCGGCAGCCTCGGCATCGATCGTTGAAAGGCGTTCGGCGCGGGCCTGTTCGATCAGCTGACCAAAGCGGACACCATCGGCCTCGGCCCGGTCCTTGTAGGCGGCCTCGATGAACTTCTGGGTGCAGCCGGTGATGCCGCCAACGCCTGCGGGGCTACAGCTCATCGTGCCGAAATCGCCGACATATTTGATTTCTTCGACGGTATTGGCCCACGCCTTGTTCGCCGGATCATCGCTGTAACGCAGGTTCGACGGGATGCGGTAACGGTCTTCCTCGACCAGAATCTCGCACACCACCACTTCCCCGGGCTGGGCGACGGGGCATTCGGATTCGTTATAGGCGATCACCATGTTGATCTTCTCGTTCACGCCTTGGGCCGCAACAGGACCAGTGGCGGCGAATGCAGCAAGAGCGGCGGCGGGGATAAGCAATTGCTTCATGGCGCTTTGATCCTCTGACGGTGTGCGGACGTGACCGGGCCGGCAATGCCCGCGCGCGAGGGTGTTTGTCTAGTGCGGCTGCGCTGAACGGGGCGTGAAGGCTTGCCTCTTGGCCGGGGCGTGGCCGGGCAGCCGCAGCAAGCCGCGTTCCGCCGCGGAATTGAAAAAGTTCGTTGCTTTAAACCCCTCCGGTTCTAAGCCTCCGCATTGCAACGACCTATGCAAAGCAGACTGGCCGATATGATCCGCAAGGCGCTAATGACCCCGATATGGGGGCTCCAGCTGGCAACCGGGGCCAAGAGCTTCCTCGATAATCCGCTGATCGGTTCGCAGCGGCTGAACGCGTTCGGCCTGCACACAGCGCGGGTCCGGGCGGCCGATGCGCTCTGCCGGTGGCGGCGCAGACGGCTTGCCCGCCACGTGCGGCCGGAATGGCGCGAGGCGTTCGACCGAGACGGCTTCGTGGCGATCACCGACATTATCCCGCCCGATGTGTTCCCGGCACTCCGCGAAGCGGTGCTCGGCTACGAAGGGCCAGTGCGCGAGATGCGGCAGGGCGATGCGATCACGCGGCGCATGGCGATCGACCCCGATATGCTGCGTGCCATTCCCGCCATGCGCGAATTGCTGGCGCGCAAAGACATCGTTGCCCTGTTCCACTATGTCGCCAGCTACCGGATCACGCCCCTCCATTACATCCAGACGATCGTGAGCAAGGCCGGCGGGAATGAACCGGATCCTCAGGAAACGCTGCATGCTGACAGCTTCCACGCATCATTGAAGGCATGGCTGTTCCTCAATCCCGTGACGGTCGAGGACGGGCCGTTCACCTACGTCCCCGGATCGCACCGCTTCACGCCGGAACGGCTGGCCTGGGAGCGCGCCCGCAGTCTGGCCGATCCCAAGGCGATTGACCGGCTATCGGCACGCGGTTCGCCGCGGATCAAGGAAGGCGATCTGGCCGCCATGAAGCTGCCGCCCCACCGTGCGCTGGCTGTGCCTGCCAATACGCTGGTGGTGGCCGATACCGTGGGGTTCCACGCAAGGGGTCCGTCAACGCGGTCTGGCGAGCGGGTGGAGCTGTGGTCCTATGCCCGGCGCAATCCCTACCTGCCGTGGCTGGGCGGCGATCCGAGCAGCCTGCCGGGCATTGCCGAAAG